>JBIKNX010000241.1:0-3668 GCA_044358435.1 Luteolibacter sp.
GATCAATCTGTGCATGAGAAAAGCCTACGGCTACCGCAGCTTCGAATTGCTACAAACCACTCTGTTTCATACACTTGGGAAACTACCGGAGCCGAAGTTCACCCACAAATTTTGCTGAAGAGCCCTAAATTACAACCTGTCATCATTGGCACTGAATGTCGGGCTGGTGATATCCGGCATGAGCGTCGTTCTGCTCATGATCACCACGGCTGTGCATTGGCACAAGGATCGGCGCAAAACACAAACCATGGCATTTGACAGGATCAACGAGCCAATCGTCATGAGCTATCTTGAGGGCAAGACACCGCAGATGCAGGTGATCAAATCCATGCAGAACGATCCTTTGGAGGCCATGCAATTGCTGATGGACATCCACAAGAAAATTTCGCCTGACGAACAATCCCGGTTGCTGCACTTGTTTGCCGCGCTACCGGATATCGACAAGGAAATCTCCGCTCTCGACAGCCCGTTTACAAAACGGCGCATGCAAGCAGCGGAACGCCTCGGCTTTCTGAGAAACGAAGCATCCGCTGAGGCGCTGCTGCACGCTCTGGAAGATGATGTGCATGCGATCCGTCATTGCGCAGCTCGTTCCCTGGCGGCGCATGGAAATACGGACTTCATCGAACCCACGCTTCTCGCCCTCGACTCGGAAACCGAAATCGATTGGTTACGCCTGGTTGAAATCGTTCTCGATTACGGCACATGCGCGGCTCCAACACTCCTCAGGATAATGAATCATCCCGGCGGCAAATATTCCAATAACATCCTGAATGTGGCGATCCGCGCTCTGGGAACATTGAGAGAGCCTCGGGCAGTGAAGCCATTGATCCGTTTGCTCGATCACTCCGATTTCGCCATCAGACTCAATGCGGCGCGCGCACTCGGAAACATTGGCGACCCCGCAGCCATTTCACCTGTAGCGGAACTAAGCCACGATCCGGCATGGTCGGTTCGCAACAAAGCTGTGCAGGCCATGGGCAAACTGCACGCGGAATCACAGATCCCCACACTGGTCGAAGCCTTGGCCGACTCCTCATGGCAAGTGCGCTATTCAGCCGCCCAGTCTCTCTATTCCCTTGGCCAAAACGGCATTCAACAACTGCATGAAATCATGAATCAAACCCAAGACCTCTCCGCACATGACATGTGCTGTCAGGTCATCGGCGAGCATGATTTGCATGACACGAAAAACCATCCATCATGAGCACGTTTCTCCAAATTTGTGTGATTTTCATACTCGTCTATTTCGTTGCCCTCTCGGTCATCAACCTGCTGTTGATCTTCCTCGGAGCCATGCAGCTTCGCAAATACAACAATCAAATCGCCGATTCCGACCTGGACCACATTGCTAAATCCAGACTCTCGCTTCAGATCTCCCTGATCATCCCGGCCCATAACGAGGCTGACATCATTGTCGGAGCGGTGGAGAACGCTCTCAAACTCGATTATCCCACCTACGAGGTGATCGTGGTTGATGACGGCTCGACCGATGAAACTCTCGCCTTGCTCAAGCAGCGCTTCAACATTCAGCCCTTGGAAAGACACAAGTCTTCCAGCATCGAGACGAACGAATGGCACGCGGTTTACGAATCTCCGGATCACCCAAAACTGGTGGTGATCTCGAAGGAAAACGGACAACGCGCGGATGCCATCAATGCCGGCGTGGCCCTGAGTCGCTACCCACTGCTCTGCATCATCGATGCGGATTGCGTGATCGAAGCCGATGGCTTGCAGCACATGGCACGCCCCTTCCTGTTCGACCCGAATCTCGCAGCTGCGGCCGGAGTCGTCCGTCCATCAAATGGCTTGGTCATCGATAATGGCATCATCAGAAAACGGGGTTTACCCAAGACCTGGCTGGGCATGAATCAGGAAGTCGAATATGCCCGCAGCTTTCAATGGGCAAGGATCGGGATGAACCGATTGAACAGCATGCTATGTATTTCCGGAGCGCTTCTTCTGATCAGAAAATCGGTTTTCGTGGAAACAGGCGGACCATGGCCCCAAGCCATCACGGATGACATTGAATACACCATACGCCTGAACAGATTTCTCTTTGACAGGAAAAACAAACGGGGCCTCCGACTGGCGTTTATTCCCGATGCGGTCAGTTACACCGAAGTGCCGGAAAAATTTCATTGTTATCTCTCCCAACGCAACCGCTGGCAACGTGGCACACTCCAAGCCATCTTCCATAATTGGAAAATGTTTTTCAATCCGAGATACGGCGCAACTAGCTTCTTGGGCCTGCCTTACTTGTTTATTTTCGAAGCCATGGCACCCGTCGTCGAATTTTCGGCCTATATCCTGGCTGTCGTCATGCTGGTATCTGGAATCACCACCTTGAAAGAAATCCTGTCACTTGTTTTCCTCGCTTATGCGACAAGCGTGTTCTTCACACTCATCGCCATCCTCATCACTGAAACGTCCCGTCTGAGCTCCTCTTCATGGAAAGATTACGGCAAAATGATCCTGGCCGTCTTCCTCGATAATTTCGGATGGCATCAGATCCGTGTGTTCACCTCGGTGTGGGCAACGATTCAATTCATCTTCCTCGGACGTCGCGATCTGGGATCACCGATCACACGTAACAAACGCTCTCTTCCCATCCAACCATGATCACTACCCCACTCCCCACAAAACGTTTCGATGTTGCGATTGTCGGACTCGGCTATGACGGTGTCCCGTTAGCCTTGGGCTTCGCGAAAGCAGGCTGCAAGACGCTCGGTTATGATACCGACCACCAAAGAGTCAGGGAACTGCAGCAAGGACGCTCACCGTTCGCACATATTTCCTCCACGGATCTCGTAGACATACTGGCCGACGGAACCTTGGAACCCACGTCGGCAGCCGCACGCCTCGCAGAGAGCGATGCCATCATCGTCTGCGTGCCAACGCCATTGCTCCAGCATCAGGATCCGGATCTTTCCCATGTTCACGGAGTTGCAAAAGAGATCGCGCCCCACCTCCGGCGCGGGATGCTTGTCTCTCTCGAATCTAGCACTTATCCCGGGACCACTCGTGAGGAATTCCGACTCATTCTTGAACAAGGCTCAGGACTCAGAGCGGGTAAAGATTTTCACCTGGCATTCTCTCCGGAGCGCGAAGACCCCGGAAATACAAAAAGCAAACTGCGCAACATGCCGAAAGTCATCGGCGGTTTCACGGATGAGTGCCGGGACAGAGCGACGGAGCTTTACGGCAAGGTCATCGACCAGATCGTTCCTGTCAGCAGTTGCGATACCGCCGAAGCGGTGAAATTAACCGAGAACATCTTCCGCTACATCAACATCGCTTTGGTCAACGAACTCAAAACCATCTACTCGTCCCTGGGCATCGACATATGGGAAGTCCTTCATGCCGCAAAGACGAAACCCTTCGGCTTCATGCCCTTTTATCCGGGAGTCGGTGTCGGCGGACATTGCATTCCGATCGACCCCTACTATCTGACCTGGAAGGCCAAGGAACACAATATCGATTGCCGCTTCATCGAGCTGGCCGGTCAGATCAATCACTCCATGCCCAAATACGTGGTCGGCGGTCTGTTGGATGCGATGAATCATTCGGGTCAGATGCGGCGTTGAAATCAAGGGATAATTTGTGCTTTTTTGAGGATGTCGGGGTTGAAGGGTTTTTCGCTTTTTAGGACTCCGTAGATCAGGTGG
>JBIKNX010000242.1:0-3637 GCA_044358435.1 Luteolibacter sp.
TATCTGAACCGCATCTATTTCGGCAGCGGTTTTTACGGCTTGTGATCGGCTTCCCTTGGTTATTTCGGCAAAGAACCCAGAGATCTGAATCTCATGGAATGTGCCACAATTGTGGGATTGATCAAAAACCCGACGAATAACTCTCCGCTCAATAATATCAAAGAGAGCAAGAAAAACCGCAATATGGTGCTCAAACGGATGCTCGATGAAAACATGATTGCGCGCGCCGATTATCATCAGGCGATTCTTTCCCCGCTTCGGTTGAATCCCAAACCCCTGCAACGCGGAACATCCCATCTTTATGAGCGCGTTGCGGATGAGGTGGGAGCCTCTCTGGGACGTGATGCGCTCGCAGCAGGCGGCTTCACCATTCATACTACCATTTTGGCGGACGCCCAATTCGCTGCGGAAAAGGCATTGCAAGAATCGTTGAACCGGGCTGAGAAACATCCGGATTACCAGAACCAGAAACGCGGTGATTATGCCAAAAACCAGAACGGGATTGTTCCTGAGTATCTTCAAGGTGCGGTTTTCATGATGGATCATGAGTCGGGCGAAGTCCTGGTTCATGTGGGTGGCAGAGACTATGCGCAAGTTCCCTATGATTTTATCGAACAAGGACAGCGTCCATTGGGGACTGCGTTTTTTCCTTTCCTCTACTCGGTTGGTCTTGCCGGCAAGCACACACCGGTATCGATTCTTGAGGATGAGCCGATGGATAACCGTGCGGTGATGGTCAGTGGACGCGAGGGAATTCTGGGCGAGTGGGGAATGGAAATCAGCTCACCCGTTTACGAGGGCCGTATCACTTTGCGGAAGGCCTTTGAGAGTTCGAAGATCGCGGCGACGGTGCGGTTGGGATCGGAAATCGGCATCGATCACGTGATGGATGCCGCCAGAATATTCGGTTTTCCGATGCAGGATGCGGAGGTCTTTCCTCGCGTGACGGTGGGTTGGGAGCCGGTTTCACTCAAGCAGGCGGTGACCGCGATCTCGACCTTTCCTCTCGGAGGTAAAAAAGGTCCGTCAAAATTCACTTATGTTTCCCGGATCGAAAACGCCAACGGAGCGGTGGTATATCAGAAAAACCCGCCATCGAACCCTACGGGCCGTCTTCTGGATGAAAGGGTGGCGTGGCAGGTTCATCAAATGATGACGTCCGGTATGGAAAGAGGCAGCGCGCGAGGTTTGAAAGATCAACTCGCCGCCAAGCCGTTTCACGGAGCTGGCAAAGGTGGTACCACACATGATTTTTCCGATGCATGGTTTTTGGGATATAACGGCCGGGTGAGTTGCGGCGTGTGGACCGGATTTCTTCAAGGCAACAGCAAACCGATTTATCCGGGTGCCTTCAGCCGTGACCTGGCGATGCCCGTTTGGGTTGCGGCGATGAACGCGATCCAAAGTCCTTCACTGACCTCCACTGGAATTCATCGTCCGGTCGGTTTGGTGGAGGTCAAAATCTGTTCGGTTTCAGGCCAGCGATCGACTGAGTATTGTCAGGAGCTCAAGGAGGACCTGGCGACCGGAAAAGCCAAGTCGGTCAGCACTCATATCATCGAGTATGTGAAAGAAGGCAATCAAGGCATGCCGTTCTGCGCGATTCATTCCGGGTCGCATTCCATGGAGATCGATCCCTCGCATGCCCTCAATCATCTGCCCGCGCTGGATACGTTACCGGTCCGTCCCGCGCAGCCGGTGCTGATCGGAGTGGATCCCTATCATACGGAATTGCCCGATGACGCGAACACGCGCTCCGGAACCGGTCTCATGAACCGTTCCACCAACGTTCTCGATAGCTTGGATCTGGGCAATATCGAGGAGACGATACGGCTTCGCAGGCCTACGCGTTTGGAGATTTCTCCGGACTGAGAATTAGGAAACCTTACTTGGCTTTTGTGGGTTTTGCCTGGGTCTTGACTGGACCGGCTTTGCCGAGGGGAAACCGGAGGACAATGCTCTTATCGTGAACGCGGTTGCCTTCGGGTGAAATTTCCTGGGCATGATAGATGATGATGCCGAACTCGCCTTTGTTGAATTTTCCGATCGCGAAGTTCAGTTTGGTCAGGCCAAAAAGACTGTTTTCCTGGAAGCGCCATTCCTTTGCGGTCCAGGCTCCAAGAATATGATTTTCGTCCGTGCTGATGTCTTTGAGGCGCTTCAGATCTCCACCCGGAGAGCGGAAGGAGTCTTTGTTCGGGTCATAGCGGAGGGTTGAGATCACTCCGGCGCTGCCCGTTGCGGTCAGAGTCCATGTATCGCCTATCGTCTTGCGCAGCACGAGGGTCACTTCCTCGGTGGGCTTGAACTCACGCTTCGCCCAGAGTGCGATGTATTCGTCATACTCTTCTTTGGTGAGGCCGAGGTTTTCGTGAAAGGGCAGCGGAACTCCGGGTTTTGCGGCAGCTGAAAATTCTTTGAACCATTCCGGATTCTTACGTGCCGCTTTTTCGACCGTATCCATCAATTTGCCGATTTCCGCAGGGGGAACAACCATACCGATGTTGGCCTTAACTTGCACTTCCTCTTCAAACAAACCTTTGAAGATTTCCGGCACTTCAGCGGAAAGGGAGGCGGTGAAAAGGAGCAACAGGGAAAAAAGTTTCATGATGTGCGGGTAGCCTGCGGCGACCTCCCAGAGAACTCAAGCCGGAATCCGAGGGAGCCATGAGTGAAATTTTTTCGCTTCGATTGAAAAAGGGGTTGCGTAAAATGCGACTTTGACACTAGCTTCGCCGCCCGCAGGAGAGCTTCGGAACGCGCGGTTAGCTCAGTGGTAGAGCACCTCCCTGACACGGAGGGGGTCACTGGTTCGAACCCAGTATCGCGCACCATTTCCGGTCTTTTAGCCTTTAAAACACGGTAAAAAATAACCCCTTGTGAATGAGGGGTTAAGGGGAAATTGAGATTGATTTAGCACAGCTAAATTAGCACACTCTGTGCATGGCAATCAAATCCCGTGTAGGCCGTCCCGCAAAATCTACAATTGCACCTGGAGTTTTCAAAAGAGGGAAAACTTATTGGCTTCGTTACTCCGCAGGCGGGGAACAAATTCGCGTGAGCTTGGAAACCTCCGACCCATCCGAAGCACTCGCTAAGGCCGACGATCTCCGAGGACGACCCGTGCAAAGCAAGGCCACTGGGAAAATCAAAGGCGGGAAAACTTTGATCGAAATCGAGTTGGCGAAATACCTCGAACGGAAACAAAAGGCAGGGGAGATGAAGGCACAGTTTGCGGAAAATGTAGGCTATGCCGTGACGCACTTTTCCGAGGTCACGAAAATCACCGACCCGGCACGGATTACCAAGGAGGCGCTGAAAAGCTACTACACGAAAGCCAAGGAGTTGAAATCGGTCTCCACTGCCCAAACCTACACCAGCCGGGTGGGGACGTTCGCACGGGGTTTGGGTTACCGAACCGATACCCCCAAATTTGAGGAGGAGGCAACATCCCGCGATGTAGTGATAGAGAGAAAGAAAGTTTCCGAATTGCTTGAACTCGCGACAAACCCTGAGCTCAAATTCATTTTGAAATGCGGTTTTCTTGCCGGTATGCGCCGGGGGGAAATCGACATGGCTCGGCCATCATGGTTCGATTTTGGACGGGGTCGACTCAACATCCCATCACCCGACACCG
>JBIKNX010000243.1:0-3633 GCA_044358435.1 Luteolibacter sp.
GTGACCACCTCACGCTTGCGCTTGATCAGGTCATTTTCCCTCACTCTCTCCTGAAACAACAGGAAATGCGGTGTCAATCGATGCGCCTCCAACGCCGCATCATCATCATAGAACTCAGCAAGCGTGAAAACGTTCCTTTCCGTAGCGCTTTGCGAAATCACAAAGTCACGACACCCGGGCTCATTGGCAATCGCATCAGCCGCCTCTTCCGTGAGATACGTGATGAATTTCTCCACTTGATCCGGATTCACCTCCACAACAATCACCAATGAAATCATGAAAAGAACATGATACCGGACACCAAGCCCGCACAATGATTTTATGAATCGGACCACGAATCTTCGACTTGCTTCCTACTTCTCCTCCACATTCCTCTCACTTTACCAGAATCCGTACAAACTGACAGAGCTTTGCTGTTGTGTGCGGTTCACTATACCTCATAATGCTTTGCGATTCCTCACCCCTTGCGGTGTAAACGCGACAAAAACCCATGCACCCGGAGCTCCATGCCCTACTCAATAAACGCCTCAACCTGATCGCGGATCACGCTTTCCGCGATCGCGATGCGGATGCGCATCTGGAAGCCTTGAAATCGGTCTCCAAGGAAATCGATAACTACGTGGAAACTCACCGTTCCGCGTTCGATGCCAAGCTCCGTCATTACCTCTCGAATTCATCCTACCAAAAGGCCCTCGACCATCTTTCCATCTAACCACCCTCTCTCCATGAAATTCCTCACGCTCAGCCTTTTCCTCATCGCGCCGATCTTCGCAAAACCCAATATTATCCACATTATCACGGACGATCTCGGTTACAACGATATCTCCTGCTACGGTCAGAAAAATTTCAGCACCCCGAACATCGATCAACTCGCCGCCAACGGCATCCGCTTCACCCGTCACTACTCCGGAGCCACGGTCTGCAACCCCTCACGCTGTGCCCTGATGACGGGAAAGGATACCGGCCACGCGACCATTCGCGGCAACGGCCCTTTCTCCATTCCGAACGATGAAATCACCGTCGCCAAAATCACCAAAGCCGCAGGCTATCACAACGCGATGATCGGAAAATCCTGCGTCACCGGAAACACCCAAACTCCGGAATCCGTCATTCAAAACGGCTTCGACTTTTTTTACGGCACGACCAGTCATGGTGACGCGCACTTCCGTTATCCTGCGTTTGTTTACAGAAATACCGAAAAAATCGTCTTTCCCGGCAACAAACTCCACACCGGAACCGATTACGATCTCGAACTCTACACCCGAGAAACCCTGGATTTCATCTCCAAACAAACTGCGGATAAGCCTTTCTTCCTTATCCTGTCCTATCCCGCTCCACACGCCTCCGTCATCGCACGCGAGAAGGAACTCGAAGCGGTAAGACCCTCCGTCAAAAACGAAATCTCGGACACCAACGAAAAACACTACACCCCAACCCGTGAGGTCAAAGCCAACTACATCGGAATGATGAAATACCTCGACGACTCCGTTGGCGAAATCGTCGCATCCTTAAAAAAACAAAATCTGTTAAATAACACTCTGATCATCTTCACGAGCGATAACGGCCCACACTTCGAAGGCGGCTATAAAGCGGAACTTCTCGATTCCAACGGCCAACTCCGTGGCGGCAAACGCGATCTTTACGAAGGCGGCATCCGCGTCCCCTTCATCGCTTCATGGCCGGCTTCGATCAAACCCAACCAAACCTCGGATCACCCGTCCGCCTTCTGGGATTTTCTACCCACTGTTTGTGAACTCACGAACCAATCCGCACCCAAGGACATCCAAGGCATTTCCTACGCCAGCACTTTGTCAGGCAAGGGCAATCAACCCAAACACGCTCACCTTTATTGGGAACATCACGAACAAAACATCCGCCGTGCGATTCAGGTCGGCGATTGGAAACTCGTGCAAACCAACTTCGCCCTACCCAACAAAACCACCACCGAACTTTTCGACCTCGGAAAAGACATCGGCGAAACGACGGATCTCGCCAAATCCAACCCCGAGAAAACCGCCGAACTGCTCAAACTCATCGACAAGGCCCGAGTCCCGAACAAAACCTTCCCCGTCCCTGCTTTGGACAAACTACATACCAGCAACTGAATCTTTCGATGGTTGTCCAATCCGCGATATCCGGGCAAAAAATCACCAGCATAACAGGATCCTCATTTTGATCTTTGACTCGATTCCATGACGTCCAATCCAAATCGCCACGCTTATAATCCATTTGCCATCTCTCATTCTGGTTTTCGGTCAAATCCCGCTCTTCCTTGAAGTTTAAAATTTAAAAAACTCAAAGTTTCACCCACCCGTGCTTCAAAACCTCCGCCTCATGGACTTCCGCTGCTTCAGCTCTCTCGCGCTGGACGCATCGCCTGCCGGCGCCATTTTCACCGGTCAAAATGCCCAAGGAAAAACCTCTCTCCTGGAAGCCATTTGCACCCTGATCCGCCTCCAATCACCCCGCACCAACCGACTCAACACCCTCACCAAAATTTCCGCACCAGGCTTCGGCATCGCCGGAAACCCATGGGGACAGGAACGAAAAATCCAACAGACCTCCAAAGGCCTGTTGCTGAAAAGCGAGGGTGAACCGCGTCACTCACGCACCGAATATCTCGCCGATGGCGGCTTGGTCGTCTGGATGGGAAATGAGGATCTCAGCCTGATCCGTGGCCCCGGTGAATCACGCCGCAACTACCTCGATTTCCTAGGCGCTCAACTGGATCCCAAATACCGCACGGCATACACCCGCTACCGCCGTGCCTTGAAAGCAAAAAACCTTCTCCTCAAGGAACCCAAACTCCGTCTCCCGGAACTTCTCGCCTACGAGGACATTCTCATCGAACACGGTGAATACCTTACCCGTGCCCGCCAACAACTGGTTGCAGATCTCTCCCCCCTCGCCGCAGCCGCACAAATTGACATATCAGGAAAAAACGAGGAGCTGAGCCTATCCTACCTGCCCTCCTCTGGCCCCTCAATGAAGGAATCGATCCTCCAAGCACGCCAACGCGAAACCAGCACCCGACAAGCTGTCGTCGGTCCTCATCGCGATGATTTCTCAATACGCCTTCACGGCATGCCGGCTTCCGACTACGCAAGCGAAGGACAGCAGCGCACCATCGCTCTGGCTCTCAAACTCGCTCAGGGCGATCTTTTACAGCAGCGCGGCACGAAAACCCCCATCTATCTTCTGGACGATATTTTCGGAGAACTCGATCCTGCTCGTCGCAACGCCCTCCTTCATCACCTGCCTGCAAATGCCCAGAAATTCATCACCACGACCCACCTGGGCTGGATGGAATCCAAAAGCCCTGTCGCCCCCCTGCCCATTTTCGAGGTTCATCATCACAAGCTTACGGCTCGCCCGTGAGATAGATCCGCATCGCGGTCCCATCGGCCTTGATTTTTCAAGAATCGCTGACAGGCGTTCTCATCTCAGGATGACCGGAATGAACATCACAAACCCAGAAAACCAAGAAGCTTCAGTTTACCCGACTTAACCTAAAGAGGAAAATGGAAATCTGGTCATCACGGGCTAAGTATTGTAACTACGGGGAATGGATACCTCAAAGTCGCCGATTTCTCTTCACCCAAAAGGTGAGTTAGAAAATGATTTAGAATCACC
>JBIKNX010000244.1:0-3632 GCA_044358435.1 Luteolibacter sp.
GCCCCGTTCTTTCCACCAGAAGAAGAGTAACCTTGACCCAAGAACCATGATCTCCCATCAATCCGTCGCACCCATCCACCATAGCTTAGCTTAGCCAATAAGTGGTCGGATTTTCGGGGCCGCCTCAATTGCATCAAAGACGAGGGTGAAATTCTGATCGTGCTCTGCGTATTTCTGTTCCAAGTTCTCAATTTTTTCAGCAAGGAGATGGTTGGAAGCCATCAGGCGGCGGAGCTGGACGAAGGTCCGCATGATGGCGATGTTTACCTCTACGGCGCGGGGTGAGCGGAGGATACTTGAAAGCATGGCGACTCCTTGTTCGGTAAATGCATATGGGAGGTTGCGCGGATCACGATGGCGTTGTGAACCGGTCACAATCTGTGACCGGTTCAGTTGGACATGTTCCGCTGGGGTCAGTTGGAACATGAAATCCTCGGGGAAGCGTTCGAGGTTGCGTTTGACCGCTTGGACGGAGCGAAGCGGAGTCAAAGGCGCAAAGAACGCAGAGGTAACGCAAAGGAAGAACTAAAAAATTCAGGAAATGATTGCTGAGAATTGGCTTTGCGACCCTTAGCGATCTTTGCGGCTTTGCGTTGAAATTTTCGCTACAAAAGTGTTTCGAGATAGGCTAACGCTTCCTCCCGGGTAGATAATCGGTTTTCGAGTTGCTCGGTTTGGATTTCCTCCAGCATTTCCTTGAAGCGTGGCCCGGGTTTTAGGCCTTTTTCGATGAGGTCTTTGCCGGTGATGAGCGGGGGAGGGATGAGGGGTTCGCTGGCGAATTCTTCGGATTTCTCGCTGAGAAATTCATAGTTATCGGTGAAACCGTTCGATGACGCGCAATCGACCCGATGCAGTTCCATTTCCTGGGAAAAAGTCGGTTCAGACATGAATCGCTTGAGCTTCGCTTTGCGCATCTGTTTCACATTCATGAACTGCATGTGGCGCGAGACCATGTGCGCGACATCGTGGATGACCGCGTTCGGGTATTTCAGACGCGTTAAAATCGTTTCGGCCATTTCCGCGCCGAGGGCGTCGTGGCCGTTGAAACGGATGCGTCCATCCGGATCGGTGGTTTGGGTGGGTGGCTTGGCGATATCGTGAAGCAGTGTGGCGAGGCAGAGGGTGAGGGGGGCATCGGTCTCAAGCATTTCCAGCATGATGCAGGTGTGGACATAGACGTCGCCCTCGGGATGCCACTGCGGCGGTTGCTCGCAACCGATAAGCGGCATCACCTCAGGAATGAAATGGGAGATCAATCCCGTTTCGACCAGTAACTCCAATCCTCGGCGGCGGTTCGGTGAGCTGATGATTTTCGAAAACTCATCGCGTATCCGTTCCGGTGAAATTTTATCTAACAGCTGAGCATTTTCCGTGATGGCTTTGAGAGTAGCGGGCTCGATGGGAAAGCCGAGAGTGGTTGAAAACCGCACCGCACGCAGCAGGCGGAGGGCGTCTTCCTGAAAACGATGGGCGGGCGTGCCGATCGCGCGGATGATGCGGGCGTTGAGATCCGGAAGGCCTCCCACGTGATCGATCACTTCTCCCGTGATCGGATTTTCAAAAAGCCCGTTGATGGTGAAATCCCGCCGATGCGCATCCTCATCGGGAGTGGAGAAGTTCACGGAATCCGGGCGGCGACCATCGCCATAGGAGCCATCGGTGCGGAAGGTGGCAATCTCGACGTGATGGCCATCGTGCTTCACAATGACCACACCGAAATGGGCGCCGACCTCGTTTGAGCCCGGAAACAAAGCCAAGACCTCACGGGGCGTGGCGGAGGTCGCGATATCGAAATCTTTCGGCTCCTCACCCAGTAGTTTGTCACGCACACAACCACCCGCAAAATAGGCGATGTGGCCTGCTTCAGCGAGCTTGGAGGCAAGGGATGCGGCGGAACGTTGGGCGGACATTGCGGGAGAAGAATTTTTCAGGATGTAAGAAAAAGTAAATCAAGGCCCATTGGTTCAAAATTTTTGAAGTCTTTATCCAGAGTGACGAATCGCATGCCGCCGCAGATGGCGAAGGCTGCCAAATAAGCGTCCATCCAGATTTTAGGTGAGGATGTGTGGGTCTCGGAAAGTTTACGCCAAACGTCGTCCAATCCCTCGGGTTCGGTTGCGAAGCCCGTTGCATCATCTTCCAGTAATTGATCGAGTGCTTGCCAGGCTTCAAGGTTAGTAAGTGACTGAAAATCAAGCGCGATTTTCTGAGTCAGAAGCCGTAAAAATGAAATTCGGGTGGCTCGGCAAAATAAAGCGGTGTCGGTTTGCTTTAGATCAAGAAACCATTTTGCTGTAATCGAATGATGGACGTGTTGCCCGACCACAAGAGCCAGAAAAACGTTGCTGTCACACAAATATCTCATGGGGTCGGATGAGTCTGCTCTACTTCTGAGGCCAGTTCCAGTAAGCGATCACCCGTAAGTTCAAAAGGCTTCGCGCCCGGCGGGCATGGAATGATGGGTAATTTCACTCTTTGTCGGATGCTTCCTTCAAGTGGAGTTGATTGGGCTGCCAAGCCCCGTCGCAAAACGTCCTCTGCCACTTCACGGAGTTTACGCCCCTCACGCACGGCCCGTAACTTCATTTCCCGAATCAAATCCTCAGGTAAATCCATGGTTGTTTTCATAAACCCAGCTTTCCAGCTTTCCAGCTCGATGTCAACGGGTGAATCCATTTGCCTATAAAGCCTCGCGACATCAAACCATGCGCGGTTGAATTTTTGAGGAGTGGGGAGATACTCGAATTTTTCCTGAAATTGATGGTTAAAAATTTTCAAATTCAGGGGCTCTTCGGCCTCATTCCGGTTTGTCGTGGTTCCGCTGTTGTAACTTCGTAGGTTCGTTGCAATAGGGGCAATAAAACTGATTTTTGAAAATAATGGCGAGGGTCACGCGGGCGTGGTAGCTGCCGAATATGGTTTTTGCTTCGCGATGACGGGAACAGGTTTTGTCTGCAAGTATGGGTGTCTGACAGAGCGGGCATCTCGCCTTGCACGCGACCATCCATTGAAGAATTGTCACTAAAGAACCCGATATTCCCGCTCCTATGCCGATATATATCAGATATGGATCATAGAAACAGACTCCTGAAAGCATGAGGACAAAGGCGGCTGGCAGAAGGAAAAATCTCGCGCATAGCAGGACGGCGGCGAGGCGAAATCGGTAAATTTGGTTGGTGGATTGCGGGCGATGCATGTTTCTAACAGGAAATTTTCGTGGGCTGAAAAGGTATGGGTGAGGGTTCGATCGTTCCAGAAGCATGGGTGAGAGCGCTGACTTTTCCTAGAACCGGCAGAGCGAAAAGCGGTTCGTCCGGGTCAGCGTTAGGGCACGAAGACCGTGCGCTTTCTAAATCGGCGGATGGTTTCCGAAGGGCTCTCACCAAATAATCCGCGATATTGCATGGAAAATCTGCCGAGCTCGGAAAACCCGAGTTGCATGGCGATGTCGGTGACTCGGAATTCTCTCGGATCGGTATCCACCAACATCTGGTAAGCTCTGCTGAGTCTGCGTTTTTGAAAAAAATTCGATGGAGGAACCCCCATGATTTTTATGGCTCTTCAGCAAAATTTGTGGGTGAACTTCGGCTCCGGTAGTTTCCCAAGTGTATGAAACAGAGTGGTTTGTA
>JBIKNX010000245.1:0-3610 GCA_044358435.1 Luteolibacter sp.
GGATCAATCTGTGCATGAGAAAAGCCTACGGCTACCGCAGCTTCGAATTGCTACAAACCACTCTGTTTCATACACTTGGGAAACTACCGGAGCCGAAGTTCACCCACAAATTTTGCTGAAGAGCCAATCAAATCATGCACCAACTTTCGATAGGCATCCAAACTCCCGGAACTGTTACGCAAAAGTTCACCTTGCTGTAGGTCTTCCAGTGTGCCGTCGTTTGCAATCCCATAAATAAGCACCCCGCCTCCGGCATTGAGCATGCCGATGAGTTCGTCGGCGATTTTTGAAGGCTTCGTATCGCGTCCCTTGCGCTCCAGGAACTTTCCTTCCGGCTCAAAACGGATAACGTCTTCTGTTAGTCGGGTGTTGATTCGAGATACCAGCGTCATACTTGGATCGCGTAGGGAGTTTGTTTGAAAATGATTCCGGCGCGTTGCAGCGCTGCTGCGCCAAGACGCGTGGCCGCTGCGTAAATGACTTTGGGCCCATCATGCGTGGGGAGGGAATCCAGAATCGCCTGTGTCAGAATGTTTCCGCCTTGGGGACGCCGATCTCCAAGAATTCCGTTGAACAAAAGATAAACCGCCTGGCCTTCATGAACCCCGAGTATGGGGCTATCGAACGCGCCTGTGTAACCCAGTCCAGTCTCCGCAAACCAAACGAAATCCGCAAGCTGTGCGAAACGAACATCCTCGCGAATATCGCCAAACTCATTGAACAGTGGCTCCGCGCTCAATCGGCAGAATTGAAACCCGCTGCCAAGACCATCCACAGCTTTGCCCTTCGCATCGGTGTAGCCTCCTGCCACTCGCCGCACGCGTTCGGCGGTAATGTTCGTGGCGATGTTCTCTAACATCTCAACCAAGATGAATTTGCGATTACCACCGTCTTCGGCGTTCTGCTTCAGAACCGCATGCCCGGTGGTGCCACTGCCTGCGAAGGAATCGAGAATGATGGAGTCTTTGTCGGTGGCGATTTGAAGGATGCGTTGGATCAGACGCGTAGGTTTAGGTGTAGAAAACTTCTGCTCGGGAACGACTTCCGAAATCTCTTTTTGAGCCTGACGACTTCCTCCTGCAACAGAATTATAGAAGATCGTTTCAGGCGGCACGCCATTTGATGTGTCTGCGTAAATCCTGAAATAAGCACTCCAGCCTGCTTTTGTCTCAATCCAATGAATTCTTTCGCTTTCAGCTTCCGTTTTTTTCTTACTCCATCGCCATGCTCCATCCCCACCATTTGGAAGCTTTGGGTAAACCTTAGTGTCGTCGGGAGCAGTAAGTGCATAGTGTAACTTTGGTCTTGCTTCTCTTGTTTCGCCTTGACCGCCCATTGCCCTCAAAGGTTTGAGATAGAAGCTACGGCCATTCTCATCAACTTTATCATAGTGTGTAGGTAGATTTCCTTCCTGATATTTGAATCGGTTTACTCTGAAGTTGTCGATTGATCGTGCAAAGCAAAGAGTATGGTCATGTCGGGTAGAAAAGAGTAATGCGTCCATTTTCGGACTATCGGCCTTTTCCCAAATCACATTTGCTACAAAATTTCCTCTTCCGAAAATTTCATCCATCAAAAGTCTCAAGCTCGCGACCTCATTGTCATCAATCGAAACAAAGATCGCGCCATCCTCACTAAGGAATTGTTTCAGCAAAACCATCCGTGGATACATCATGCACAGCCACTTGTCGTGGCGTGAGAGGTCTTCAGCTTCCTTGCCGACCACTTGTCCTAGCCATTTGTTGATTTCCGGGGAATTGACCTTGTCGTTATAGACCCAGCCCTCGTTCCCCGTATTGTAAGGCGGATCGATGTAAATGCATTTCACCCGCCCGGCATATTTCGGAAGCAGGGCTTTCAAGGCGTGGAGATTGTCTCCCTGAACAATGAGGTTTCCTTCGGTTCCATCCCCATGAGAAAGCTCGGCGTCCGGCTCAAGCAGGCGGAAAGGAACCTCTTTGTGGTGGCGAATGACGGCATCTTTTCCAATCCAATTGAGTGTCGGCATGTGTGGCAGGTATTTTGGAACGGGGTGTGGTTGCGCGTGATTTGCAAAAGATCCGAATGATCCGCAAAATCATTTTCCCAATGGAATCAAGCTGACCGTGGAATAAAAGCTTTTTTCTACAAGATTGACATCGTCTGAACGACCTGCGCTGACCAGCCTTGTGGATTAGTTTCTTGCAGGGTGGAAGTCGCTGTTTACAAGAGCGGCGTGACGGCGAAACGCTTTTATGACTAGCAGACTGCGGGTGGCACGGATGATGTCATGCGTTTGGTCAGTTGTCTGTAAAAGGCGGATGATCCTTGGTGCATGATCGATGGAATCGCTGTAAACCACTGGGCAAGTGAGCCCATGGTCACTCAAGACGTGGATTTCGTGGTCGCCACCGATGCGATTGAGAAAGCCATCGAACTGCTAGAGGCGGAGGAGTTTTCTTCTTCACGTTTCGAGTGGTCGTTGAATTTCAAAGGCAGTTCGAAAGTCAGTATGCAACTCAGCACTGAGGACTTCTACCAAGAATTCGCCTCTCGCGCCGTGCCTGCGGTCGTGCATGGAATTCTGCTCAGAGTAGCATCTCTTCACGACACGCTGGCGGGGAAAATCAAGGCGTGGAAAGCGAGTGAGCGTAGGCAGAACAAACGCATCAAGGATTTGGGTGATATTTCACGACTGGTGGAATCCCATCCTGAACTCTGGTCCGTTCTCCCTACTGAACTCCAAGCACAGATTGAGCGGCCTGAATGAACCGTTTTGAGCTAGGAAAAACGCCATACTGGCCCTTTTCCTTTTTTGGGCTTCATGATTTTAGTGGTTTAGAAAAGGGATTTTAGGCTTAACTTACTCATCACCTTTCACAACATGCCGCTGACCCGCCTGATTTTATTTCTCACCCTTCCGCTCTACATCCTCGATCAGATCACGAAGGCATGGACGGTGGCGAATTTTTCCGAGCCTCCTCCGGGAAGCTTTGGTTCCAATGACATGCCATGGATGATCATTCCGGACTGGTTCCATTGGATCCGCGTCCACAACCAAGGAGTGGCATTCGGTTTGGGCAACGGAACTTCGTGGGCACCCGTCGTTTTTCTTTTGGTTCCCGTCATCGCCCTTTTCCTCATAAGACATTTTTGGAAAAAGGGCGCGTTCGAACACATTCTGTCAAAATTGGCGGTCGCCTTGTTGTTGTGCGGGATTTTCGGAAATCTCACCGATCGCCTCGTTCAGGGATTTCTTTTGGAACAAGTGAAAGACGGCGGTTTCTGGGAACGCCTATCGCAAGGCTATGTGGTCGATTTCATCTCGGTGCGTCTTCCTTTTTACGATAAAATCGTTCCCGCAAGCGGTGGCTGGTGGCCGACCTTCAACGTCGCGGACTCCTGCATCTGCATCGCCGCCGTGATGTTGTTCATCGGAGGACTGAAGGAAGAGCAGGCGAAGAAAATAAAAAACAGCGATTAGAAATTAGTTAATTGGGTAATTAGGTTGGGCTGCCGCACAACTCCAGAAATGCCCCGAACTCAAGATTTTCGGCTGCGTAAATCTTTTTCTGTAAAAGTGATCAAGGCATCAATCTGAAGGATGTTTTTGGTGTCTGTTAGTTTTGGG
>JBIKNX010000061.1:0-12300 GCA_044358435.1 Luteolibacter sp.
GTCTTCTTCGTTTGCCTTTCATTTTGTGTGTGTTCGGTTCGGTTTTAATGCCGTTCCCACACACCACAATCATAGCTTAGCCACTGGCCTGATTTTCTGGGTCCGGCTCACCGTTTTATGTGCCATTCGTTCCACAACGATCATTTTTCAAAATGACCCTACCGTGCTTCGCGATCTTCTTAGTCATCAGGGGTAGGGCGCTTTTGATAAAAGCGCCGCATGAAATGAGGTGACCATGAAGGGCTCGGGTAGCCGTTTTATGTGCCATTCGTTCCACAGCGGTCATTTTGTCAAAATGACCCTACCAATCCACCTTTGAGATTTGAATTTTGGATTTTGAAACTTAACTTCGTAACGTAATCATCATCTCCAGCAAACTTCTTGCGGAAAACTCTGGAACTGCTTTATTTCATTTTATGGAAACTTACTCTCAAAGAATTACCATCGACCCCGGCAAACGAGGTGGCAAGCCATGCATCCGTCACATGCGTATCACGGTATATGACATTCTCGGCTGGATGGCGGCAGGCATGCAACAAGCGCAAATTCTGGAAGATTTTCCCGAGTTGACCGGCGAAGACATCCAAGCAGCATTGGCCTTTGTCGCAGACCGTGATCGTCATCTTGTGTCGGCATGAAACTATGGTTCGACCAGAATCTGAGCCACCGTTTGCTTTCATTGCTCGCA
Organism: Luteolibacter sp.; assembly: GCA_044358435.1. Classification (GTDB taxonomy): domain Bacteria; phylum Verrucomicrobiota; class Verrucomicrobiia; order Verrucomicrobiales; family Akkermansiaceae; genus Luteolibacter. The sequence goes on from JBIKNX010000061.1 coordinate 689, forward strand.
GACTTGTTTCCGGATTCCAGGCATGTGCGTGAGGTCGGTCTCTCCGATGCCGACGATTTAACCATTTGGAAATACGCGCAGGCAAACCGACTTGTCATCGTCACACAAGACTCAGACTATGCGGACTGGAACAAACTGCGCGGTGCTCCTCCCAAAATTGTATGGGTTCGCTCCGGAAATACCTCAGTTGACCAAATGTATATCAAAATTCGTAATGTATTCGACCGTATTCAAGAACTTGAAAAGGATCCGAATGTTGAGGTTGTAGAAATTTGGTAGTGGGCGGAAAAAGGCTTTAGGACATGAAAGTTTCTCACTTTTTTCCCGGATGGTGATGACACCAGCTTGGCATCAAGGGGTGAGGTCACCCCTGCTCCGCCTCAACTTCCCACCACGTGGTCATTTTGTCAAAATGACCCTACCGTGCTTCGCGATCTTCTTAGTCATCAGGGGTAGGGCGCTTTTGATAAAAGCGCCGCATGAAATGAGGTGACCATGAAGGGCTCAGGTAGCCGTTTTATGTGCCATTCGTTCCACGCGGTCATTTTATCAAAATGACCCTACCAATCCACCTTTGAGATTTGAATTTTGGATTTTGAAACTTAACTTCGTGCCGTGTCCGATCTCTCAAGCAAACTTTTCGCCGTCGCCAAGCAATACATTCCCGGAGGGGTGAACTCTCCGGTTCGCGCTTTTAAGAACGTGGACGGCGAGCCATTTTTTGTCCGACGTGCCAAGGGCTGCCGCATCACGGATATCGATGGGAAAACCTATATCGACTACATCGGTTCATGGGGCCCGAATATTCTGGGGCACGCACCGGTTGAGATCATCCACACCATCCATCAGGTCGCCAAGGACGGGATCTCTTTCGGCATTCCGAATCCGTATGAGGTGGATATGGCGCGCACGATCTGCGAATGGGTTCCGTCGGTCGAAAAAGTCCGCATGACCTCGTCCGGCACCGAGGCCACGATGTCCGCGATCCGGCTCGCTCGTGGTTTCACCAAGCGGGACTACATCGTGAAGTTCGATGGCTGTTATCATGGTCATTCGGATTCTTTGCTTGTTGCCGCGGGATCCGGTGCACTCACGCACGGAGAGCCCGATTCCGCAGGTGTTCCAAAAGCCTTTGCGGAAAAAACCATCGTGCTCTCCTACAATGATCCGGAGTCGTTAGAAAAAATCTTCCGAGAAATGGGCGATCGGATCGCGGCGATCATCGTCGAGTCCTATCCGGCCAACGCCGGACTCGTTTTTCCAAAACCGGGTTATCTGAATCTGCTTTCATCGATCACCAAACAATACGGCGCCCTACTTATTTTCGACGAGGTCATGACCGGATTCCGTCTCGGCAAGGCAGGTGTGCAAGGACTCGAAAACCTTTCGCCGGACCTTTCGTGTTTTGGAAAAGTCATCGGAGGAGGCCTGCCGGTAGGAGCGTTCGGCGGGCGGGCGGATGTGATGGATATGCTCGCTCCGATCGGTCCAGTGTATCAGGCCGGAACACTCTCGGGAAACCCCCTCGCGATGGCGGCAGGACTCGCCCAGCTTCGTGAACTTTCCTCCGGAAGACCCGATGGCTTCGAGCGTCTCGATCAGATTGGCCGCTATTTTGATACCGGTCTGGGCAAGCTCATGAATCAGAAGGGTATTCCACACCGCATCAACCGTGTGGGCTCGATGTTCTGCCTCTACTTCACCGATCGTGAAATTGTGAATGTCAATGACGTCATGAAACAAGACATGGACCTCTTCAAAAAGTTCTTCTGGGCCTGCTTGGACAGGGGCGTCTATATCGCTCCTTCTCCTTACGAGACCGGCTTCCTGTCACTCGCCCACAGCGAAGCCGACGTCGACGATACGCTGACGGTATTTGAAGAAGCGCTTCAAGGGATTTGATCGTGGCGGCGGATTGCATCCGCCATGCCAAACATTCTTCTAATACTTTTTGTATTTGGCTTGGCGGATACAATCCGCCGCCACGTTTTGATTACTCTTCCACACTGATTCTCATACTGAGAATCGAACTCGTTCCCGGCATCACGATCACCGCTTTGTCATTCGCGATGGCGGCTTCGATACAGCAAAACTTTTGGTAACCATCATCCGGTAAATCTTTAAGTACTGCCGATTTCCCTGCCCATGGATTCCATACCACCGTCGATGGACTGCCGCTTTTCTCGATGAGCAGCGTTCTGCCTGATAAATCATCGACTAACAAAACATTGTTTGAGCTATCATAAATTGAATCCACCTCGCCTTTGAAAGTCAGCGGACCTTTTTGTTTTCGTCGGGTGGTTTCTCCGGTGGTGTCCAGATATTCCGCACCATCCAGATTCACGATACGCACTTGCTCGATATCCGATACCGCGAAATACGGATGCAGAGCACCGGAGACCACGATGGGAATTTCATTGGGATTGCGCGTTTCTAAAATGACCTCGAGCGCCTCGCCGAGCTTGAGAGTGACGGCGGCGCTCCAGATCCCCTCGGTCATCTCAAATTTCATCTCCACGCCCTCATCGCTTTCGCTTGCATCCACAAAATTCCAAAACCGTGTGCGGGCGATGCCATGTGAGGGCGCCTCGGGATGGGTGGGATGGGCATTGAACCACGGCCAACAAATCGGCAAACCTCCGCGGATCGCCTTACCTTCCTTGAACACCGCATCCGGACTGAGATAGAGAACCTCATCCTCATCGGTAGGCCGCCATGACATCACCTGTGCGCCATGCAACGCCACCCTGGCCACACAGGTCGGGTGAGCGATTTCATAAATCGGATAAGATGGCGAGCTCTCGCTCAACCGGATGCTTGGAGGAAACTCGTTTTCCATACATTTCAAAAAGATCGGTGCTTGTAGGGTTGAAACTTACCATGCGCAATCTCGGCATGTGTAAAATGAAGAAAAAGTATCTGAAAATGTTTTCAGGTAGGGCGCATCGCCGAGAGCGCCGCCGCGTAGCGAATCGTCAATGACACTTAGATTCATATCTCGTTGCAATGCAGCGCCCCCGGCGATGGCGCCCCTTCCTCTTTTCGGCTCAACGGGACTCCTCAAATCCCCCTTGCCGAATGAACAATCCGCTGCATCTTGAATCGCCATGGATTTCATCCCGACCCGCTCGGCGGCGCTTGCCCAACTCGAACGATTTCTGCCTTATGCTGCGAGATATGCGGACCAGCGCAATTTCGATCCCGGTCATGAGGATCATCATGGGGTTTCCTGGCTCTCTCCCTACATCCGTACACGTTTGCTGACGGAGGAGGAAATCACCCGCGCGGTTCTCAGCCGATACGGCGTGCGCGCCGCGGACAAGTTTCTCCAAGAAATCGCATGGCGCACTTACTGGAAAGGCTGGCTCGAGATGCGCCCCGAGGTTTGGAGCGACTACCAAGCCTCGCTGAAAACCATCGAAAAGCCGGAATCCTACGATACCGCCATCAAGGGGAAAACGGGTATCGCATGCTTCGACCATTGGGTTGATGAATTGTTACAAAACGGATATCTGCACAACCATTCGAGAATGTGGTTTGCCTCGATATGGATTTTCACCCTCAAGCTGCCATGGCAGCTCGGTGCCGATTTTTTTCTTACACATTTGCTCGATGCCGATCCTGCGGCAAACACACTCTCTTGGCGCTGGGTGGCCGGACTGCACACCCCCGGAAAGCACTACATCGCTCGAGCTTCGAATATCGAGAAATACACCCATGGCCGCTTCAATCCGGTAGGGCAACTCGACGAACAGGCAAAACCCGTTCTGTTGGATCGAAACTATGAAAGACGCCCGCTTGAGTTACCGAACTCACCGAAGCCTCAGGGACGGGTGGGACATCTCATGCTTCCCGAGGACCTAGCTTCACCACCTTCGGAAATAGGTGAAATTCACGCATCTGCGGCTTACCTTCCACCCGACCTTGAGAAATCGCCAAAGGTTGCCAGGTTTCTAGATCAGGCAATTCATCATACTCTAAGCGAGCGACAAGGAAGCCAGTTAGAAGGAGATTTCACAACCGCACTTGAGGATTGGATCGCTGAGGAAAACCTCGACTCTGTGTTGATCTCCTATCTCACGATCGGCACTACGAAAGATTTTCTCTCAAAACATGCCTTACCTCCTAATACCCACACCTTTGTCCGGACATGGGATCGCCTGCTCTGGCCGCATGCGACAGCAGGATTCTTCAAACTCAAAAGCATCCTTCCGAAAATCCATACCTCATTGGCTCCTGTGAGAAAGGATGACTTGTTTCCAGACGTTTGAGAGGATCGAACATTGAAGCAAATTGGAGGAAACCACGAATTTCTCTTTCCACGGCTCACAAATAAAACCAACGATTCGCCATCAGCACGTTTTTACAACTCCACCTCTTGGTCGTCATTTTCGCGGCGACAACCGTCTTGGGACGACTCTCAACCGTCAGCGCACCCGTGCTGGTGACTTGGCGCTGTTTTCTTGCGGCGATCGGAGCTCTGCTATGGGTGTCCATCGTTCGCAAACGCAATATTTGGATCGGTGGCAAAGCGCTAACCCAACTCTTTTTCGTCGGAGCCATCATCGGAGTGCATTGGTTGTGTCTGTTCGGTGCAGTGAAAATCGCGAATGTGTCGATTGCTCTTGCCGGCTTGGCGACGCTTTCATTGTTCACTGCGTTTACCGAACCGCTGCTCAATCGCCGTAAGATTCTGAAGTTCGAGGTGTTTCTCGGGCTGGTCGTGCTCGCCGGTATTTGCCTCATCGCAGGCGTGGAAACCCATCATCTGCTCGGCCTTGGGGTGGCGCTGTTCAGTGCGTTTCTGGCATCTGTGTTTCTCGTTTTGAACCGCTCCATCGTCATCAAAGGTGGCGATCCCATGGTAATGGTCGGCTGGGAAATGGTTGCGTCGACGGTGGTTTGTTTTTTAGCAATACCGGTTTTCGACCCACTCGGTCTACCCGCGCTGGCCGTGACTGATGCGATGGACTGGCTCTGGATCATCATTCTGGCATGGGGCTGCACGGTATTTGCGCAGGCGTTGACGAACCGGCTGCTGCATTCCATCAGCGCATACAATTTCAACTTGGCGGCGAATTTCGAGCCGGTTTACGGCATCCTCGCAGCAGCCGTCATTTTCAACGAGCACGCGAATCTCAAGCCCGCATTTTACGTGGGCACCTCCGCGATCGTTTTGGCCAACCTGCTGCACCCCATGTTTCAGAAGCGATTCGGAAAATAAAGGCAGTCCCGTATGTCGAAGCCGGGCAATGCCTACCTCGGTATCATCAGTTCCTCATCCGTGTAACCGGTGATGGAGCGCAACCCGACCAATAATTTCCTCAGAGTGAAGAACAGGAACACCATGATGGGCAACCCGATCACAAGAAATCCATAGCCGGTGACTTTCGCGACTTTTTCATTGTAGAGCTCGCGTGCATTGGCGGCTGTGTGGTCGAGGTCGCCGAGGAAATACATCGCCAGTCCGAAGTTGAGTAAAGTACTGATGAAGAACGATATTCCGAAAAGGATGGTCGAATTCAAAATGGCTTTGTCATATTCCGCCTGTTTTCCGAGTTCGTTCACTTTGGTTTCGATTTTCACAATATTGAAAATCGAATCATTATAAAGAAAAGTACGCAGCAAGGGTGTTTTTGACCAATGCGAAGCAATGACCGCAAGACCGAGTACGAATGGAATCGATGCTTCTTTGAGACCGAACCAAAACGCCGCATTCTCTTGAACCGTGCCATCCTTGTTCCAGAGGTAAAGCGTGAGACCTCCTGTCAACATCACGGAAACCAGTCCGAGACCGGAGAAGAAATTCATCTTGCGGGTTTTTACGAAAAACCAGATTCCGTAACCGATCGGAAACGCCAGAGCGACCCATAAGGCATAGAGCGGTCCGATGTGCCAGAGCTTCGCTGCCGGAGCGCTTGGCTCCTTGCTCAGGAAACTCAGCGCAAGGACCGGAACCAGCACATTGATGAGAATGTTCGCCAGAGGATGCTCTTTGGCAGGTGATGAGGAATCTTCAGGGGGCATAAGAAACGAGTGGGTTGGCAGGTCTGCTGACGATTAGCTGATATGCAGCAAATTCTCGAAGTATGATTCACAGATGGTGCCACGATAAAAGGATTATTTACACTGCCCTCCCATGTCATAGTTCAACCAGACTTTCCGCGGCAATCGATCCCAGTAAAACCAGCCGCAGATCAACTCCTTGGTCTCAACTTCTCAACATCCTTGGGGTTGAAATCCTTCATTTCCATGGATTGTCACCCGCTTCGTGCGGCTGCCTCGGCGATGCAGCCCTACCCAGCATCCATTTTCTCAGGCAGGGCGCCGCGCGCAGCCCTTGGGAAGACCGTGGATTAATGACTCCAGGCAATCGACCACTTTATCACAGAGGACTTGCTGTTGTTGAGCGTGATGCGGACGAGATCGCCTTGTTTGGAAATTTGTGCCGTGCCGCTTGAAACCTTCACATCTTTGGCAACGAATCCGTTGGGAGCGAGCGTGATGATAAAGGGTTCACCTGTAACGACCTTGGCGGTGCCGGAATAGGTGGAGGTTTCGGCTTTCCACTCCACCTCACCCAGATCCTGGTAGCCCTGCATGATGTGGCGGTTGGTTGAGAGAAACTGCGGATGATTCGCTTTGCGATGAAGCGAATAGGTAAGCGCCTGCTGGGGCTTGAGCTCTTGTTCAACGGACTGATCGCCACGGAACAGACCCACCAACTTATCGTTCCAGAAGTCATAGAGATAAAACGATGCATCGGCATCCTGACCCAGCGAGCCGGTATCCGCTTGGTTTCCTGAAATGGGAGCGGTTACGGTGAAAGGCTGATCGTGGTTGTTACAGAGAATGATCTGAGCCCAATCGGGATTGATCTGATAAACATAAACCGATGGGTCCTCACGACCCTCGACCAGCATGTCCACCGGACGGAAGGATTTGGTGCCTCCGAGAATGGGATAAAGACGCGTCAGATCATACTGCTCTTCCGCCGTCATGCGTCCGAAGGAAGTACCGAGCTCAAGACGCCCCGAAATCAACCCGATTTGAGTAAGCATGGTGCGGCGCGCATTGATATCCATTTTCTTGAAGGATTTTCCATCGGGGTAGTAACCGAACACACTGCGATGTTTATACCAACGGAGGCCGATCCGTGAGGCCATTTCCGGTTCGAAATGTGAGGAATCCAACCAAACGCGTTGGAGATCGACGACGCCGGCCGTCACATCGAGCATGGGAGCGAGGCTTTCACCGAGGTTCCGCTCGTGAATGAACGCCTGTTCGCCAAGACCGGCACGTGCGAGCTCGAATACTTTGCGATAAGCCGCGGTGGTGGTGTAGCTGGGATCTTCAAAGCCACCGTTGGAGATCCATGCGGTTTCCGGATAGTCGAACTTGATGCCGCCGAGGCCTTGTGCGCCGAGGCGTTTCCACATGGCGAGCGTGTGGGCTTGGAAGCCGGGATCGGTGAAGTCAAAGCGGACGAAAGGCTGGTGATGGCGGTGCTCGGCGTGGATGCGGGATATATCATTGCCCAACATCCATTCCGGGTGAGCGATCGCAAAGTCGTTCGAGGGCATGTTGCTCTGGATGTAGGTGAACGGGATGCCACCCAGCTCGCGGATTTTACCGCAGAACTTTCCAAAGCTCTCGTAGGGAGGGACGAGGGAATCGTATTTCGCCCACGTTTCGTCATTCCACCAGCCCTGCTGGGTATCACCGGTATTTTTATCGCAGTAGTAATCCGGTTCGAGCCGAATAGCTACCGGGGTGTGGTTGAGAATGCCGGATTTGGCAGCGAGTTCCATTTGGCCGACGAGTTCTTTGGAATTGTTGATCGGGCGTCCCTCGCCATACGAACCCTGTGAGACAAGCCAACCGCAAAGAGTGGGGAAATCATAGGGCTTGGGGCGGGCTTGGTTGGCGGTGCGCATGGCCATGCCGTAAGCCTCGAGGGAAACGAAAGGATCGGTTGTGGAAATGTCGAGAAACACGGTATCGGTGCCTTGATAAGTCGTGCCGGGATGGATGCGTTTTCCCTGCGGATCCTCGATGGTGACCGAGAGATCGCCACTGCGTTCATCAATCTTGATAAGGCGGAAAAACTCAAGGTAGTGAAGACCACCGACGACGATTGACTGACGGGCGCCTTTGACTTTTCCGGTGATGAGGAGGTTGTTGTGCGCACTGATGGGAAGGGTGCCTTGAATCCGGTTGCGTTCCGCTCCAGCTCCGCCGCGCAGGAGTTGAGGATGTTCCAATTTTTGACCCGGGTAGATTTTTGCCTTATCGAGGATGCCGATGCGACAGATGCGGGCGACCCCATCGCGCTGATTTTTGACCGCGAAGCCAAGGACGGCGTAGGGAAGATCATCGTAGAGTGAAATGTATAGTGTTTTAATGAGACGGTATTTGCCACCGGGGATTTCGGTGATCGACAACCGCTTGCCTTTGCCAAACGCATCATCCAGATCACTGCTTTCCCATTTGCGGACCGGCGCTTCGGATTGCTTCCAGCCGACTTCATCCACTGTGAATCTGGCGTTTGAGAAAGTCGTGACTCCGGTGCCAAGATCCGTGCCCGTATAGGTGCCGGCATTCATATCATAGGACAAGCGGACGGATCCGTTGGCGATCGTAACCGACTTGTCCGTGGAACTGATTTCCACGGCGCTTGCCGAGGTAAGGATTCCCAGAAAGACGAGGATGGAATGAATTTTCATGATGAGATGAGCCAGTTAACCCATCACTCGGTCACAGCTGCTTTCAGCAATTGATCGAGAAGTTCCTGAGTGACTCCCGTTTCCTGCCATCCACTGATAGCAACCGCGACGCTGGAGCCTTTGATTTGTGTGGGTGCGGTGATCTTAGGAGCGAGTTCCTTGCTTGGCAGGGTGTAGATGAACTTCGTTTTGCCGCCGAAGTCTTTGATGTAACCGTTAGCGAGGGCTGTGAACTCGGAAGCGAAGTTCTCTCCCTGATCGGCTTTGACCATTTCCGAACCTGTTAGAAAAATCATTCCCTTGAAACTCGACGGCACAAATGAGTAAGCGAGAACGTTGTGCGTTTGGCAGGCCTTGCTGTTCACTTCCGAGCCGATCTGCGGGAAAGTCCCCCACGTTTCACCGTTCGGCACGGCACGGGTCGCGATCATTTTCGGGATAAAATCACTCCAGTAGGATTTCCATGCGCCGACGTAGCGGCGGACATTGGCATCATATGGAGGCGTGCCCGGATGCATTTGCATGAGATTGTTGTAATCGTTGATCAGGCTCGGCGCATTTTTGAGATGATCGAGTTTCATCCAGCTGTTGAGCGGCACCGGATCACTGTCCAAGTAGATAACACCGGTGGGACGACCGGATTGTTTGGCAAGGCGATGGCCGAGGACTGATGCGAAATCCGTGGTGGCGTCTTCCCATGTTGAAGCAAATCGATTGTTCGGCTCGGTCGAGGTGGAGACCATGTAACGCGCGGGCCTGTCGGATGAAGAGCGCTTGGCCATTCGCAACATCACCCGAACCGGTTGACCTGAATCCTCCATTTTCAACACGGGTGGTTTCTTCCCGAAGTTCGGGCTGGCAACATACCAGACATCGCCGATCAGGATGTTTTTGCAAACGCGGTCATGCACGAGCTCGCCATTGATGGTCATGGAAACGTGCAGGGTTTTTGGCTCCTTGCTGGCGGGCATGGCGGGAACGGTGACGCTCCACTCCTTCGTTTCGGAATCGATAGGGATAGTTTTTTCCACACCCGCGAAGCTGAACTTGATGATTTTTTCGCCCGGGGCTTCCGCACCGTATTCAAGCACGGCCGAACCTGAAATGTTGATGGGCATGTCCGCTTGAAAGATCGCGTTATCACGGAACTGGGTGCGGAGAATGGGAATCTTGCGATACTCGTGAACATTCCCCACCGTGCTGGAATCAATCTCGAGACCGGCAATTTTCATCGGCTTGTCCGGCCAGGTGTCACGGGTGACGAGTTTGTTGTCGTAATAGATGAACGGCGGGCGAGCTGGCGATGACTTTCGAGCCGTCGATCTGGATCGTTGCCGGATGCCAAACACGATCTTCACCCGCGATCCAGAAGTGGTTCACTTTGGAAAGGCCATCGGGAATGATGGTCGGCGTCGGAAAGCCGTCGGGCGCGGTGTCAGGTTTTGTCAGAGTCTGGGCAACCACGAGACCGCCATCAGCGTGATCGAATTCGACTGTGAGCTTGTCACCTTTGACGGAGTAGGATTTGAACATCGGCCCGTCGGTGACGAGGTCTTTTTTACCATACTGGTTTTTCAGAGCGTGGTAGGCGAGACGCAGCGCCGGGAGAGCTTTTTCGTAGTAGTGGATGGCACCCGCGATATCGATCTGGCAGCCCATTCCGGTATTCGGAATGTCACGTGCCATCCAAGCGCCGAGACGCATTTCCGACATGGGTTCGAGACTCGGCGGGTTGATCGTGTAACCATCCTTTGGTGGCCCCGGGCAATAGAACTGGTGGAAATAAACGGGAAGTGTCGGGTTGTTCCATTTCAATCTCCAACCACGGATCAGGCTGTGGAGGTTGGGGTAATATTGAAGACCGCCGTTGATGTTGGCGTAGCCCTGGTTCCAAATCGCACCGCGGATACCGTATGGCACTACCGGACTCATGCGACCGTTGAACATCCACGATGCATCGCGGTTTTCACGCATGTTGCCGGGTGTCTGGGTGGAGAAGGGTTGCGGTTCTTTTCCAGCTGCGATGAGTTCAGCATTGGCTTTGATGCTGCCTTCAGCCGTCTGATAGAATTTGTCCCATGCCGCCTTGTGCTCGGGAGTGTTCGGATCGGTTTCCAAAATTTTCTGATAAATCGATTTCGTGTATTCATCTTTTCCTGCGGCGAAACCTTCGCGCGGAACCCATGACTCGATACTGGTTTGGCTGAAGGAGCAGTTCAGGATGCCGATGGGCACTCCGATTTCCCGGTAGACTTTTAAGGCGAAGGCAAAAGCGACCGCGCTGTAGTTTCCATAGTCGTCGACTTTCCATGCCCCCGTCGCGCGTTCGATGGGATGCAGGGCTGCGTAAACGCTGGTGACTTCGAATTCACGGATTGGTGGGGTTTCGTTTTTCTCTTTGAGCTGGGCGACGAGAAGCGAGACCGAGGATTTGGATGCGAGCCATTGCATGTTGGACTGGCCGGATGCCATCCAGACTTCGCCAACGAGGATGTTTTTAAGAACCAGAGACTTGCCGGCTTTTTCCTTGATCGTCATTTCACGCGGCTCGGCGCTGGCGGTGAGGGCATCGAGATTGAGCATCCATTTGCCGTTCTCCCCTGCTTTGGCAGATTTTTTTTGACCTGCGAATTCGACGGTTACTTCAGTGCCAGGTTTGCTCCAGCCCCAGACAGGAACGGATAGTTCGCGTTGGAGGACGGCGTTGTCGGCGAAGGGAGCGCCGAGTTCGAGGGCGGAAGCGGCGAGGCCACTGAGAAGCAGGGCAGCGAGAGTGAGATGGGTTTTCATGGTTGATGGGAAAGACAATGCACCGATGAGGAGGCAGGCATTACATCACAGATGCGGACTGATGGAATACCCAAGTTTCACAAATATTGTGAAATA
>JBIKNX010000098.1:0-10025 GCA_044358435.1 Luteolibacter sp.
CGGAATGGTTCCGCGCCAGTCGTAAGGGCGGTCTTTGGATGCGAGCTCAAAACGATCGGAAATGACCTGTTTGAGCATGTTGTCTTCGGCGAGATTCAGGGAACGATACATATTGGATGTTGGGTCGGGATTTTTTGGGTAAGTTGGGAAATGGTAGGGTCATTTTGATAAAATGACCGATGTGTGGTTTTTATAAATCGTTGGATCAGATCGGCGGTCGTTTCAGCGAAGCGACCCAACCGAAAATTACAACTCATCATCGCTGACGGCGGTCAACGCTGCGGATTTTTGATATTCGGTGACACGGCCTTCGAAGAAGTTTTGCTCCTTCTTGATGTCCATCATCTCGGCGAGCCATGGAAACGGGTTGGATACGGATCCGTTGAGCGGCGCAAGTCCGCAGGATGTGAGGCGACGGTCGGCGATGTAATCGATGTAGGCCTCGAAATCCTCCGAGTTCAAACCGAGACCCGAGACAGGAAGACAGTCACGGATGAATGCTTTTTCCAGGCGGATTCCCTCGGCCATGGTCTGACGAAGATCTTCACGGAAATCCTCAGTCCATATGTCAGGGTTTTCATCGATGAGATCCATCAGCAAGTTGCGGAAGACCTCGATGTGGTTCGACTCGTCCCGTAGGGTGTAGCGGAACATCTGACCGATGCCCGGGAATTTGTTTTGACGATACAGGGAAAGGATCATTCCGAACAGACCGTAGAACTGGGTGCCCTCCATGATTTGTCCGAACATGAAAATGTTCTTGGCGAGGGCTTGCTTGTTCTCGGTGACCGTGAGGTCGATATCGCGACGGAGCGCGCGTGAGTTCGAAGTCACGAAGTTGTTTTTCGCGGTGATGGTCGGGACGTCCTCAAACATCGCCTCGCACTCGTGCGGATTGATTCCGAGCGAAGAAATCATGTAAACGAGACTGTCCGCATGGATGTTTTCCTCATGGGCATGACGACCCAGGACAAGTTTCAACTCGGGCGCGGTCACCACCTCGCGGACGACGTGCAGCACGTTGTCACCGACAATACCTTCAGCTGCCGAAAAATAACCGATACCCATTTTGATGATCCAACGCTCGACATCGGAAATTTCATTGGAGCGCCATTGCTCGACATCTTTCTGCATCGAGATGTCCTCCGGCTCCCAATGGTTGTTCTTCATCGTTTTGTAGAGATCATACGCCCACTGATATTTGAGCGGGAGGATATTGAAAAACATCGTTTCCTTACCGTTAATGACTCGTTTGGAGTTGAAGGCGAGTTCTGCCTTGGCTTTATCGAGAACGAATATGCGGTTGCCGAGTGTGACTGTGGTGGTGGACATGAATCGTTAGAAATGAGGTTTGATAGAGTTGAAAATGAACGCCAACGGCTTGCGTATAGCGTTGGGAAACATGCACTTAATTTGTTCACTTGGTCAAATCGATTTTGGAGATATAGTATCCACAAATTATTCACAATACCACATGTAGTATATCCTTGGCTAAGCCGTAAAGTCTTGTCCCTTTAATTTTGGGAGTTCCACGCGCTATGGATGAATCGCGCCCACAGGTGTAGGTGGTAAAAAAAATTTCACAAAAAGGCTTTTGGCCAGCCGCTGGCTGAAATTTGAAAAAAATACTTAAGATATGCTTATTATCGATAGATTTAAACCAAATGATTTGCGGAAGTCGTTGAAAATGAATGGTGTAAAATTTTTATACTATGCCCCCAACTACCTGTTAACCGCGAAAATAAAGCGAGAAACTTTGCAAAAAAATACGGTTTCGGGTTAGTTGGAGGGATGAAGCGACTCGCAACTCACTGGCAAATTCTTATCGCACTGGTTTTGGCGACCGTCACGGCACTTGTATTGCGCGGATTGTTCGGCGGAGCGGATGAATTGTCAGCAGGCGGAAAGCTTGTCGCGGGGGTATTGGCAACCTGCAAATTCGTCGGAGATCTTTTCATGCGCGGTCTCAAGATGATCATCGTGCCATTGATTGTGACCGCGGTGATTTCGGGAATTACCGGTATGAAAGGCGTGGAGGGATTTGGCCGGCTCGGTCTCAAGACCATGGCATTTTATCTAACATCGAGCTTGGTGGCGATTCTTGTCGGGTTGTTACTCGTCAATCTCATCCAGCCCGGCCTGATCGATGGCAAACCCAACGAAGCGATTCGCACGGCATTCGATGAGACCAAAATCCATGCCGACCCCGAGGATGTGGCGAAAGTCGACGCAGCGGGTCAGCGTCAGGAAAAAGATTTCCTCCACATCTTCAAGGCGATGATCCCGGAAAACATCCTGAATGCCGCTGGTGACAACGGCCAGCTTCTGGGAGTCATCGTGTTCAGCATGCTCTTCGCGATCGCTGTCACCCAGGTTCCCGGCGAATGCGGAAATCTTGTTAGAGATTTTTTTATGGCCGCAAACGAGGCGATGATCGTGGTGACGACATGGATCATGTCCGTCGCGCCGCTTGGAGTTTACGCATTGATCCTGCCTGTGATCTACGAGGCCGGACTTGATCTTTTTGTGCAACTTGGCAAATACTTCGTCACGGTCCTGTTAGGACTTGCGATCCACTTCACGATCATCCTGCCCTTGGCGCTCAAATACATGGGCAAAGTCAGCCCTCTCGCCCATTTCAAGGCGATGCGTCCCGCTTTGTTGCTCGCATTTTCAACTTCATCATCATCCGCAACACTTCCCGCCACCATGCGTGCCGTTCAGGAAAACGCAGGTGTTTCGAATCGGGTTGCGAGTTTTACCTTACCTCTGGGATCCACAGTGAATATGGACGGAACCGCCCTCTATGAGTGCGTGGCCGTGATTTTTGTCGCTCAAGTCATGGGGGTGGAATTAGGATTCGGGGCACAGTTTTTCATAGTGATCGCCGCCTTGCTCACGAGTATCGGTGTTGCCGGCATTCCATCCGCAAGCTTGGTGGCGATTCTTCTGATCCTGAAGAATTCGGGCATTCCCAACGCCGAAGTGGCGGTGGTCACACTGCTCGCGGTGGACCGGTTACTGGACATGAGCCGCACCGCCGTGAACGTTTACAGCGATACCTGTGCCGCGGTGATTGTCGGGCGCAGCGAGGGCGAAATTTCCGATGTCATGAATCACGATCACCGGGAGTCTCATCCTGCAGATAATGCTTCGGACGGTAAATCATCGCAAACGGGATGAATAGCAAGGCCGTGCCTCCCATGAGCGCGCTGAAGAACCAGAAGTAACCGGCGCCCTGCAGTTTCGACTGACCGCCCGAAAAGGTGGTTTGGGTATAAGGTTCGTCGCTACCTTTGGCTTGGGAAGTGGTGAGCTGAAGTTGCCTGTGTCGTTTCGACAACCAATCCTCCTCCGGATGCAGGCGATCTAACCATGACGCCTTTTTGTTCTTCTCCTTGTCGGGCTTGCTGATGATCACTCCGACATCCCATTTTGTATTCCACTTGCCATCACTGCCCGCTCCCCAGATCCGAACGGTATTCGAATTCAGAATGGCGTAACGATAGGGCTTGCCCGAATCATCTTTGTATTTCGATACCATTGCATGACCGGTTTTTGGATCGGGAAAAACGTTTCCGGATGCGGTCGCATGGGAAATGACCTCCTCGGCGATGGTGTTCAGCATCGCTTGTCCCGGAACGACGAGCGGAGTCTCCGCATCCTTTTCCAGACGACGGATGAAATCATCTTTCGTTCCTGTCTCGCCATCGTAACCCGGCAAAACAACCGTCCTCGGATCCTTTTGCCAATCAGCGGGTAGCCTCGCGATGGCTTCTTCCATTTGTTGTTCTGCGGCACTCGGCACCTGTATGCAATGGTTCACAACCACAACCAGGAAATTCCCCAGAGCTACAGCGACAAGATAAAAACACATGATGAAGGATTTCATTTTTCGCGGCGCCTGAGTGTATGCGAACTCGAGTGCCACGATCGAGATCATGATCTCCGACGCGGTCAGCAAGGCGTAAGCTGCGATTTGCCAGGCAATATTCGGCCTCGCTCCCCCGTCGATCCATACTTGTATGACACTCACCAAAACAAATGCGGCGGTCATCAAGACGAAACCGATCCCCATTTTCCTCATCGGGGTGAGCGGTCGGAATTTCTCAAACCACGGATAAACGACATAGCTGAAAATCGGAATCAAAAGGAGCACGAAAACCGAATTCAACGACTGCAATTGGGAAGGCAGCCATTCGAATCCCAGAAAATTCCTATCCATATCCTGGGATTGGAAAATCCATGTCGAACCCGTCTGATCGAACAGGGCCCAGAATATCGCAACGAAAAGATAAACCGGAGTGAGTTTGAGGATCGCCACCACGCCGTCCCTCCCGAAGGCTTCCTTGAGAAATCCGATACCTCCGGCTGGCACATGGGCAAAACGGTGTCTGCCAAGCCAGAAGATGAAGGTTGCAACGGCCATCAGTAGCCCAGGAACGCCGAACGCCCAATGCGGGCCATACCATTTCAACAACCACGGAGTGAGCAATGCCGAACCGAAAGCTCCGAAATTGATGGAGAAGTAAAACCAGTTGAAAATTCTTGAAAGCAGCCTCGCGTTTTTCGGGCCGAACTGATCGCCGACGTGGGCTGAAACACAGGGTTTGATCCCGCCTGCACCCAGAGCGATGAGCAGCAGACCGGCAAGCATCCAGTAGGGGGAGTTGCCGAAGTGCCCCATCAGGGCGAGAGCCGCATGACCGGCACAATAAACCAGGGAAAGTGTCATGATGACCCGGTATTTACCGAAAAAAACATCCGCCAACAGAGCGCCGATGAATGGTGTCAAATAGAACGCCATATTGAAAAGATGCACGAGCTCGGTGGAGTATGCCTTATCGAACGGCTTGCCTGAAGCACCATCCAAGAGGAATAAATATTCAGTCAGGAAAACAGCGAGAATCGCCTTCATCCCGTAAAATGAAAACCTCTCGGCCACCTCGTTGCCGATGATGTGCGGGATCCCCGATGGCATCTTGGTGGTTTCCTCTGGAGTGGTTCGGTAATGCATATGTCAATTTTTTCCCCAACGTGAGACGGTTTCCAAAAGTCTCTTCACCTGTCGCTCGATGTTCCGGCTTTTAAAAATCCCCGCTCACAGGCACGGCAAGAATTCCAACCGGCATGACTTCCTATGGATTTCCGCCAATCAATTTTTCAAGATAAGTTCCGTGCTGCTCAAGTTCGGACTGCCTTGAGCGGACGTTGTATTTCGCACGACCCCGCGTTTTCAGAGAACCCGACAAGCGCTCAAGCTCTATGATGACCGCTTTGCACTGGTTGGAAGTCGACGGCAGGGAGTTCATCGCATCCGACTTCAGAAGTTTGAAATCATTCAGATAATGATCCGCCAGTTTTCGATAGGAGGCGAGCGGACCCGTATGGTTCGCATCGACACCATGGATGACCTTTTCAAAAAACGGAACCGCCTGCTCAAGTCCGCCCTGCTCCCAGTTTTTTAATCCGGAGATCATGCAGGCCATGAGATATTCGTCATCCATCCTGTCCATCCGCATCTTTTCAATCTTCAGAAACTGCGGCTGCTGGAGACTACGCAGCGTCGGCACCAAAACCGTTGGAAAGCCCGATGACAGCCGGGAGGCGCGGCCTGCGATATGATCGGATACCGTAACGGAATGACGACTCGCATCGTTCATCCTTCCATCCAACAAAGCCGCGGCAACCGCATCCAGTCCGGCCCATGAACGCGACGGCTCCTCAACTTTCGGATTGGAAAATATTCTCATGAAAGCTTCTTCCGATTCACGCAGTTTGTATTGCTGCATGAGGTCTTTTGCGATCCGATACTGATTGATGACATCCTTTTTCCGGTCGGATTCATCGAGATCCCCACGTCCCAAATCGATGACCGTTTCGGGCCTACCCGGCCGATCCGACCGGATGATTTGATAAGCCAGTATCACGGCGAAAGCCGCAAGCGCCAGTGAGGTGAGGATGAGTGTGATCGTCCGCTTTTTTTTAGCCCGTACCTGCATGCGCTGAACGGCATGGGCATGTGCCACCGACTTCGCGTTAGCTCCTCCGCTTTCCAGGCTTTTGATGGATGCCTCGAGGGCGACGATCATTTCATCATAGCTTCCAAAACGGTTTCTCGGATCGTAGGACATCGCGCGGTCGACGATGGCGCAAGTTTCGTGGGAAACTTCAGGCGCCACCCGCTTCAATGGAATCACCTTGGTCTTCGCGGCACGAAGCAACCGGGTATCCATCGTGTCCTCCGTGCAGGAGGGAACACCTGCGAGAGCGTGATAAAGGGTTGCGCCAAACGCATAGATGTCCGAGCGGAAATCCTCAACACCACCCTCAATCGCTTCCGGCGGCACATAGTAGGGAGTCGCCCAAATTTCATCCGCTTTCGCCTCGCCACCCTTGGTCACGAGGGCAAGGCCGAAATCCACGATCTTCGCGTTGCCTTCGGCATCAAAGAGGATATTTCCGGGCTTGATGTCACGGTGAATGAGACCTGCGGACTGGGCGCCTTTCAAACCCTCGGCGATTTGAATCGCCAGTGGCAGGACAACGGCCTCGGTCAGCTTTCCGTGCTCGTGAATCCGGTGTTCCAGATGCCCCCCCGGCACGAATTCCATCGCGATGTAGAATAATCCGAACGCCCTGCCCGTGGTGAGAATTTTCACCACATGCGGGTGAGTGAAGGATGCCGTCAAACGCGCCTCGTCTTCGAAGGCGGCGATCCGCCTTTCGTCCTTCGAGTATTCCTCACTCAAAATCTTCAGCGCCACTTCCCGGTTCAGGGTCGTGTCGATCCCGGCAAAGACCGCACTCATTCCGCCAATCGCATGGCGCTTGGTCACGGTATAGGGTCCGAACTGCTTCTTGACCCGGTTCTCCTCACCACAAGTGGGACAGGCAACCCTCGAAAAAGGAGGCAAAGCGGTGACCGACATCGGATTCCCGCATGCAAAACAAAACACGATATCCTCATCTGTCCCTGACATGGTCATTCTGGAATCCATTTGCGAAGCGGTTGACTTCGAATTACAAAACGGATTGATGCTTGATCGTCAGCTTCCCTGCAACATTTTATTGCATTTTTGACACCTTCCAACTTGCAACCCCGGCCATTTCACCCGAAACCTCAAGGGTGATCGCAAGACTCAGAGGAAACATCATTGAAGCCTACCCGAACCGGCTTGTCGTCGATTGCCATGGCGTTGGCTACGAAGCGATCATTCCGCTCTCCACTTACGACAGCCTTCACCCCGTTGAGGGAGCATCCGTTGACCTCCGCACCCATCTGCATATCCGGGAAAACGCCCAAACACTCTACGGATTCGCCACCGAGGAGGAACGCGATGTGTTTCTGCTGCTCATCGATCGCGTTTCCGGTATCGGCCCGGCGATCGCGATTGCCATTCTCAGTGGCATGCCCGTGGCGCTGTTCAAATCCGCGGTCGTCGCCGGCGATGTCGCCATGCTTTCGAAATCCAAGGGCGTTGGCAAAAAAACCGCGGAACGCATCATTTTGGAACTGAAAGACAAGGTCGGCGTCACGGATACCTGGCAGGATGCCGCCTCCGGTGAGGTTTCGTCACAAGCCGCCGATGCCGAACTCGCGCTGATCGCCCTAGGTTACAAACAGGTCGATTCGCGCAAGGCCGTCCGTGCCATTCTCGACAAGGAACCCGCCGCAACAGCCGAAATACTCATCCGCGGCGCATTAAGAAGCCTGCAAGGCTAGTCTTCTTGAAATTTGAAAATTGAAATTTATGTCCGTCCGCACCCGCTTCGCACCCTCACCCACCGGCTACCTCCACGTTGGCGGGGCCCGCACCGCCCTTTTCAACTGGCTCTTCGCCCGCAAACACCATGGCACGTTCATCCTTCGGGTCGAGGATACCGATGCCGCGCGCAATACCGAGGAAGCCCGCCAGGCCATTTTCGATGGAATGACATGGCTCGGCCTTGATTGGGATGAAGGCCCGGACCGCAACGGAAGCCTCCAATCGCCATCCGTTGGAAACTCCGGTCCCTACTACCAATCGCAGCGCAACGAGATCTATGATGCGTATTTCGAAAAACTCCTCGCCGCGGACCGTCTCTACAAGGACGGCGATGCCTACCGTTTCCGGTTCGACCGCAAACCCATCACCATGCGGGATCTAGTCTGCGGTGAAGTCACGATTGATTATCGCGATGAATCCAACACACCCGACATGGTCATTCGGCGCAGCGACGGTTCTTATGTGTTCCATTTTGTCAACGTCGTCGATGACCTCGAAATGAAAATGACCCATGTGATCCGCGGTGAGGATCATTTGATGAACACACCGAAGCATCTCCAGCTCATCGAGGCTCTCGGTGCCCAACCACCGCAATACGCGCACATCCCGCTCATTCTCAACGCGGATGGATCGAAAATGTCCAAGCGCGATGCCGGAGCCGCCGTCGGCGATTATCCGCAACAAGGATTCCTCTCCGAAGCGGTGGTGAATTTCATCACCCTGCTCGGTTGGTCATCGAAATCCGATGACGAAATTTTCACCCTAGCCGAACTCGTTGACCGTTTCTCCCTCGAAGCCATCAACCGCGCCCCGGCCCGCTTTGATCTGGAAAAATGCAAATGGGTGAACCAGCAGCACATCGCGAAAATTTCCACCGAGAGATTTGCGGATTTGGCAAAGCCATTTGTTATAGAGCAAAACCTGCCAATCCATGAAAGCTACCCTGCTGCGATCGCAGCGGTGAAAGAAAAAGTCAGGCTTCTTACCGAAGTTCCCGCCGCCATCGATTTTCTTGTCACCGACACTGCACCGGTGGATGAAGAAGCTGTTACAAAGGCAAAGGCGAATCCAAATGCCGCGCTTTTGTCAGCCGTCGCCGAACAATTTTCCAATCTAACCGATTGGAATGCTGACATCGCGAAAAACGCCATCGCCACCGTGGCCACTGCCAACGGAGCAAAAGCCGGCCAACTCATGTTCCCCATCCGAGTTGCATTATCCGGTAGAGCCCACGGCCCTGATCTCGGTGATATCTTCGCGATCTTAGGGAAAGAGGAGACGGTTGAGAGACTCAAGAGCTTCTGACTACTGGAGAGCCGCGCCTCCGGCCGGCTTTATCCATCAATATCCCAGCCAAGGCCCGAGCCACTTCTCCACTTCCTCGACCGTCATTTCTTTCCGTTTCGCATAATCCTCAATCTGGTCTTTCTGAAGATCGGAAAGGGCAAAGTAATGACTTTCCGGATGTGAGAAATACAATCCGCAAACCGCCGCCCCGGGATGCATCGCACAGCTTTCAGTGAGAAATACGCCGGTGGCATCGGTCGCACCTAACAGATCGAAAAGAATCGGTTTCTCGGTATGATCCGGTTGCGCCGGATAACCGGGTGCAGGACGGATTCCCTGATATTTTTCATGAATCAGCGCATCTTGGGTCAGTTCGCCTTCCGCCTCGTATCCCCAATCCATGCGTGCCTGATGATGCAGCATTTCCGCAAAAGCCTCCGCCAGGCGGTCCGCAATCGCTTTGACCATGATCGCTCCATAAGGATCGTTCTGCGCATCAAGCTCTTTGGCATATTCGTCCGCCCCGTGGATGCCGACGACGAAGCCGCCGATGAAATCCGTGGCGGCGGATTGCATCCGCCCAGCCAAACCACCCTCCCCAACAAACTCCCAGTCCACCAGTCCGGCCGATTTCGGATTATTCAGCACATACTTCGTCTGATTCGCAAAATCCTCAGCGTTACGAATGATATGATCATACGATTCCTTCTGCCAGAAAGTCCCATCACGCCCCAAGACCTTATTAGCCTCATGTGCACTGTGTCTCTTGATACTATGCAAAATATCAGCAAGCGATTCCCCCTCTCTCGGTGATAAAATCATGTGCACATGATTCGACATCACGCACCAGGCGCCGAGGTCGTAACGTTCTCCCGCGAAGTGCTTGATCGCGTCTGCTATGATGGCTGCGATTTTCGGATCTTTCATCCAGCACTCACCCATTCCTTCATCCAAAATCGTTTCGATGCG
>JBIKNX010000062.1:0-12231 GCA_044358435.1 Luteolibacter sp.
GCTACACCCCCAAGGCCTACGCAAAGAGCCTAAGCAAACCACGCCTCAAAAAGACAGCGTAGTCATAAACGTCGTAAGTCACGAACCTACGACATTTATGTCAAGAGGTGCTTCAGAGGACGCTTACATTGAATTCATAAGAACCCGTAATCTTCACCATCGGATCCATGAGTTTAATCATCATATCTCTGCCGGCCTGATGGACCTGCCGGCATGCTGAGCATCATGAATTCGGATCCGGATCAAGTGTCTTTGTCGGAGAGGTGTCTCACTTTCTTTTCCAATCCCGTGGCAGCGGCGGCCGAACGGCTGGATCAGCGTTCTCCGCGTGATAGATTTTGATCAGCTCGGCAAAGGCTTCGTTGCACTTATCGTTCGGCGAGCCGCCGTTGGTCTTCAACTCGGCGTCGAGCAATGCCCGCAGGTAGAGCTGCCGCCAGCGCCAGGCTTTCTTCGCCTGGGGCGTCAGCAATCCGTCAACCCGCTGCATGGTGGCATAGGCCTCCTCGGCACCCGGATCGGCCTGCGGCTTAGTGCCTTTCGAGGGAAACCAGTCCATTTGGAGCTTCACACCTTCCAATTTGCCAGGCCACCAGCGCAAATGGTGGTTCTGCTCCAGAGTCTTGATGACGCCCGCCACATCCGCCACCGCATCCGGTGAGAACTCGAAGGCGATATACTCCTTCACCGTGTCTGCGGAGGGTTGGTCGTTCCAGTAGAACTGACTATAGACAATCTTTGTTAGATCCTCATAGATGCCTTCAGAATACGGGTAGCCTCCGGCGACTCCTTTTTTCTGCGCGTTCCATTGTGCTTGTGCACGGGCGGTGAGAGGTGTGGCGCCGAACCCACCCCACGGAAAGGTATTGTGCATGCTGATCTCCGGGAAACCGACGACTGGCAGGCCATGATTTTGCAGGGGAGACGCTCCGCTGGGTACTTGATCGACTCCACCCAAACCTGAGGCACCCGGGAGGATATTGTCTTCGTTGACCAAGCCATCGACCAGATCTTTCCGCTCGCCGAGTTGTTTCATGACTGATGTGAGTTCGGCCTGATCCATATACCATGTGGAGAGCAGGATCTTGGTTCCGGGCATCTTCTGGCGTGCAAGTTTGCCGACCTCTTCGACGCACTTCATAAATCCCTTGGAACCCCACGGCTTACATTCCGCGCAGCCGCAGTAGCCCGGATCATATGGCCAGATCCAGACCGAGCGTGGCTTGAGATCCGCGGCCCAGTCGAACTCCTCGCCGAGCACCTTCAGGATGTATTTCATGCCTTCCGGCTTGCTCGGACAGACCGCACATGGATAGACCGCGCCGCGGCCGCCGCCGCTTGCCCGAAGTTCCGCAGGCGAATCGCCGTAGGCTTCATTGCCGATGACCAGAAGCGAAACATCCATGCCGATCCGCTTGGCTGCAGCCATGATATCGTGCAGACGCTTGCGGAACTTCACAGCTTCCGGATCCTCGAATCCGTTGAAATGATGTGCGTCATACCAGACGACCAGCTCGTTCAATCCCCAGAGAGCGAGATCCTCGACATAGTGCTGGATATCCTCAACCGGTGCCTCGTGATAGAAATTGTGGAAGTGCGTCGCGAAATAAATGCCGCGGGCTTGCCGGGTCGGCACCGAGGTGCCCCGCCACTCGCCCGGCGTGAAACCTCCTTGGTCATAACGGGAGGTTCTGAGGAATTTTCCGGCTCCGGCGACAAGACCACGTTCGTCATTACCGACGATTCGAACTCCTCCGCCCTTCCGATCCTCAATACGAAATCCTTCTTTTCCAATACCTTGTTGTATGGTCAATTCGACCATCAGCTTTGCATCGCCGCTTGTTGCGACTTTCACATCACAACGCTGCTTGATCTGGCGTGCAAGCACCGTGCCAAGGTTGAGCAGAACCGGAGTGGCCTCGGCCGGCAATACAAGCTGCACCGATGTTGCCGCCTGATGCTGATTCTCAGCAGCCAGCAGGTCGAAAGCCAGCAATCCAAGCACCATCCAGATTGATAATCCCTTGTTCATTCTAGTTTTCATGATCCGCAATCGTTTTATCGGGTTTTGAATTTGCAGCTCTCGACGATCTCAGCCCAGCGCCAGTCGCGCTTGACCCACTCCGGCAGAGAGGCTTCAAGCTTTGCCTTGGTTTCACGTATCTTTTCCTTGCGCTGCGGATCTTTGTTAGAGTCGTCCAAAAGTTCCAGTAACTGCCGGGCAGTCGCCGCCTCGGGGCCGAAGTAGAAGGCAGCATATTCGTCGAGCACCGCGTCCACGGACTTCTTCGGATTCGAGAACCATGACAGAAACATCACGCTGGCGATATCGGTGTTCCACCGCTCGGCGTAGGGCCAGCCGCCTTTCATCAACTCCGCATCATAGCTGTTCAGCTCGTCCTGGAGCGTTTTCCAATACGCCTTGTTGACGAGCATGCCCGGATGATTGCCCCACATGGAGATGTCGGGGAAGACCATCAGCGGTTGTTTCGCCTTGTTGTAATAATCACGCTCTTCCGCTGACATTCGGGCATAGCCGTGATTGGGTGCGAGCGCCACTTCGAAGCCGGCAAACCATTCCGGTCGTTCCTTGCTCCAATCCAGACTGTCCACCAGGTTCTTCCAGTCCTTTCCGCCGAAGGTCGGGTGGTTCAGATGCCAGGTATCGATCCAGACTTCCGTCTTGGGCGAGATTTCGTGAATCCGCTCAGCCAGCGGTCTGGCAATCGTCCATAAGCCCTTCGTCGGCCACGGAGCACATTCCGCACATGCACAGCCTCCGGGGTCGGCCGGGAAGATGTTGTAGATATCCAGCGGTGAGAGCGCCTTGAAGACCTGCTCCTGCCAAGCAACCATCTTTTGCACCGCATCTGGTTTTGAAGGACACATATACCATTCAGGGCAGCCGATGATGGGCTTGATCCGCAAATCCTTGGGCGAGGACATATAGGCGTCATTGGCTACCATGAGCAGGCCGGTCTTCATGCCCATGCGACGGGCGGTGGCGTAGAAACGCTGGTACTTTGCGATCCAATCCTTCGCGTGGCTCTTGTCGAGTTTGTATTGTCGGGCATACCCGGAGTTCAGTTCGCTCTTCTCGCCGGTGGTGTCTTCGAAGTTCTCGAACATTCCCATTTCGAACCAGAAACATAGCGCGTTGCCGCCCCAGAGCGCAAACTCTTCGATGTAGCGATCCACCTGGTCGGGTTGGTTGAAGTAATACTTGCGTGCCCAAAGATACATGCCTCGGTTGGGCATCTGCGGCGACTCTGAAATAGAAAGTGCGGGCACTTCGATCTTTCCGTTGAAATAGCGTATTTCACGCATCAGACGCCCGACTCCGGCCACGACGCCACTGTCGCTCTGACCGGCAATATAGAGGTCCGGTTTTCCCGCTTCCACCGCGATGACATATCCGTCCGCACCCAGCGCAGCGACCTCCTTGTGGGTGGCGGCAAAGGCCTTGATTTTGTCGTTGGATGCCGTGGTCCCGATCACGAGTCGAAATTTGGACTGATCGGCTGAGCCTGCCAGGGCGATGCCCGCGCGCTCCTTGATGCGCTCGGCCAGCAATTCCTTCACCCGCATTTCTGCCGGGCTCGGGTTGCTTCCCAACAAAACCGTCATCTCGGTATCGGCGGCCGCAAGCGCTACCGGCTGCAGTTCGGCGGCACCCGCGTTTCTTGTGGTTGCAAGGATTGCACACAGTGTGAGAAGTTGCAGGTATGATTGGATTAGGCTGCTTCGGGTGTTTATCATATGGATGTATTTTTTCATGTCATCTTGATTCGATCCATACTGCTACAGTGGTTGAAAAAGATTTCTGTCAGAGATCTAGGCAAGGAATTCCTTGAGGCCGCGCATGATCATTTGCACCGAAATGGTGATCAGGATCATCCCCATCAGTTTTTCCATCGCCAGAAGACCGCGTCTGCCCAGCAGGCGTGACAAGGGACCTGAAAGTCCTCCAAGAATGATCGCATTGACAAACCAAGCGGACACCACCACTCCCAACAAGATCCAGGGTTTGTGGGGTTGTTGCATTGGAAACAACAAGACCATGCTCAAGGTGGAAGGCCCGGCCACCAACGGGATGGCTAGCGGCACGATGAAGGGTTCGCCATCGGGGCTTTCGGAGAATTGCGTATTGGAAGGTGGGAAGATCATTTGCAAGGCGATCAAGAAGAGAACGATACCGCCTGCTACCGACATGGCGGTCGGATCGATATTTAGAAACGATACGATGTATTTTCCGAACAATAGGAAAAACAACATGATTCCAAGGGCGATGGATAGCTCTCGGGCCATTACGATCCGTCTGCGTTGCAGCGGCACATCCTTCAGTGCCGAGATGAACATGGGGATGTTACCCAGCGGATCCATCACGATCGTTAGCAGAAATACCAATGAGATAAAGGTGTTTGTGTCCATGATGGCAGGTTGTGTTAGAAATCAGGGTTGTCGCGGTAGAATTAAGATTTTGCCAAGATCGCCATCGCTGCGTTGTGTCCTGCAATACCACTTACGCCACCTCCTCGGCGGGCGCCCGCGCCTGCGAGATAAATATGGGCATCATCTGTTTCCGCGCCCCAGAGCTCTCGGCCATCTGCATCATCATCAAGAAAGGGGAAGTCCAGATCGCGATGGAAAATATTTCCTCGCGGTAGAGAGATGTCCTTCTCCAGATCGAGCGGTGACTTTACCTCGATCGCGAGCGAACCGTCACGACAGGGTGCCAGGACGGATTCAATCGGATCCAGCAGGTATGAATTGAGGCTGGATAGAGCCTGCTCCTTGGCAAGCGCTTTGACACCTTCCGGATCAGCATCGAAAAGTTTCGCAGGGGTGTGCAGACCAAAAAGAGTGAGTGTGTGATAACCCTTTTCGATCAAATCTGCGGAGAGGATTGTGGGATCTGCCAGCGTGTGGCAATACATCTCTAGCGGGAGTGGTCGGGGTATTTCTCCGTTGCTGGCAGCGAGGTAAGCCGCTTCCAATTGAGAGTAACTTTCGTTGACATGGAACGTCCCCGCAAAAGCGATGCTTGGATCTATGCCTGACTTCAGGCGTGGCAGTCGTCTCACCAACATGTTAATTTTCATCTGAGCCCCTTCGAGGGACTCTGGCGCGGGTTTTCCAATTAAGTCGGCAAGAAGCTGAGGTGCCGCTGCAAAAAGCAAGTCTTTGGCTGTGTGGTATGTGCCGGATTCTGTACCTACACGGACACCCATCGGGCCGCTTTCCAGTGAACAGATTCTGGATTGCATCTTGATCTCCACCCCTTGAGCCATGGCGATACGATGTAGCTCTCTCACCAAGGCGCCCATGCCTCCTTGAGGTACTCGCCACAGTCCGTCACCGTTTCCAATCAGATGATAAAGGAAGCAGCGGTTGGCTTGCATGTCGTCAGCGGAAACAAATGTTCCGATCAACGCGTCGGTTAGAACCACTCCTCTGACGATGTCATCGCTGAACCGATCGCGAATCACTTGCCCGATGGGAACTTCCATCAGGTTGCGCCATACCTCGGGTAATCCCATTTCCGATTTCAAGGAGGCCGCGCGCTTGAGAGGTTGCAGCATGGTCGGTGCGAAACGCCGTGCGAGTTCGGCAATTTCTCTATAAAACTTTATCCACTCTTCACCTTCCCGGTTTGATCCGGTCAATCGGCGGAAGCTTTCCGCCGTCGGCCTGTCCCAATGGGTGGAGACCAAAAGTCCGTCATTCACACCATCGCGCCGATAGGGTGTGTAGGAGGCGACAGCACGATCGAGTGTTTTGAATTTGATGCCCAAATCTGTGACAATCTGATCGGGTAGCAAAGAGACCAGATAAGCATAACGTGAGAGATTTGCCTCATACTCGGGAAAAGGCTTCGCACTGGTCGTGGCGCCGCCGAGTTGGTTCTGGGCTTCGAGCAAGAGTACGGATTTTCCTGCCTTGGCGAGATAGTTCGCCGCAACCAGTCCGTTGTGTCCGCCGCCAACAATGATAACGTCGTATTTTTTAGGATAATTTTTCATGTATTGGTGATTTTAAATTGTGATGGAAGGTATCTGACTTGGTTTCATGTGATGGGGGAGTTATCTGACTTGGGGGCTACTTGCTGAATACGGGGTGATTTTCATCGCCCATGGATTCGAGGTAGGCGAGTAGGTCGAGGATTTCGTCCTGATTAAACGTGTTGAGCAAGCCTGGGGGCATCAGTGATACTTTGGAAAACTCTCTCGATTTGATATCAGGCTTGGAAATCACCGCAGTTACGGTGGGGTCGAACGAGTGGGTCATCACCACCACTGTGTCGTCGTTTTCCTGACTGATACGGCCAGCGGTGACGCTACCATCTTTCATCGTGAACACTGTCATTCGATACTGTTCGGATAGAACCTTCGATGGCTCCATGATGGACTCCAATAAATCCTGACGCTTGAAGCGGGTGGCGACATTCGTGAGATCCGGACCAGCGGCCCCGCCTTGGTCACCATAACGGTGACAGAGAATGCATTGCGCAGATGTGTATGCGGCTTTGCCGCGGGCGAAGTCGCGTCCTTTGCCCACTTGATCCAACAACGGTAGTAGCTCCGAGCTTTTCCATTCCTTGACGAAGGCGCGAGCCTCGGTGGATGCCTTGATTGCGGGTTGCACTTTCGTGAGGTCACCCAGCGTAGTAATTTCCGCTGGCATCATGGTTGCTTTCACTTCCTCCAAGGCATGATTCACGAATCCATCAAAGCTCGCGCCGTTGTTGAAATTGACACCGGCGTCGGTGAACCATTTCACGACTTCTAACGGATGTTGTTTTGAGCGACTGCCATTCCACCATGCGAGATAATCGCGGCGCAGATTTTCGGTCCAGCCGGTTTTGATATTCCGGAGCGCTGTCACGTAGGTGATCTGCTCTTCCTGCGTGGTGGCCGCACGCAGCAGTGCCACGGTTCTGGAAACTGCTTCTGGAGTGTCCAAGGCAAGCAGGATAGAACAGAGTTCGCGGTTCACATTCTCTGTCTTCGCAGGATACAGCGGATTGATGTCTGCGAGTAACAGCTTGGCTGGTTCTCCAGAGGGGACTCCTTGACGGGAGATCGATACGGTGATGACCCGCAGTTTATTGAGAACCTGTTCTTCTGTTAGCGAGGAGAAAGGAAAGGCAGTCAGCGATTTGAAAATGGCCGGCTGGGTTTCGACTGCGCCCAAACGAGCAAGCGCCAGCAGCGCAGTGAAGGCGGCATCCGATTGTTTTTCCTCCAGTGCTTTCGATTGCCATTGTTCTACAGGATTACGCTCGATCGCAAGTCGGGCCGCGTAACGAATCGAGCGATCAGAGCTGGCGAGGTGGGGCCAAGCGGTAGCGACGGTTGTCGGATTTGGAGCGACATTCATGGCTTCAAGCTGATGACGCAGACTGCGGGCCTCGCTGCCGTCTGCATCATGCAGGGCACCTGAGGCAAGGGGCGCGGCGGCCTCGCTGCCGGTGTAGCTCACGCGGAAAAGATTGGCCTGCGTGCCACGGCCTCCGACGGTGAAATACATCGATCCGTCCGCACCGATCACGGCGTCTGTTAGATTAAGCGGCACTTTTCCGCTGCGGGTTTTGAGTGATTTCGGAGCGACGAAATTTTCCCATGTGGCGCTGTAGCCAGCCCCCTTGGGTGCAAGGTGTACGGCGATCAGGCGGCCATAGGTCCAGTCGCACATATAAAATGCTTTCTGATATTTGACGGGAAATTTTCCGCCAGTGCCAAAGACCACACCGGTGGGACAACCGACGCCGATATTCACCACCGCAGGCAGGCTGTCGGCAAAATACTCCGGCCACTTGGCGCTGCCTTCTCGATAGCCGTGGTCGCCGCCACGCACCATATGGAAGGCGCGTGTGGGACGATACCATGGAGTGCCCCAGTCCCATTCCATGTCACTGTCGTAGCCGAAAAGTTCGCCATCCGCGTTGAAAGCGATATCGTAATTGTTGCGTTGGCCGGAGGACCAGAGTTCCGCATTTTTCCCATCGAGATCCATTCGTAACACATAACCGCCTGGCGGCTTGGCTCCGGCGCCGAAACCATTGCCGTCTTCCATGCGCTTGAGCGCGAGATCGTCACCGTAGTTGCGATGCGGTGAACTGGCCACGAGATCATTCGGCACACCGGTGAAATTCCCGCAGACCGCATAAAGCATGTGGTCAGCCCCCAGCACCAACCCGTGCGCTCCGTGTTCACCGGAACCACCTTGCCACGGACGAAGAAACTCAACGTCGTCGTAACTGTCGTTGCCCTTGGTATCCTTGCAGCGATAGAGACCGAAGCCCTTGCTGCCGCTGCCATTGAGGTAAAGCACGTTTTCCACAAAGAGCATCCCCATCGTTTCGGAAACCGGAATCTGGAGGATCTCCGTCTTCACACATTTGCCATCCTGCAACGTCACCCGAGTGATCGGTTGATTCCGCTGTCCACCGAGTAACAGGCGGCCTTTCGGATCATTGGCCAGACAGATCCACGAGCCATGCTTCGCGCCGTCGGCTTCGAGCACATGCTCAATCTTAAAGCCGGGGAGCAATTCCAAAACATCACCGGGCGCCTCCGTCAGCACGGCAGCGCGCGCCGGTGATGATCCATCCGCCGGACCATAGGTCGCCTTGAGGATGATCAGTTTTTTTCCAGCAGGCGCCGAAATTTGAACTCGGCCGCCTTCATCGGCTTCGCCTGTCAGCTTTTCATCACCGGCCTGATATTCCACAGTTAGTTTTTTGGGAACGCCAATCGCAGTATCACCGAATAGATCGTTGCTGGCCGGAATGGAAAGACTTTCATCCTTCACGGCGGCTTTGACTTTGTCGGTTACGTCGGTGGGATGCTTGGCCGCAAAAGCAAAATCCGCGGTAACGAGACAAGCGATGGTGACGAGAATGTTGAGAGTGGAAAAATGAAAGAATTTCATTGGCTTTAGGTTGAGTGGTTCAGAACGGGCATCAGAGACCAGTTGCAGTGGGAGTGGCTTTGGCCGGATACTTGTCATGCAAGCGCTGCCAAAAAGGCTTCCATTGCTCGTCGTGGTAATCCTGGCCCGCGCGGTCGATGTGTTCGGGCTGGACAACCGTGGGGGCTTTGGCCGGATCGTAACCGGCGAGGTGCCCGGTGCCCGCGCGGGCGCGGGGCGACACAAAACGCCAGGAGGTGTCGCCCAACACATCCGCAATAAGTTTGGCCAACTCCGGATCGTAGGCCTTCAACTGATCGCGATTGTGAATGTGGTTGTGATCGTGATCCATGACACGGCAGGTGTCATACCAGGCCTGCACCCCTTCCGCCCAATACTCCGCTGCACTGGCCAGCCAGTAAGTCCGCTTCGGCCCGCCGAACACGATGAGCACCTTGTCTTCCTTCGTCACTTTCACGTCCGCCCGGGCGGGTTGGCCGTTGACGAGGATATCGCCGCCATCCAGGCATTGGGTGAGAAAGGTCGCGGGCTGCGCGGGGAACGCCTTGACCAGCGCGTCCAGCAGGCTGACCGGTTCCACGCTGGTCACCCGCCGGAACTTCTGTGCGGCATAGCCGTCCATGTAGAGGCCCTTGTCTTTAGCGTGTTGGAACGCGTCGTTCCGGCGCTGGTGGAGTTTTTTGTCAAAGCCAACGCCATCAATTACGTGGGCGAACTCATGAATGAGGACGCTTTCCTGATCCATGCCACCGGGATATTCCATGACGTCCTCCTCGGCGAACAGGAAAGTGGGGCGGCCGTCGAATTCATCGAGCGAGCCCCGGCCGCGCCAATTGTATAAGTCGAGTTCCTTGCCGGTCTTGTCGGTGGCCCACTGCGGCACGTCGGACTGCAGCTCGGCGTGGCCGACGAGGACGCAAAGCACTTTCTTGTCGCGGATGCGTTGCGCGATCGGCGGGGTGAGTTGGCCCATGACCGTATTTAACAAATAAGCCGCTTCGAGATGCGCGTAGTCGGAAACTCTCTCCGAAGTGGCGATCAGGATATTCTGCACCAGCGTGCACTTCTTATAAAACCTGGCATCGAGCTTGTATTCCGACGCCTGCTCGGCGCTCACGGGTTTAACGTGGAATGGAGACGGCGCGGGAGGGGCTATGTCGGCCGCCTGAACAGTGGCGTTATTTGGCAAGCCAACTTGAGCCGTAAGCGGCAGCATGAGGCAGGAAAGGGCGAGCGCCGTGAGTGCGATGGAGGATAGAGCAAAAGCTGTGCGGGTCTGGCGGTTCGGTTTCATTTTTGTTCCATGTTTCATGGCTGAGCTTCCTGAAGTGTTTCCAGATCCTCTTTGACCGAATCGGTAGGTTCAGCCGGCTTGCGTTTCACTTCGTTCCTGGTTGTCCTTGAGACCCCGCAGTCGGCAGCAGCGACCTCGTCTGACAGCCTTTGCAATACGCGTTCCAGTCGGCGCAACATTTCGTCAACGTCTGCGATCGTGACATCGAGCGCCGGCCGCAGCCGGACTGAAAACCGTCCAGCGCCGAGCAACAGCAGATTTTCATCCTGCAACGCCGATTCCAATACGAACGACTTCCACTCCGCCTGGCGTAGCGTGAACCCCTGATAGAGTCCCATACCCCGCGGGTTGTGGATCAAGTGCCCGAGGCGTCGTGCAAGATCTTGCAGGCCCGTCTCCAAATGCGCGGTCTTCGCCGGCACCTGGGCGATCAGGTTCTCCTCCCGGACGATTTTCATTTCCTCGACAAACCGCACCATGTCGGCCAGCGAACCGCCCCAAGTGGAATCAAGGATGCCCCGGTCGCGCATCGGATGGAGCATGTAAACCACGCCGTTGCCGAGTTTCTTACCAGTCGCGACGGCTTGGGGCGGGTGCGGCAGCGCGAACTGGTCGATGGCGAAAAACGCCCCGGTCTGACCGCCGGCGGTCTGCACCTCGTCGAAGCCCAGAAACACTTCGTAGCGGTGCGCCAGTTCGCTCAGCCCGCGGAAGAATTCGGCACTGGCCAGCCGGTGACCGCCCGCGCCCTGGATGGGCTCGACGATGATGCCGACAATTTCATCGCCATGGCGCGCCAATGCCTCCTCGACCGCCGCCAAGCTGTCGCGCATCCGCTGTTCGTTGAAAGCCTCAGACTGTTCCGCGTGCCAGGCGGGAAAAGGCACTTGCACATTGCCGGTCACCAGCCCGGAAAAATCCTTCGTGATCAGCGGGGCCGACTCGATCCCGGTGACGTTGAGCGCGAACACCGTGCGGCCATGGAACGCCTGATCGAAATACAAGAAGCGATGCTCCCCGACCGGCCGCCCCTTGGCTTCCAGTTTCTCGTGGTGCAGGCTGATCATATACTTCATCATGTTCTCGACCGCTTCCGCTCCGCTGTTGATCGCATAAACCTCGAGGCGCTCGTTGCGCATGCATACGGGTGCCAGTTCGTGGAGCAGACGGTAGTAGGCGAGGCACTGGGGCGTCAGGAAATCAGGATTGGGAACCTTGTTGGCCGCCGCCAGTGCCAGCCGGCGCAGATACGCCGGATCCGCGAGCCGGGGGTGATTGTGTCCCAGCAGTTTTGAACCGAAATACCCGGCCCAATCGAACACCTCCTGGCCTTCCAGGGTGACCAGCCACATGCCGTGACAACGTTCCAGATCGAGCACGAACGGAAAAGGATCGGCAATGACGTAGCGTTGAAGCTCGTCCAGCATCTGCTGGCTGATAGGCCCCGGAAAGTTCATAGCGAACCCTCCAGTTCGAAAGGATCAGTCGCCGTGAACGCGATGGATGTTAGAGCAAAGGCTCCACGGGTAATGGGGTGCTGTTTCATGGTTGTGGTTGCTTGGTTTTGTTGCCCGCCGCGGCCTTTTCGATGAACTCCTGAAGGCTCACCAGCGTGGGCGATTCGGTGGATTTTTCGATCGCCTCCTTCTTCGCCTTGTAACGCTCGGGAAAGCGGTTGCACCAATAGTCCTTACCCTTCCAACTGGGGAGGATCTCTTTGGCATGCACGCCGTAGCGAAGAAGATAGTCCAGGCAGTTTTGAATGACATCGCCCCCAAGCCGATCCCCGTTCAGCGCTTCCACGATCATCGTCATGCCTTCACGGATGTGATGCTTCGACAGCACGTCGAAGGCCGACAGACGTGTGCCGTCGGCGAACATCTCGTTCGTGGGCGCCTGATCCGGGGCCGCCTTGATGATCGCCGGCAGCAGTTCCGCCAGATCGCGGTCGGTGAGCTTCGCATACACCGCCCCCGGACCGCCGCGGGCCACGGAGTCGTCGT
>JBIKNX010000247.1:0-3580 GCA_044358435.1 Luteolibacter sp.
CTTCTTCGTTTGCCTTTCATTTTGTGTGTGTTCGGTTCGGTTTTAATGCCGTTCCCACACACCACAATCATAGCTTAGCCACTGGCCTGATTTTCTGGGTCCGGCTCAATATGCATTCGTTGACTACACTTTGTTCCGTCCAAACTCATTCGCTGCGCTATATTTTCGAATTCGCTAAGCTCAGGGGTTTTGCGCTTCATGATTCATTATAAAATATGCGTCGTTTAGGGCAGGAATGAGGTGTGCAGGGATGTGTTTGTATGCGTAGTATAGCTACAATGAGATTTGAAAACGTTGGGCTGAAATTATCATTACTGAGCTTGTTGCTCGTTCAGGACGTTTTTGCGCAGGGAAATCGGGAATTTTGGGATCTTGAGCCAATTCGCTATTCGGATAAAATTCCGACGGATCGTTTGGCGGAATTGAAAAAAAAGTTGGCTATGCTCAAAACTGAGAGGCAGTTGCATGGGGGTTTAAAATTATTGGAGTTCGTCTTGGATGAATTGGATGTGCCGAAAGAATCGCAGGTTTTGGTTTTTTCAAAGACTAGTCTGCAAAATAACCGGATCTCTCCGCAGACTCCTAGGTGCTTGTATTTTTCCGCAAATGCTTATGTGGGTTACGTGCAGGGTGGCTCGATCGAGGTGATCGTTCAGGATGCGGCCTTGGGACCGGTGTTTTATCTGGTCGAGCCGGATCGAAACGGCTCGATCAAAATCGAGCGGGATACGAATCGCTGTCTCTCGTGTCACGCAACCTCACGCACTGAAAATATTCCGGGGATGTTGATCCGATCGGTTTATGCGGATGAAGAGGGTCATCCGATTTTACAGCTAGGGACTCACGATGTGGCTCATGAGACGGCGCTGGCGGATCGATGGGGTGGTTGGTATGTGACGGGGAAAAGCTCACTACCACATCTGGGTAACCGTGTTTTCAAAAATGATTCCGACCTGACGCCTTCGGAAATCCAGATCAAGTCGGCGGAAGGAAAGGTGGATGTTAAAAGCTATCTCAGGCCGACCAGTGATGTCGTGGCTTTGTTGGTGTTAGAACATCAGACAAAGATGCATAATTTATTAAATGCCGCGGCGATGAATTATCGGCGTTCATTTTACTTCATGAGAATTCTCGATCCCGATGCAGATCCCGCGGTTGGCTCTGCGGGTGATATCGCGGACTATGGTGCAAAAGAAATTGTGGATTATCTATTTTTTAAAAATGAGGCGGATCTTGTTGACGGAGTGGATGGAGATGAGGCATTTCAGCAGATGTTCTTAAAGAGTTTTCCGCAAAGCAAGCGAGGTGACAGCTTAGCGGAGTTCCGATTGTACGGGAGGATTTTTAAAAACCGTTGCTCCTACATGGTGTATTCCGATGCCTTCAAAGGCATGCCGGCTCTGTTGAGGAAAAAAGTGATCGCAAGAATGAAACGTGTGGTAGCGGGTGAGGAAAAAGGTTTTGAATATTTGAAGAAATCCGAACTCAAGCGGATCGATACAATTCTTCGCGAGACCCTAGCAGATTGGAATTAGGCTCGAAATTTCACTCTCGCTCTGGAATTCTTGGCTTACAATCTTTGTCGTGGCCGTGACAAAGATTGTAAAAAGTATTTTTTGCTGGATTGAAATTTGTTCGGGCTGTTCGAGAGCATGGATGAGGAATTGAACGGCAGATGAGCGCGGATCATTGAAGAATGAGTATTTTCTCGGGTTCTAGGTTTGCTATGGCCTGAGCAAATTTCTTTGATCCCTTCAGGAACAGGTGCAATATGTTGTTATGGCTACTGTCACGGTGAAGCAAATGAGAGAGATTGAGCAACGGGCGATGCGTTCGGGAATCTCCGAGGCTGAGCTGATGGAGTGCGCGGGGGTGGCATTGGGTCATGCGATCGGGATTCAATATCGGGAGGTCGGAACAGCCGTGGCTTACGTGGGAAAGGGACATAACGGCGGCGATGCCTTGATTGCCTTGCGGGTGTTGCATGAAGAGTTCGGCTGGCAGATCGGAGTGCGTTCCGATATTGAAATCGAGTCATGGGCGGAGCTGACCCGGGCGCAATGGGATGAGTTGGATTTGGAGGGTTTGTTGGAGAAGGGTTTTGAAAAGTCGGCTTACGTTCCGTTGTTATTGATCGATGGATTACTTGGAATTGGAGCGAAGGGACCGCTGCGGGATTCATTGTCGGAGATGGCTTTAGAAATGAATCGCTTGCGAAATGAATGCGGTGCCACGGTTTTGGCGGTGGATCTGCCATCGGGGGTGGATCCGGATACGGGTGAGATTTTCCCGGGAGCGGTGATGGCGGATCGGACGTTCATGATCGCTGCGGCAAAGACCGGATTGCTTCTTGCCCGTGCCACGAATGCGACGGGTCAGCTGGCTTTGGTGACGGTCGATGCTTTGAGTGCTGAGGACACGGGTGGGATGGATTTGATCTGCCCTCAAACCATGTGTTTTGGGAAATCTCCGAGGCCGTTTGATTTTCACAAAGGCAAGGCGGGGCGGGTTGGGATCGTGGCGGGTTCTCCTTCGTTCAGTGGCGCGGCTTTGCTCTCCGCGCTCGGAGCGGTCCGTGCGGGTGCGGGTTTGGTGACTTTATATGTGCGGCCAGAAGTGGCTGAAGCGATACGTTCGCGACTGCCTTATGAGGTGATGCTGAAACTGAATGAAAACCCTGCGGAATTGTTAGGAGAGCATTTGGATGCGATCGTCGTGGGACCCGGGCTGGGTGAGATGACTGACGATTTCGCGAATGGATTGGCGGAGCTCATTTCCCAAACCCAAAGGCCGATGGTGATCGATGCGGATGGTTTGAATTTCATGGCTGCACGTGGTTTGAAATCGAACTCACATCACATCCTGACACCTCACCCTGGTGAGTTTGCGCGCTTGGCTCCGGAATTGATGGAGCTGGATCGTGAAGAAGCTGCGAATGCTTTTGTGGAAAAAAATGAAGCAGTGCTCCTGATGAAAGGAGCTCGAACGATTGTGGCGAAACATGGAAGTTCGTTGCGGACGAATTCCACAGGAACACCTGCGATGTCGAATGGCGGGCAGGGGGATTTGCTTTCTGGAGTCATCGGCGCGAATCTTGCGGAAGGGATGAATCACTTTGATGCGGCGGCGTTCGGAGCCTGGTTATGTGGTCACGCAGCGGAACTCTCGCAAGAAGCATACGGTGAAGTCTGTATCGCGACGGATACGGCGGCTAGACTTGGAACAGCGATGAGGAATTGGCGCAGGGTTGGGAGGTAGAAGAGGAGGGGGAGATGGAGGGATTGGGAGAGGAGTGATGAGCCGTGAGAATATCTGGAATGATTCCGTTCATTTTTTCCCATCCAAAACCCCGGCAATCCATGCTCTGGCTTTTTTGCGGTATTCGCTCTCCCTGTGCATCCATCGATCTGTATGAGGATGGATGACTTTACCTTCCGGGATGTTGAATATTTTGGGGCTGTACTAGCTAAGCGAGGAAAAATCGCATAGTTAGACAAGCCAATGTATCAACGAAAAAGCCGACTTCCAGCTCGAAAACAAAGCGAGCTCATTAAACTTTTTGTAGCAGGTGTGACGGCAC
>JBIKNX010000248.1:0-3563 GCA_044358435.1 Luteolibacter sp.
TGAGAAAAGCCTACGGCTACCGCAGCTTCGAATTGCTACAAACCACTCTGTTTCATACACTTGGGAAACTACCGGAGCCGAAGTTCACCCACAAATTTTGCTGAAGAGCCAAATAAATTAACATCATGACATCCAAAATTTTTGGAGCCATATCACAATTATGCAAATTGGCTTAACCGCTATGCATCCAATTTTTCAAGGTCTCTCATCCTGGTGTGTTGGGATCAATAATACTGCACGCGCCAGCGTGCAGTAAAGCATCTCGCTCCCAACACACTCTTTCCAATCTCCCTCTTCCAATCTCCAAAATCCCTAACATGAAACCTCCCAAATACACCACCCGTGAAGTAGTGGCTCTGCTTCATCAAGGCCAAAGTGGCCTTGATGAACTGCTCGAAAACAAAGCCCTACTCAGGGACATCCATCTCACTCTCATCTTGGCATTAGCCGTCGAAAGCCTCGAAGGCGGACCCAGTGAAATCCAGTCCACCGCATGTGCTACCAGTGGCCAAACGGACTGTTAACCAACACCCGAAAAAATACTACCATGAGCTTGTCACGTCACCTAAACAAAGAAGGTATCGGCCATGCCGATGCTGATTCGCCGACACATGCTCGGCATGTCAGGCAACGTCGCAAAATGAACGGCGTGGAATGGCACGCCGAAGAGGTTGAAACCGAAAACGCGGCCATTGAATTCAAACTGTGTGCCGTCGGTTTGAACCTCGGCCAAGGTGCGTACTGGACCGGGTTTGGTGAGTCGGAAACGAGTGTCCCCGGTGCGGTATTTCAAGGCCATTGTAATTCCATAAATTGGGAACGCAGGTGGAACCTCGCTGAGATGACCCGGGCCGGTAAGAAGTGCAAGGTGCGCCGCAAGCGCACTTCGCCAGCCAGTGAGGAATTCGTCGTTAATTTTTCGCCATTTCAAATGAGGTTTCTCAATGGCGAACTTGCCCGATGGGAAGCCGCAGGCATCACCGCAGAAAAGCGGATGAAAATGCTCGTCGCGTTGGTTGATGAAATCCGCCGCGATGTCCTGGCCGATTTCAAAACGAGGACGGGCAGGGATGTTGTTGCTTCGTATGTCCATTGGGATTCGAACAAGGTCCACATTGGAATCATCCATTCACGGGTTGGTCCCAACAACGACCTTGTAGGTGAAAAGCGGTTGGGAACGGTCGGGCCTTGGACCACGGCCCAAAACCGGATTGCAAAATTGGGTCTAGTGGATGCTGGGGATTCCCGGTTGGCGGATAACCTTGAAAAGTTTCGTGCCCGCTTCGGCGAGAATCGCCCTCCGCTGGATGTTGCCCTTCATGATCTGCTTGATGAGAGGTTTTCCGAGAAGGTTGCTGGAATGGGGAACGATGCGGTGAAGCGATACGAGGAATCGAAGGATTATTACAAGGCGTGGAAGGTGAAAAATCGCAGGGAGGCGGCGTATCGAACCGCAGGAACCCAGCGTGTTGCTTGGCAGACGTTGCGGCTCATTGCTCCGCTCCTCCCGCCGCAGTTGCGTGCAGCTCTGAGCATCGCCCGCACTTGCGTGCAGGCCTTCCAGGTGGTCGGGCTTGCCCTCGATGCCGTTTCTTCTCCGTCTGTTTCACAATCCCCAAAAGAACCCCAACCCGAACTCACAAAAACACGATGAAACCTACCCAAGACACCCCTGTCACCCACCGGCTGGATTATGCATTCCGGGACATTCCTGACTACAAAGGAAAGGCCGGTATTCAAGAGTATTACTACAGCCCTTTGCCCATCGAAATTCAAGAAGCTCACATCCGCCAAAGCATGCACCTGTATGCGCCGGAATCGTGGTACATTTTGATCCGCATTGAGGGCACCGTTGATGAACCGCTTTTTGCTCAACCTCTGAACATGCTTAACCGAGATGTTCCCGAATACGGAATCGGTCTTCGTAAGCCCCTAACTGAAAACCATCCTTATCTTCAATCCGCCCTAGCTTTTTGGAAACATGCCAAGCCTATCTAACAACAATTCTAAACCTCACTCATATCATGAATATCCCCACTGATCCCAATATGCCCGAACGGAAGGTTCCTTCCAATAAACCCAGTCGATCCTTTGAGGATCTCCTGAAAGATTTGAAACCTCAGATGGATAAGCTGCCACCCGACCAAAAAATCCCAGCCTTTCCACCTGACCCAATGGTCTTGGATGCTGTAAAGGATTTCGTTCGTGCCTCCGGCATGGTTGTGCCGGATTCGTGCCCGTCCAGCATCGCGTTGGCCGGCGAACTGTTAGAACGAAGCCAGTTGAGGGAAGGGCGAGTCGGCCTGCATTGCCATTTTCGAGTGGTTTCCTTCCTGTGTCGTTACAGTGATAAATCCCTTCGTGCGGTTGTGATTATTCCCCACGATGATATTGATGCTCGTCTTTTGGGAATGGCTATTATGTG
Source organism: Luteolibacter sp. (assembly GCA_044358435.1). Taxonomy (GTDB): domain Bacteria; phylum Verrucomicrobiota; class Verrucomicrobiia; order Verrucomicrobiales; family Akkermansiaceae; genus Luteolibacter. Next base: position 2,426 of record JBIKNX010000248.1, read on the forward strand.
GGGGCTTGTGGCGGACGTTCCCGATAAAGTTGCACAAAGCAAGGTTTTGGGGGTGAAGGATTTCTTCGAAATCAACACTTTCGACCTCTCTAAGGTCGTCAACACGACAGCATTGGAACAATACGAATCGGACTGCCGGATTCAGCTTGAAAACCAGTCTCGTGAAAGTTTGCGTTCAGCCCAAGACCGAATCGCGGGGTTGGAAGCCGCGCTTCGAGGGTATGAGGATCGGGCGCGTATTGCGGAGCAAGACAAGATTGCTTTGGGCGCGGATGCTGTGCACGATCACAACCGGGCAGAGACTTGGCGGCTGATTGCGGCAGTTGCCTTGGTTGCATGTACCGTTTTGACGTTGGTTTTGATTCGCCACGGTTAGATGAAATCATCCATCGACATCAGAAGCATTTGTGATATGTTTCAAGTGTTGATGCGAGAGCGTTCCTCTCACATCAAAATAATCTCGGGCTATCCGGCTGAGGCCGAGACTGAAATCGGATAGTAGCTAGTAAGATCCCCACGGGTTGCAACCCGTGGGGTCTTTTTCGTTTTAGGAGTCCGCCGCTTTCGCTGCGTCTGATTCCGCCTCAAAGATTTGATAGCGCCCTTTCGCTGACTTTCCTGATGGTGTCCTCCCCGACCCCCATACTCCTTCCAAAGTCTGCGTATTCGGCTGCGCTCAAGAGGGTTTCTCTGACTCGTTTAACGGCCTTCTTGGTTTTCTTTTCCGCCTTCTTATCTACAGGTATCAAGTAGGAAGCCGCTGCCTTTTCCGCGTCTGCTTCGAGGTGAATGTAATGCTTTTCCAAAGTTGCAATCCGATCACCTGTCCATTCGGAAAGCTGGGCAATAGAAACCCTGGGGTTGTTAGCATGGACGCTGGTGAAGGTGTGCCGCATCACATGCGGGGTGAGTTCGGGGCAATGCTTCTTTGCAAAACCCTCAAACATTTTTCGGGCATCGAAACGGTATTTCGCTTTTCCCTTCACCTTTTTAGGGCGTAGGCAAAACGCCCGCTTGCTCCAATCGGGAAAAGTTTCCTGAATCCAATCGGCAAAAACGGGGACTAACGGGATGGATCTTTTACGGCCTGATTTCGGTGTCCAACCTGTGACGGTGTCGGGTGATGGGATGTTGATTC
>JBIKNX010000063.1:0-12162 GCA_044358435.1 Luteolibacter sp.
TTACTCCTGAGTGGATAAAACCACCACGCTTAACGACGCACAAAATGAAAAATCAAACTCCTCAGCCAATGAGGCTTAAAAAACACGCCCATTTTCCTTTTTAGGTTTACGAATACGTTCAAAAAAATAGCGTGTGCGCATGAATGGTTCACACCAACTCCGCAGAAAGCGGTTTTACAAGAATTTGAGTGAAGGAGAGGCCCTGATTTTGTTTGCGGGCTCAGCTCCCAGAAAGACGGCCGATGCGAGCTATCCCTTCTTCGCCAACAGGAACTTTTACTACCTGACCGGCATTCTCCAGATGGGCAGCGTCTTCCTCGCCGCGAATCTCGGCGGAGTGATTCAGGAAACCCTTTTTATCCATGAAAAGAGTCCCATGGCGGAGCGTTGGAACGGTTACCGTATCTCCCATGCGGAAGCATCCGAAAGCTCCGGGATCGAAAAGATCGCGGACCTCGGAACATTTGATCAAGTGCTTGGCGAACTCTTGAAGTCCGGATCGGTTACGGCTCTCTGGTACGATTTCGACAAGTATGATGAGGGATGCAAGGATGCTCCGCAAAACAAACACAGCGAAGCGGTTTTATCCGCTCATCCCGCCTTGGCTTTGAAGAACGCTTATCCGCTGATCTGCGAAGCCCGCACGATCAAGGATGCCGATGAGATCGCGAAAATCCGGGAGGCTTTGGCTGTCACCCGCGATGGAATCCATGCGATGATGAGGGAGGCGAAATCAGGTATGTATGAATACCAACTGGAAGGTATTTTCAACAAGGTCCTCGCCGATGCGGGAGTGCGCGAGCCGGCCTTCGCCAATATCGTTTCCGGAGGCCGCAACAATTTCTACATCCATTACGAGGAACCGATGGGGATTCTTCAGGATGGCGATTTGATTCTCACGGATGTCGGAGCCCGGAAAAACGAATATGTCAGCGATATTTCCCGCCCTTTTCCGGTGAACGGCAAGTTCACGCCCGAGCAAAAAAAAGTGTATTCGATCGCGCTCAAAGTGAACAAGGAACTCATGGGCCTGCTGGTCCCGGGCAAGGTTTCCTTTCAAGAGATCGAGGCACATGCGAGCCGGCGAATTCGTGAGGAGCTGGTCGCCGTAGGATATTTGGGTGAGAATGAGGACGTGAGCAAATACTACTGGCATAAGGGTACCCACCATATCGGACTGGATGTCCACGATGTCGGCCCGCCCGGACAACCGATCGCCCCGGGCATGGTGTTCACGATCGATGTGGGCATTTACATGGAAGACAGAAACATCGGCTTCCGCATCGAGGACAATGTCGCAATCACCGAGACGGGTTATGAACACCTCTCGTCGGATATTGTGCGCGAGATCGAGGATGTCGAGGCGATGATGCGCGGGTAGTTTGGAGCACGCGAGTCCACTCGCGCATGTTAATGGGGCGCGACTGGAGTCACGCGGTCCATGGTAGTTTGGAGCGCGCGAGTCCACTCGCGCATGTTAATAGGGCGCGACTGGAGTCACGCGGTCCATGGAGGCGAATACAGGCTCACAGCTTCTGTCCGTCCGCGATCAGTCTCTCACGCAGTTTTTGATAAGCTACCTTTTGCACGGGAACTTGATCATCGATTGCCAAGCTGGCTGCGGTGCCGGCGCTCTGACCCAGCACCATGAACACCGGTTCCATGCGGATGGAACCGAATGCGATGTGTGACGCCGACAACGCCCACGGCACGAAAAGGTTTTCGCATTCGCCGACTTTCGGAACGATGGAACGATAGGAAATGCCGTAAGGTTTACCGCCGAGGTGGGTTTGGATGTCGCCTTCGTTCATCACCATTCCGTTATGTACGAAGCGCTGGGTGTTGTGGGAATCGAGGGTGTAAGCGCCTTGTCCCACGGAATCCTCGACCGGGATTTTCAGTTTGCAGTGATCCTCGGTCATCACCAAATCCGACACCATGCGCCGCGCCTCGCGGACGTAGAGGTTGTATGGCCAATGGCCGTTTTCGGGAAACTCATCCTTCGCAAGTCCCCACATTTTATAGGAATTTCGAATATTTTCCGGAACACGCGGATGATTCTGGACCGTCCACACAAGGCCGAGCTGGTAGTCCCGATGTTTGGCCGCGAGTGCATCACGTTCGGCATGACTCAGGGTCGCCCAATTCCAGTCCTTGCCGTAATTGCCACCGATCAGATCGCATGAAAATCCTCCGGTGTTGTTAGAATCGGTTTTGCGGTTCGGGATCATGCTGGTTTTGAAAAACCCGAATTTTTGTCCGGCCTCGATGGAGCGGAAAAGCAGTTCGAAATCCGCCTCGTTGTAGTTTTTCGGCTTTGCTATCATGATGCGGTTTTCCGGCACATCGGTTAGAACCATGCGGTAGCAATAGGCCTGGAGCTTGTCATCGCCATCGCCGACCTTGCCGCCCATATCGGGATTCACTCCGGCCAACAGACCGCTGTTCGCGTCACCTTTCACGCGAAAGGGATCGATCCCTTTCGGCAGCTGGTTTTTCTTCGCCGCCCCGGTGATGCCGTTGCCGGTCTCGCCGTATTTCGCATTCGCTTCGCGGCCGATGGTGAACGAGACCCCCGCGAGCGGCAGGAGATCGCCTTCATACGAGGCATCGATGAACATTTTTCCTTCGATCGCGTTCCCGTTTTCTAACAAAATCTTTGTAATCCGCTTGCCGTCCATGACGACGCCTTTTTTCAAATCCAGGCGACCTTTGATGATTTTCACCCCGGCCTCTTTCGCCATCTTATCAAAAACACCCTCGGCGATTTTCGGTTCGAATACGGAAGCGAGTTCGTTCTTCGGATTGAACGCGAGGGTGCCTTGGGCGATCTCAGGGAAAACGTCTCGTTTTTGCAGGTTCCATGATTCGTCTTTCTGATAATGGAGATAAACCGCATGATAAAAATCCCGCGACAGCCCGCCGAGGATCGCGTCGTTTCCGATGTCCGACCAACCGAGGCCGCTGCTGGTCAGCCCGCCGAGATGGCCGTATTGGGAAACCAGAATCACGCTTTTGTTCATCCGCGCGGCTTGCACGGCTGCGGTCACCCCGCCTGAGGCATCGCCGTAAACCACCACATCGGCCTTGAGATCGGCGGCGGAAATAACTCCGGAGAAAGTCAGCAGAGACGTGACGGTGAAAAGGCAGCGCTTGAGTGAAATATTGGGTTTCATGAGAAATCGACCGAGTCGGGCGGGTAGGATACTGGGATCGCTCAGCTGGTTTTTCAACATACCGAACCTTGCGATCCACACCATTAACTCTTACATATGCGTTCAACATGAAATCCAAATCTTTCTTCGGCGTATTTGCCGCTCTATGTTTCACCCAATCCGCCATGGCAGAATCGACCGAAAAACTTCAATGGCTCTCTTACAAAGGCGGTGAGGGCCCGGGGAAAGGCAAACACATCGTCCTCATTGCCGCCGATCAGGAATACCGCAGCGAACAAGCCATTCCCATGCTTGCGCGAATTCTTTCCACGCATCATGGCTTCGATACCACCGTGCTTTTCAGCGTGAACGCAGATGGCATGGTCGATCCCACTTTGCCGACCCCCGACCGCAAGGACGAGACGACATTCAGAAAGCACAACATCCCCGGTCTTGAGCATCTCGCCAAAGCGGATTCACTCATTCTTTTCACGCGCCTGATCAGTCTGCCATTGGAGCAGGAAAAACACATCGTGGATTTTTTCGATTCCGGGAAACCTGTCATCGCCTTGCGCACCTCGAACCATGGTTTCGCCGCCAATCTTGCTTACAAAATCAACGATCAACAGGTGACCCTCAGCCAAATCTTCGGCGGTACGTTCATGAATCATCACGGTGAGTGGCAGGCGGATTCGACCCGTGGGGACATCGTTCCGGAAATGAAGGATCATCCCGTTCTCAAAGGCGTCAAAGACATCTGGGGCCTGACCGATGTCTATCGCACCTTTCCGGAAGGCGGGTCCCTGCCGGAAGGCTGCACCGCCCTTGTTTACGGTCAGCCGCTGATCGGTCGTGAACCAGGGGGCGCGAACAATCCGGAAAAAGAACCGCTTCCTGTCGTTTGGATCAAAAACTGGAAAACCAGCAGCGGAGCCGAAGCCCGCATTCTCCATTCCACCATGGGCAGCAGCAAGGATTTTCAAAACCCCGGCCTGCGCCGGCTCGTCATCAACGGCGTGTATTGGGGCTTGAAGATGGAGGACAAAATCCAAGCGGACAGCAGTGTGGAATACGTTGGTGATTACCAACCGCTCTCCCACGGCTTCCATCACGAAAAACTTGGCGTGGTGCCGCGTCCCGTTTCTTACTACCGCTGAGACCCGATGCGTCCCTGCAAGCCCATGGCAATGCTTTGAAGCCGGGGGGCCTTTTAAGGTATAATCACAACTTGACCTGCTTCGGCGCCGGCGGTGATTTCTGTGATTTCACCATTGGATTTGCCACGGGTGACGACCCGGCGCTCGGTTTTACCATCGGCTAGTTTCACTTCGATGGTCCAGCCCTTGGCACCGAGCTCGATGGCTTTGCCGGGAACCGCGATGGCTTTTTCGTTGCTGTAGGAAATGACACTCACATCCAGAGATTGGCCGGGCGCGGGGACGAGGGATTTTGGCCATTCGGCGGTGAAGGTAACGGAGTAGGCGCCTTGGGGATTCGGGATTCGGGAGGATTTGGCGAGCGTGACCGGAATGAGGACCTCGCTTTTTCCTGCGAGCATGGCGAAACCTTTCACGCCTTTTTCAAGTGCCTGCGCATCAGTCTGCCCCGCGAGGGTTTCGATCACCGTTTTGGACGCGGCGGGAATGAAGCAGGCGAGATTTTTGGCAAGGGGAACGGTAGCTTTCGGGACCAGAACTTTGGTTATTTCACCCGTTACCCAAGTTCCGTTCTCGATGGAGCCAAAATAAAACAAACCTTCTGCAGGCGCTTTGATTTCGAAAAGTTTGCGATCCTGCTCGAGATCGGCGAGCTCATCGCGTTGGCGTTTCAGCGCGGTTTTCAGCTTTTCGAGGTCGAGCTTTTTCAATTCCAGCGATCGCGGCAGGTCTTGTTTTGCTTTTGAGAGCTGCAGGGCGGCATCCTCGCTTTTTTCAGTCAAAGTTATCAACTCACGCGGCAGGGTCACGGTCAGCATGCGTTTGTGATCGAGAGTTTCCATTCTCAACGCGAACTCCGCGGATGCGACCGAGTCATGCTGCTTTTTCAAAATGATCTCTTCGGTATCCTCCGTGATTTCATCCGCTTCATACATTTTGAGAAGCTGCTTGAGCTCTTCCTGGTAAGAGGCGAGCAACTGCTGCTGGCGCTTCAAACTCTGATCCGCGGAATCCTCGGAGGCTTTACGGCGGATTTCCTTAAAATAAGCGAGCTCCTCTGCCGCCACTTTCGCCCCCCGCTCCATGCGCAACAATTGTTCGGGAAGGGTTTTTTCAAAAGTCGCCAGATCCAGTTCCGCCTGGGCCACGCCAAGTTCCGCAACCGCGAGCGCTTGTTTCGAGTCGGCAATTTTACGATCCACGGCATCGGTTTTGAAAACGATCAACGGCTCACCTTTTTTCACCGTGCTGCCGTGATTGGCGATGGCAACGATTTCAAACGTCGTCCAAGCCTTGGCATCCAAACGGATCGGCACGAAAGTTTCGGGTAAAGCGGTAGCCTTTAGGCTGTGGCTGACGGTGAAGGGTTTCGCTTCCAAAGTGAGCTCACCTGCCTGCGTGGCGGTGATCAAAAGAGCGGGGAGCAAGTAATGCAGTGCGGTCATGATCGGGAATGCGGTATGTAATGACAGGAAGCGCAATCACTCAAGCCACGCCTCTCGATTTTCTTGCCAACCAAATCGGCAGAAAACGGGGTTTTTTCGCCATCGGCGACGAAGGGACAAAATGCTCCACGACCTCGTAACCATCCCGCTCAAGGTTGCGAGTCAAGTTCGCCACCGGCCGGGTCGAGGCAATCGCCAGCAATCCACCGGGCTGCAACGCCTCATAGGTCGCGGCGATCCAGCGTTTGTCGTTTACGAAAAATCTTTGTTTGCCGGCCAAGGGCGCGGAGTCGAGATGGATCAGGATCGCATGCAAACAACCCGATTGCTTGTTGAGCGCACTCGCACCGGGATCGCTCTCAACGACCACACGCGGATCATCCAGAGGAGTATCGGGGAAAAATTTGCGGTTCCAGTCGATCAGCTCGCCGCGGTTTTCCGCGACGGTGTAGACCGCCCGTTTCTGCGGCAGCTCCTGCATGATGGATTTCAACATGTGACCGAGCCCGAGTCCTATCATCCAGACCCGCGGTTGGCGGGCTGGGCGAAACGGCGCCGCCGCAAGCTTGGCGAGCTCTTCCTCGGATGCGCGCGTGCCAGGGCCGCAGATCTGTTGTCCCTCCACCAGCAGGTAACGGCGGCTGTCGTGTTCCTGAAGTTCGAGAGGTGAGCCATCGGCTAATGTGGTGGAGGCGAGGGTGATGCGTGGTTTCATGTCGGCTTGCTGGCGGGGAGAATGAACGATTTCGAATCTTCGACAACCATCATGTCACAAGAATGAGTCTCCATTTTTCGGGGGTTGGCGGGAAAAAGAAAACCCCAGCCTGTTCGGCCGGGGTTTTTTTAGGTTTTGAAGATCTTATGTTTGGCGGCAAGCCGCCAGGACATTAGAGGCTTCCTTTAAGAACGGAGGATGCCTTGAAACCAACCGACTTGGAGGCGGCGATTTTGAGAGCTTCTCCGGTCTTCGGATTGCGGCCGAGACGTGCAGCGCGCTTTTTAACCTCGAAAGTACCAAATCCGATGATCTGGACTTTTTTGTCTTTCTTCACGCCTTTGGCGATCGAGTCAAGGACTGCGTCGAGGGATTGTTCAGCGGCACGCTTGGTTGCGTCTGCTCCGAGGGCTTTTTGGATGGATTCAATAAGTTCTGCTTTGTTCATGGCAAAAGCGTTTGTGCGAATGCAGCCGCTTTTTGGCAAGACAAAATCTACTGCAAACATAAGGATTTTTTTCAAGGCACTGCTTGACTTCTTCTCGATTTCTCGCTTGTGCGCCCATGAAGGGAGGGGATTGCGCACGGGCGCCGGGCGAGCGGAGAGCATCTAACGGAAATGGTTTCATGAATTGTGACAGGCGGGATCTCATGCCCATCTAACAGAATGACGGGGCATGTTCGGGGAGATGGGAAACCCGAAAGTTCCGTCCGGCTTGATGACGGAATCAACAGGTCACCCCCAAGCCGTTACATGACTTCATACCTCGCTTTGCTCCTCTCCTCCCGCCTGCCCTCTCTCCTCGCTTGAAATGCTCTTGTCCATACACCTGTGAAATCTTGGATTTTAGAAACAGCAGGATTTGATCCATCCGGAAATTCGATGGATTTGGGAATTCATGTGAAAGTGGAAACCCTGCAGCCGTGATTTCACGGGGATTTCCGCCCAAAAACCGACTTTGTGAAATTTTTCACAAATAGATCTTGCGGACAGTTGGGAGGGTGGATATCAACAGCCGCCTCACTTTCCCTGCATCTCACTTTTCCTGTTTTCACCCATGACGCGTTTTTTAGTCACAACTTTAGGCCTCTGGCTTCTGGCATTCGCACCGGCTTTCGGCGCGGAGGGAGGGTATCATACATTGCCTTTTCAAGCGCCGGTTGTTTTCGAACTTGGTTTCTTTAAAGTGACTAACTCCATGATCGCGATGTGGACGGTTGGTGCGATCATCATTTTGGTCGCGCAGTTGGCGACACGTAATATTTCGCTTATACCTAGCGGCCTTCAAAACCTCTCAGAGACTGTAATAGAAGGACTTCAGGGATTTTTGGGAGGTATCATGGGCGACAAGCTTGCGCGTGAGACCTTTTGGTTTTTCGGTTCTGTATTCATTTTCATCATCTGCGCCAACTGGATGGGGCTCTTCCCAGGCGTAGGGACAGTGGGTCACAAACTCATTGATGAAAGCGGGCATGAAGTTGGTTTTGTGCCTTGGTTTCGCGGCGCCAACGCCGATATCAACATGACTCTCGGTCTTGCCTGCGTTTTCTTCCTGCTTTGGCTGTTTTGGTCGATCAAGCACAACGGAGTAGGCGGTTTCCTCTCTCACATCTTCGTTTATCAAGGTGAGGGAGCAGGATTCATGAAAATGCTACTTATTGTCATTTTCTTCCTCGTTGGGTTCCTTGAGGTTATTTCGATCATGATCCGTCCGCTTTCCCTTACGTTCCGTTTGTATGGAAATATTTACGCGGGCGAAAACCTCCTCGAGCTGATGCTACAAATGGGAGGAACCTATTTCGGCTGGTTAGCCGCATTACCTTTCTACTTCCTTGAGCTGATGGTTGGAGCCATCCAAGCCTTGGTCTTCACCCTTTTGACTGCCGTATTCACTGGACTCATGTGCCACCACGAAGAAGGCGAACACGGTCACTAACCCCTTTGGAAATCGGACCATGGCAAAGATCTGTGGAGGTTTCCAAACACACTAAACAAATAATCGAAATAACAACATGTCAGGTAACATCGCTATCGCAGGTGCCGCTCTCGGTGCCACCATCGCTCTTGGTCTTATCGGTCTTAAGGCTTGTGAAGCCGTAGGTCGTAACCCAGGCGCATCCGGTAAGGTTCTCGTTCAATCTCTCCTCATCTCCGCTCTTGCGGAAGGTGCGTTGATCATCACGATTCTTCTCGGCAAATAATCCGATTTTGGGGAGGTGGACTAACCTCCATCTCCCCAGCTCCTCTTTTTCGCTCGCTCTTTTAGTTTTCAATTTCAGTCACGCTTCAACCTATGGAACTCATCAGCCTTTTCTCACAAACCGCCAGCATCGCCACCGATCTTCAGGCAGTGGCTGATAACTTGCGCAAAGATTTCGGCATGCATGGTCAATTGTTGATTTCTCAAGCCATCGGGTTCATTATTTTTGCTGTCGCACTCAAGATTTTTGCCTTCAAACCCATCTCTGCCATGCTTGAGCAACGCCGTGAGCGCATAGCCGCTGGCGAAGAAAAACTCAAACACATCGAGAAACAACTCGCCGAGTCCCAAGCCACCACCGCTGCTGCGATCGCCAAGGCTAACGAGGATGCTCTTCGTTTGATCGCTGAGGCCAAAGCCGGTGCCGCTGCTTTCACCGAGCAAAAAGCGCAAGAAGCGATTTCCCAAGCCCAGCAAATCCTTGCGAAAGCCGAGGCCGCCGCCAACGCCGACCGCGAGCGTATCTCCGCCGAGCTGAAACGCGAATTCGGCCGCCTTGTCGCCGATGCGACCTCGCAAGTCACCGGTAAAGTCCTCACCTCGGATGACCAACAACGCATCAACGCAGAAGCCCTCGCCAAAGTCGGCAACTGATCCGCCAGCTCTTTTCTCAACCGACCACGATGAAAATTTCCAAAATCGCCGCCGCCACCGCCCGCCGTCTCTACGGCTTGTGCCAAGTGAACGGCCAGCTTGACGATCACAAGCTGCGGGATCTGGTTTCCAAGCTCATCGCCGCTAAACCTCGCGATTTCGAAGCCATCCTCGCCTCGCTTCAACGCCTCACGCGTCTCGAGCAAGCCCGTCGCTCGGTTTTGGTGGAAAGTGCCACCGCACTCGATGCCGCAGAGCGCCAGAAAGTGGAGGCCGGCCTCGCCAAAGACCACGGAAGCAAACTCACCATCGAATACAAAATCAACCCGGAGCTCCTTGGCGGGCTTCGTATTAAAGTCGGCGACGACGTCCTGGACGGCTCCGTTCAAGGTCGTATCGATCGCCTCTCCAAAGCGTTTTAATCTTCTCTTTTTCACCATTCACTACTCACTCCTCACCTTTATTTTATGAGCAGCATCCTCCAGGACATCGAAAAACAAATCGCCGGCATCAGCTCGAGCGTTGAGAAAACCAATACCGGCACCGTCCGCAAGGTCGGTGACGGCGTCGCCATCGTCGAAGGCCTTTCCGACGTCATGCTCAATGAAATGATTGAGTTCGATGGCGGAGTGACCGGCATGGCGCTGAACCTTGAGGAAAGCGAAGTCGGCGTCGTTCTTCTCGGTGATTACGCTTCCGTTACCCAAGGCGCCACCTGCCGCACCTCCGGCAAGCTCCTTTCCATTCCTGTGGGGGAAGCCCTGCTCGGTCGCGTGGTCAACGCCCTCGGCGCACCCATCGACGGCAAAGGCGAGATCGCCGCATCCGCTCAATACCCGATGGAGAAGATTGCTCCCGGCATCATCAAACGGAAATCCGTTTCCGTGCCGGTCCAGACCGGAATCATGGCGATCGATGCCATGGTGCCGATCGGCCGCGGTCAGCGCGAGTTGATCATCGGTGACCGTGCCACAGGCAAAACCACCATCGCGGTGGACACCATCATTTCCCAAGCCCAGCAAAACAAAGCCGCCGAGCAAGGCAAGCTGCAGAACTACAAGCCGATGTTTTGTATCTATGTCGCCATCGGCCAGAAACTCTCCAACGTTGCACGTATCCAGAAGACTCTCGAAGATGCTGGCGCGATGGAATACACCACCATCGTTTCCGCCTCCGCTTCCGATGCGGCTGCCATGCAGTTCCTCGCCCCCTACGCGGGTTGCGCGATTGCCGAATATCTCATGGATAAGGGTCAGGATTGCCTGATCGTTTTCGATGACCTTTCCAAACACGCCGTGGCTTATCGCCAGGTTTCCCTGATCCTTCGCCGCCCTTCCGGCCGCGAGGCATATCCGGGTGACGTTTTCTACCTTCACTCCCGTTTGCTCGAGCGCTCCGCGCGTCTTACCGATGCCGCCGGCGGGGGTTCACTCACCGCTCTGCCCATCATCGAGACCCAGGCAGGTGACGTCTCCGCATACATTCCGACCAACGTGATCTCGATCACCGACGGCCAGATCTATCTTGAAACCGACCTTTTCTACCAAGGTATCCGCCCCGCGATCTCGGTCGGTCTCTCGGTTTCCCGCGTCGGTTCCGCCGCACAAACCAAGACCATCAAATCGGTTGCTGGAACGACGAAACTTGACCTCGCCCAGTATCGCGAGCTTCAAGCCTTCGCTCAGTTCGGCTCCGATCTCGATGCCCAGACTAAAAGAAAACTCGAGCGCGGTGCCCGTATCGTTGAACTCTTCAAGCAAAACCAATACTCCCCGCTCGCGATGGAGATGGAGTCGATCTACCTCTTTGCGATGCAGAACGGTTACTTTGACGACGTGGCGGTGAAAGACATCGGCCGTTGCCAAGACGCGATGGGCGAGTTCTTCAACACGCGCAAAGGCGAAATCCTCGACAAGATCCGCAACGAGAAACCGGATCTCAAGAAAGACGCCGCCTCAGTCGAGGCTGTCAAACAAGCCATTGAAGATTTCAAGAAGTCATTTAAATAGAAATTAGGTATTAGATATTCGATATTAAGTCATACCCAATATCTAATTTCCAATATCCAATCCCCTTTTACGAAGTAAAAACATGGCTAACCTCCGAGATATCCGCCGCCGAATCAAATCGGTCAAGAACACCGCCCAAATCACCCGGGCGATGCAGCTCGTTGCGGCCGCGAAGATGAAAAAAGCCCAAGACCAAGCGATGGCCGGGCGCGATTATTCATCCCAGCTCAACGCCGTTCTGAGTGATATTTCCGCGAACTTTCCTGATGAGGTTTCGCATCCGCTTCTCGAAGTTCGGAAAGGTGACCGTGAACTCGTTCTTGTCGTTTCCACCGACAAAGGTCTTTGCGGCCCACTCAACACCAACCTTGCGAAAAAACTCCGCGCCGAAACTTCCGACACGGCGGTTTTCGTCACCGTCGGTCGCAAGCTCCGCATCATGCTGGAGAAGCTGAACAAGAAAATTCTCGCCGACTACTCGGTGAAAGATCCGGTTCCGTTTGCGGATGCCCGCTCGATCGCAGCACTGCTCACCAAGCAATTCACCGAAGGAAATTACGACAAGGTTTCGATTGTCTACACACGCTTCGTGAACACGTTAACGCAGGTTCCCGAGGTTAAACAACTTCTCCCGGTTCTTCCTCCGACCCAATCCGATGAAACCGGCCTGATCGATGGCGACAGCAAAGACTCCCTTTTTGAGCCTTCGGTTGACGAGGTTCTCGCATCCATCCTTCCCCTTTACGTGAATTTCCAAGTCTATCAGGCGCTTCTCGAATCCCGTGCCACCGAGCATTCCGCACGGATGGTCGCCATGAAAGCCGCC
>JBIKNX010000249.1:0-3534 GCA_044358435.1 Luteolibacter sp.
TCGGTCTGTTGTGGACAACTTTCAAGAACTTCTCGCAGCTACACAGCGCTCGGATGCCAGTTCAACCCACAGATTTTGCGGAAGAGGCAAAAAATTTAAAAAATAGAGTTTATCTCACACCTATGCGCAACCCCGCCCCCATCATTGCTTTGCTATTTCTCGTTGCGCTAACGCTATTTCTGGTTTTCCGCCGATCACCAGCACCCACTCCTCCTCCCGAGGAGAAACTCCCGCCCGCTCTGTCCATCCTCGGACAAAATCCCGATTGGACCCAGCTCAACCCATTCCAGCACACGATCACTCGCTCGGACTTCGAAACCCTCCTCCGCAACATCTTTACGACCGACAGCACTTGGCAGGAATTCATCACCATTTCGGATCCGTTTGCTGAAATTCTCACATCCGGCGATCCGACGGAACCCCCTTTCATTCTCCATTTCGCCCAACCGGAACTCACTCATCCTACCCCACGCCACTGGCAGACCACAGCAAGTCTCCCATCCAGAACCGCCGAAAAACCTCTCGCCAACCTTCACATCGCCATCGACCCCGGTCACATCGGCGGAGAATGGGCTAAAATCGAGAGTCGCTGGTTCCAAATCGGTGATGCAACCCCCGTCACCGAGGGTGACATGACCTTGCGCGTTGCCAACCTGCTCAAACCTCTCCTCGAGGAAATGGGCGCCAAAATCACCCTGATCCGTAACAAACCCGAGCCCGTCACTCCCTTCCGACCCGAGAATCTCGCCGAACTCGCCAAGAATGACGCGACTCTGTCCGATCCCGTATCCCTCCAACGATTCACCGAAAAACTCTTCTACCGTACGGCGGAAATACGAGCCCGTGCGAATCTGGTGAACGATACCATCAAGCCGGATCTCGTGCTTTGCCTGCATTTCAATGCGGATGCCTGGGGCGACCCCTCCTCTCCAACGCTCGTTCCAAACCATCATTTTCACATTTTGCTCAATGGTGGCTACACACCGGATGAAGTGAGGCTTTCTGACCAACGCTTTGAAATGCTTAAAAAGCTCCTGCAACGGACTCACGAAGAAGAACTTGTCGTTGCGAAAACGGTTGCCGAAACCTTTGCCAAAATCTCCGACCTACCGCCTTTCACCTATCACCCGGATGCCGGAAATTTCCGAGCCATTCCTGAGAGCCCTTACCTCTATGCGCGCAACCTTTTGGCAAATCGGCTTTACAACTGCCCCGTCATTTTCATGGAGCCCTACGTCATGAATTCGGTTCCTGACTATCACCGCATCCAAGCCGGCGATTACGAAGGTCTGCAGGAGATCGACGGCAAACTCGTGCCCTCCATTTTCCAGGAATACGCCAACGCCCTCGCTCAGGGACTTGCCGAACATTACGGGAAACAGCCTTAACTATGACCGTGAGTTTTCAAACCCGGCCAAGATCCGCATAGGAACACCCCTGATCAGGGAGTGTATTGATAAATCCAGGTCTCGGTGAGAGCCCCTTTCGAATCTTTCAGAAACAGGCGCAGATTCACAGGATCCTTGCCATCCACTTTGATATCGAAATTGCAGCGCCATGTGTCACCACCGACCACCGGACGGGCGGCCGGATGCAAAATTTCTCCTCGGGAAGTGCTGATGACAGGCTCAACCTTTGTCTCCCATGGCAGATCTTCAAAACGCCCCCCTTTGAAATCGAGGACGAACTTGCGGGACGTGGTTCGATTCTTTTCTCCGGGAATACCACCCGCTCCAACGCGACTGGCGACCACTTGTGCCATCGGCGTGGTGACCGGGGGTTTGGCGCCCCAGTGCAAGCGATAACTGAAGTGCCGCTCTTCACCCGGTCCGAACGGTTTCTGGGGATTCCAGAAAGCGACGACATTGTCAAACGTCTCATCGGGACTTGGAATCTCCACCAACTGAATCTGGCCCTTGCCCCATCCCTCAAGCGGTTCAACCCAAAGCGAGGGACGCTTGTGATACATCGCGCCGTCATCCAGGTAATGATCGAAATCCTGGTCGCGCTGCAACAAACCGAAGCCTTTCGGGTTTTCATCGAGAAACGAGTTGAACTGCAGGGTTTTGGGATTCACCAGCGGACGCCAAATCCATTCGCCGCTGCCATTCCACATCGACAAACCATCCGAGTCATGAATTTCCGGGCGCCAGTCGTCCGCCACGCGACGATCGTTTTCGCCGCACTGATACATTGAAGTCAGCGGCGCGATCCCGACCCTTTCGATTTTTTTCCGAGGATAAAGCACCGCATCAACATCCATCTTCGTGACTTCCCCCGGAGTGATCACAAACGTATAGGCACCGGCAACCGATGGGCTGTCCAACAAGGCGTGAACGCGCAGGGTTGTGGAATCCGCCGCGGGTTTTTCCAACCAAAAATGACGAAAATCCGGAAACTCCTCCGCACGCGGCAGGGCGGTATCGACCGCAAGTCCGCGAGCCGAAAGCCCGTATTGCTTGGTCGCGCCGACAGCCCTGAAATAACTCGCACCGAGAAATGCAAACATGTCGGCATTCTTATCCGGAGACACGCCCACGCGGAAGCCGGCAAACCCGAGATTTTCAACTTTTGAGGGAACTTTGAGACCCTTTCCATAAGTAAACAAATCTTTGGAATACGGAACTGCGGTCACCTTGCCCTGATTCACTTCGTGTATGCCAACCGGGTGACGGAAGAACAAACCCAGATGAAACAACCGCACTTCCAGATTGCGATCTTTCCCCTGCCATAGCGCTTTGTCCTTGTTGAACTTGATCGACTGATAAGCATCATAATCGAGCCCATCGATCCATGCGGGCAACTTCGCCGGCGGCGCAACATAGGGCTGACCCGAAATTCGTTTCGCCTCCGCACGCAGCCATGCGGCATCGAATTTTTCTGCAGCCTGCAGGTTTGCAATCAGCAAGCCCATGGCAGCAAGGGCGGCAAGACGTTGGATAAGAGCGCGATGGATAATAGCCATAAGGATGTGTGAATTCATGAAATATAGGGTCTACGGGCTTCGCAACTTTTATCTGATCGAATTCGGATTTCTCCGTTTCCTTCCCGACGACCGAACGCAAACCGGAACTTCCGCAAAACATCAACCAAAGACACAAGGCCTCATTCTTCTTCCTTGGAGTTTGGACATTAAGATTTAGAGTTCGTTCATGAAATCCCAACCCAACATCATCCTGCTGCTGTTGGTCATGCCTGTTCTGATTTGGTCAGGCATCGAGCCTTATGACCGACTCACGTGGTGGCTTGAGGTATTTCCGGTCTTTGCGGGTTTCATCGCACTCTTCATCGCCCAATCCAGAAAATGGAGATTGTGCAACCTCTCCCTGGTTTTGATCGCAGTGCACATGATCGTTCTAATCATTGGCGGACATTACACCTATGCCCGTGTGCCAGCTGGCGAATGGTCAAAGGAGGTCTTGGACCTTTCACGCAATCACTACGACAGGCTCGGCCATCTCTTGCAGGGCCTCACTCCGGCCGTGATTTGTCGCGAAGTCTTCATGAGAAATCACATCTTCGCCAAGCGTGGCT
>JBIKNX010000250.1:0-3525 GCA_044358435.1 Luteolibacter sp.
CAAGCAAGGAAATTGCGGAAGCAAGATCTTTGAAGGGAACGTCATCCTGAGTATGGCGGATGCCGTCCCGGCCGCGCACCGTTTTGGGGATGATTGAGGCCAGTTCGGGGGGGACTTCTGCTGCCAAGGAAATGAGTTCGGCATCCGCTTCATTAAGATCGAGTGTTCCCCCGGACCAGATGGTAAACCAATTTCTCCAATCAGGGCGGAGTGCCTCGATTTGATCCATTCCGCGCACGAGCCGCATTTCCTCGATGTCATAAAACGGTCTGTTGAAAGGTTGGTTGATGCGCCCGATTCGGGTATATTCTTCAGTTTCCGCTCCATTGAGGGCGACCTCCTCATCCGGATCGATCCAGTCCGTGAAGGCATCGGTCAGAGCTTGAGCGGCATCAAGATCGAGGCCCCAATGGATGAATATCGAGCGGATGAGGGTTTTGTCATCGGCCAGAACGAGAGAGTTGATATTGAAACGGGCGCTTTCAGAAGCGAGGATCACCTGAATTTCCTCATTGTTTTCCTCATCCATACGATTCAGCAACACAACGTCATCATTTTTCACAACCGGGTTGGCGCCGATGGCGATGCCCATTTCTGCGAGATGTAAGGCGCGCGAGCCGTGGATTTTGGCGGTGGTGATCTCGGCGTCGAATGAAATGACGCGCAGAGTCGTGATCGCAGCGAGTGACAGAATCGCAATCAGCCAGAGCACGGCAATCAGGGCCACTCCGTGGTGAGTGGAATCTCGGTGAAGAGGGGCGTGGATTTTCATTCTGACGGACCTGGGTTGGGAGTTGGAACGGATGGCACGTCGGGAACAGGAGTCGAGGGAGACGTCGGATTTTGCTTGTTGGCGCTTTGTTGCTGGAGTTGGCGCATGTAAACTTCCGGGTTTTGTTTGGGAGGAATCCAGAATACGTGACGCATTGGCTCGCCCTTGGCCCCGAACGCGCAGGTGAGTTCGATTTGCAAGGGCAGCTTACCGGCCCCCTTCCATTCGAAAACATATTCCATCTGGCTGGGATCAAGGACTCGCCATTCGAAATAACGGACATCGGTCAGCAGGGTGATTTCCGCAAAAGGCGCTTCATCAACGGCCGTTGATCGAAATCCTCCGCCCGATGCCTTGCTTGAGCTTGGATCGATGACGGGGTTTTCATAGTAGCGCAAGACGATATCCAGAAAGCCCGAGCGCCGCATGACGGTGGAGAGTTGGATCGCTTTCGCGGTGCGCTCCTGATCACCCCATGAGAATGAGAGGGGAACATTTTCAAGTGTCAGATCGCTGAGATAATGGGATCCCGAATCGGTTGGCTGGAGATCGAGACGGGTATTTCCGGGTAGTTCCGAAAAGCGTTTTTCCAACAGATCAAAAAACGCTTGGTGGAGCATTTCCTCGTTTTGGGTATTCACGACCGAGTTTCCAAGACTCAGGGAGGCGCGGGCAGTTGCGAATACCATGCCGAAAAGCATGGCGATCAGCAGAAGTGCGATCACGAGTTCCAACAGGGTGAAACCTCCGGCTCGTTCACGCTTTTTTTCGCCATGGGATTTCATGGTTGATACATGAGGTTGTAGCGCCATGTCTCCACGGAGCGGGATTGCCATTTGCCATCGGCGAACCATTTCGCGGTAATCTCGATGCGATACATCTCCTGGAGGAGTTGTTTGTTCTGGTTTTCCAAATCCGTGATGGGTGAGACGACGACATCGAGTTCGATATCGGTTCCCTCGACAGGAATCTGGGTGGTGCCTTCTTCGAGAGTGGGGAAGGAGAGTTGTTCGGTAAGGGCCGAATCCAAAATACGGGTGATTTGGAGTTCGGTTTGTGCCAGGGTTGCGGTTTCCGCCATGCGGTGGAATGCCACCACAAGACCCGTGCAAGCCATGGCGAAAATACCCAATGCGACAACCACTTCCATCAGCAGGAAGCCTGTGGGTTTGCCGGATGGTCTGTTGGATGTTTTCAAAAATGGGAATGGGATTTGAAAAGGTTAATTGGCTTCGAGCTCGGAATCCGCAATGCTGGCGGTCAGCGGGTGATAGGTATCTTGCGCGTAGCTGTTGTTCAGATCGAGGCGAATCGTGAGGGGTTCACAGAGACCATCGGGATCGAACCGCCAGACGGGCACTGGGCCCTTGCCGGGTGTGATGAAGGCCTCGGTATTCCAGCGGCGTATCGACCATGTGATGTTTGGGTCTAGACTGAGACTTTCGGATCGACCTGCTGAGGCCGTCTGGTCGCCGGACCTGCCACCGATTTCATTTCCGAGTGCTGTGGTGCGTTCAAAACTTCCGGTCTGCGATAGGGGCAGCAAGTGGATGGAGTTCTTATGAAACTCGATGGCGTAGGGTTTCTGGTGTAAAACGGCTGCGGCGCGGGCTTTTTTGGCCAGCATCTCAATCTCACCGGATTGGTTGCGGAGTATACGCTCGGACGATGTCAGGACGACAGCTGCGACAGATCCCGCAGCGATCACACCGATAATGATGAGAACCACGACGATCTCGATCAGAGTGAAGCCTCTGGAGAATAATGAGCCGACAACGGATGCGCGACGATGCGGATCGAAATTTTCCCGATCCTCCGGACACATCGCTTGCAGATGACTGCTGAGCCTCTTTTGTTGAGTGCCTGCGTGCAAATTGATGGATGCGCTTGGTGATTTCTATCAACAGGTTTTGAAAGGAAATGACGGGCGGAAATTTGATCGGCTAGTCTTGGGAAGACATGTCGTCGTCTGTATTTTCCAACTGATCCGGACCGAAAGTGTAGATTTCGAAGTCGGAAGAGTCCTTTTTACCCGGATTGCGGTAGCGGTAAGGCACACCCCATGGATCCGTGGGGACGCCTTTTGAACCGGCGGATGTCCACCGTTTCGGGATGGGAGGTGTGGAGGGTTTGGTGAAGAGTGCTCCGAGTCCCTGTTGGGTGGTGGGTGCGTTGCTTGCGAGCATTTTATAGTTCAATACGGCTGCGCGGAGGTTGTTGAAGTCACTCTCGACACGTTGGATTTTGGCTCCGTCGCCGAGTTTGTTCAGGCCAACGATCGATCCACCGATGATCACAGCGATGATGCCCAAAACGATGACGATTTCCAAAAGCGTGAAGCCTGCGGATCTGGAGTAACAAATGGGGGGATGGAGAGAATGAATTTTCATGGTTGGATGGGCTGAATACGGTCTTATCCTAGGTCAGAAGGCGCCTGTGTCAACTTTCCGGGTGAAAGCCCCTGCGGGGTTGGGCTTTGGCAACGGATCTGGGCGCGACGGGAGCGTTTGCGGCGGCAAAAAAATTCAGAGCTTTGGTCTCTAAGGGGCTGTTGGCTCCGGATCGCGGAAGTCTCGAATGACATATATTTTTGGCAATTTTCCCCCGGAATTTTCAATGAAACCCAGATGTCTGCTCGTGGCATCGTGCCACCATTGTTGTTCGCTGATGGGCGCAAATGTGGTTTCACCCACATTCTGATAGGTGAAACCCGCTTGATAGTAGCCGCTCGTCGGCAAGCTTTTGTCGCTGAA
>JBIKNX010000064.1:0-11988 GCA_044358435.1 Luteolibacter sp.
TACGGCTACCGCAGCTTCGAATTGCTACAAACCACTCTGTTTCATACACTTGGGAAACTACCGGAGCCGAAGTTCACCCACAAATTTTGCTGAAGAGCCTTTTTTATGGACAGCTAAATTTTGAGCCGTAACCGAAGTTTTCTGCGGTTTATTGTGGTTTAAAGATGAAATCCACCGCGCCGAACGGGAAGAGTTTTTAACCGCAGATAAACACGGATGAATGCGGATAAAGAATAGAGATAAAGACCGGAAATTTTGAATCCCTTTGTATTTTAACAATTTTTAATCCGCGTTTATCTGTGGTTGGATTCCTTTATTTTAGCTTTATGAGCCGGCTTCTGGTGTTTTTTGCTCTTACCGACTTTGAATGACCCTGTGTCCGCACCGTTTTGGCCGGAGTAGTTGGAATACTCGCGGTGTTTTGGATGGGTGGCTTCGGTGGAGACTGGCTCAGGCTTGAGTTCCATGGTTTGCGCGGCGATCTCGTTCCACTTGGCGACCATTTGCGCCACTCGTTGCGGATGCTTTTGCGCGAGGTTGTTCAGTTCGGTCCGATCCGTTGCGATGTGATAAAGCTCCCATGCCTGGCTCCGATAGGAAACGATTTTCCATTCGCCATCGCGCAAGCCGCGATCTTTGTCGTGAAGCAGATGGATGGGCGGACGGGTTGCGATGGTTTTTCCGGCGAGAACGGGAGTGAGGGAAATTCCGGCGAGCGGAGTGGGTTTTCTGTTAGGAAATGTTTCGGGAATGCTTGCGCCGCCGATCTCGGCGAGAGTCGGTAGGAGATCGACCAAGTGGGCGGGGAAATCCGAGACCGAGCTTTTTTCCGCCTTGATCCCCGCAGGCCAATGGAAGATGGCGGGAGATGAGATGCCGCCTTCGAACTGGTTTTGTTTGTAGTAGCGGAACGGAGTGTTGCGCGCCCATGCCCAGCCCGTGCTGTCGGTCCATTTGGTGGTGGGGTCGTAAGGTTCCCTTTCGATACCGATATTTTGACGGTCATAAGGGCAGGCACCGTTGTCGGAGAGGAAAACTATGAGGGTATTGTCGAGTTCACCCTTGGTTTCGAGATCGGCAATGATGCGTCCGATTTCCTGATCCACCCGATCGATGAGCGCGGCATAGGCGGCCATGCGGCGGGATTCCCAATCGCGGATTTCGGGAGTCAGGGAATCCCAAGCGGGGATGTGATCGGGGCGGGGTGAGATTTTGAGGTCAGGGGGAATGATTCCGCTTTGCTTTTGTTTTTCGAAGCGATTTCGATTCATTTCATCCCAACCGCCAGTGTAGCGATGGCGGTATTTTTCGTAATCTTGTTTTAGGGGTTGGAGTGGTGCGTGAGGAGCGTTGAAGGCAATGTAGAGAAACCAAGGTTTTTTCTCTTCGCGGGCTTCCGAGATGAATTTGAGTCCGTAATCCACATTGGCGGTGGTGGTGTAGAAATCTTTTTTGGGGACTTGCCAGTTTTCACCGTTGAGGCGGAAAGTGTCGTCGCCTCTGTAATAGTTGCAGGAGCCGGAGAGGTGACCGAAAAATTTCCGGAACCCGAAGTCGGTGGGTTGTTTGTCGAGATGCCATTTGCCTGTCATCGCGGTTGAGTAACCGGCTGGAGCGAGGACTTCCGGGATCGTGACCGCCTTGTCCATTTTGATATCGCCTGCCTGAATGCACCAGCGGCCGGTGAGGAGGCTGACGCGTGAGGAGTGGCACTTGGCGGTGTTGTAAAACTGGGAGAAACGCACGCCGTTGGCGGCGAGGCGATCGAGATTCGGGGTGTCGATTTCCGAGCCGTAACAACCGAGATCCGAGAAACCGAGGTCATCGGTGAGGATGACGAGCATGTTGGGTTTTTTCTCAGCGGCGGAGCAGAGATGGATGAGAAGGAAGAGGTAGATGAAGGATTTCATTGGAGCCTCATTAAATCACAAATCAAACATCAACAATCGTCAATTAAACCGAATGGCGGTAGCGTTCAGATCTTCAATGGATTTCCGATTGATGATTTGGAAGAAAAGGCCAAATCAATCGCTGTTTATTTGCCTCTGCGTTCTCTAACTGCTGCGGCCAAGGACTCGAGGGTCTCGACCGTATCGTCCCAATTGATGCAGGCGTCGGTGACGGATTGGCCGCGGGTGAGTTTGGAGAGATCCGGCTGGAGCTTCTGGTTGCCTTCGACGAGGTTGGATTCGATCATCACCGAGGTGATGGTTTTGGAGCCTGCGGCGATCTGGTTGGCGATGTTTTTCGCGACCAGCGGTTGGTTACGGTAGTCTTTGTTCGAGTTGCCGTGTGAGCAATCGATCATGATCGAAAGCGGGAGGCTCTGCTCACTGAGCATCTTTTCCACTTCGGCAACGTGTTCGGCTTCGTAGTTCGGGCCGGTTTTTCCGCCGCGCAGGATGAGGTGGCAGGATTTATTTCCGGTGGTGGAAACGATGGCGGAGACACCTTGTTTGGTGACTGAAAGAAAATGGTGAGGGCGGGAGGCGGATTGGATGGCGTCGAGCGCGAGCTGGATCGAGCCGCCGGTGCCGTTTTTGAAGCCGACCGGCATGGAGAGGCCGGAAGCGAGTTCGCGATGGATTTGGGATTCCGTGGTGCGGGCACCGATTGCGCCCCATGAGATAAGGTCCGCGATGTATTGCGGGGAAATCGTATCGAGGAACTCCGTGGCGGAGGACATGCCCATGTGGGCGAGGTCGAGCAGGAGTTTGCGAGCGACGCGCAGGCCGCGGTTGATGTCGAAGGAATCATCGAGGGCGGGATCATTGATCAAGCCTTTCCAGCCAACCGTGGTGCGGGGTTTTTCGAAATAGACCCGCATCATGATGAACACGTCATTTTTGAGGCGATCCGCCTCAGCCTTGAGTTTGGCGGCGTATTCGAGCGCGGCTTCCGGATCGTGAATCGAGCAGGGACCGACGATGGCCATGAGGCGGTCATCTTGAAGAGAAAGGATAGCATCGGCCTGCGCGCGCGCGGAGTGAACCACTTCAGCGGCTTGTTCGTTGATCGGAAGATAGTATGCGAGGACTGCCGGTGAAATCAGGGGATTGATGCCGGAAATACGGAGGTCGTCTGTGCGGTGTTTGGTCACGGGGCGGATATGGAAACTTGCGGGACGGGAATTGGCGAGTTTTAAGTGACAGATTTGTGAGGTTACATCGGGGGAATGCGGGCGAGGGTGTCGCTGAGGCGGGAGGTGGTTTGGTGGATGGAGCACCAGTTTTCGATGTAAGGCATATCGAGGTTTTCGGGGCCTTCGATGGCTAAAACATCGCGTGCGTCATCGAGATCTTTGGGGCGGCCCCAGCGCAGTTTCTGGACGATGATGTCTTCGGGGGTTGGAATCCAGCTTGGGATATCGAGTTGAGGCAAGATGAGTCGCTGTTTCCTGCGGAACTGACTTTGGACGAAATCATCATCAAAAAGCTCGAAGAGTTCAATTTGAAGGGTGGTGTCTGATGCTGGAGTTCCGATGTGCCGACGACCCCATGTCAGGGTATCAAACTGCACTTGTCCGTTGAATTGGATTTCTGGCTCCAGATTCATGATCAGGTTTTTAATACTCAGAGATCCGGATACATCTACGACAATATCAACGTCTTTCGTGGCTCTCGGAACTCCGTAAAAATTGAAGGCAAATGCACCAGTTAGCATGTGATCCACATTTTCTTTTTCACAGGCTTTGATGACTGTGATCGCCAATTGTTCAATCGTCATGATGAGTGGTTTTCGCTGACATAAAATCCATGGTCATTCGCACGGCGCAGACGTTCGGCACGCTTTTTTGCTTCGATCCAAGCGGATTTCGGGTCGTTGGTTCCAAGTCTAGCCATGACTCCTTGAAAGATTCGATCCGTCACTTCGTTGGTGAGCTGGCAACCTGAAATAAAACGCTCCTCCCGCGTCATGGCGCGGGCACGCAGGATTTTCTCCCGATAAATGGAATCCTGGAGATCTTTTAGAGCAGTGGGATGGTCGTGAGGATTCGGCATGGTGAACTTGGGGGAGAGCATAGCTCGGGAAACCTCAGACTCCAAGTTCGGAAAATCTCATTGCGCGGGAATTGAGATAGGCGGGGAGAAGGCGGGGGCTGCTCCGCCGGCGGGTTGGGCTTGTGGACCAGGGCCTTTGTCCATCAGGTCGGTGCGGGACTTGATTAAGGCATCGACGGTGAATTTACTGACTTCAAAGGTGATATTTTCGAGTTTTTTGATTTGCTCGATGATTTCGTTGAGAGCTTTTTTTCGAGTTTCAAAAGCCTTGTCGGCTGCGGCTGCGTCTTCGGGTTTTTCGTTTTCCGCGGCTTTGCGTTTTTCCGGGATGTCTCCGGAAACTTTAACAGCGAGCAGGTAATTTTCCGAGCCCTCCACTTTGGATGGCTGAAGCGTCAGGACATAGGTGAGATCTTCAAAGGTTTTGATCGTGGCGGTTTGGGCTTTATCGGGGCTTGTGCGTTTTGTGACTTCGGCGGCAGGCACGACATCGTCGAATCTCGCATAGGAGAACAGCGACTTCAGGGGAGCGACCGCGGCAGGGTCGATTTTCACGCCTGGAAACGCAGAGGTGAATTCGAACTCGGCACCCTCATCCTTACGCGCGAGTTCCCATTCATTCTTGTCAGAGCCGGGCTGGGTAAGGGCGATGGATTGGATTTTTTCGATTTTGAAAAAATCATTGGCGAGCCAATTTTTGGGATCGGCCGAGAGGGATGGGAAAAGCTCGGAAACCGCGTAGAATCCGGATTCATCCGCGTGATTGCGGACGAAGCGACCCACCGCCCCCCCGCCGAAGGGAGAGGATGAGGCGACAGAGTCGAGGTTTTTGCCGAAGGAGATAGCAGCGAGAGATTTTCCGGATGCGTCCTTGAACGTGGCGGTAACGCCGTGTTTGGCGGGATCGGATGATTTTTCATCCATGCCGAAGCTTGCAGCAAAAGACGGCCCGGCTTCGATGCCCTGCGTGACTTTCAGATCGATCAGGGTGCGGAGCCATTCAACAATATCGGCTGAGTTTGCTTTGAATCCGTCGCGCTCAACCACAGACCAGTTGCCGCCTTTGAGTTGCAGATTAACCGACTTCTCGGCATCGGTGATATGGATGGATGCGACCTCTCTGGCAGGAAATTCTGCGATGAGAGTTTCACCGGCGGCGCGGTGGGTGGTGTGTTTGATCGCGTTACCTGCGGACTTTTTGGCAGTGAAAACGGAAATGCCGAGAAGCAGGACAAGGATCCAGAGAATGATGACGGTGCGTGGTTTCATCTTGATAAATGTTGGAAGTTTTCAGTTGGGGAGTTACGCGAGATCAGCGGGCGCGGGTGGAGGAGCGGCGTGCGATGTAGAGCGACAAACCGAACAGGATGACTAGGACCGGCACGACGACGACGTTGAGCAGGGTGATATTGCCCGCGAGATTGTCTTTCTGGCGGCGCAGGTCTTTTTCCTGCTCGCGGATCAGGCGCGAGTATTCGACCTGTTGTTTGCGCAGATTTTCGATTTCCGCTTCCTGTTCCGGTGAGAGGAAAAGCTCGGATCCTTTGGTTTTTTGAGCCTGAAGTTCCTGGAGTTTGCCTTGTGCCTGGCGTTGCTTCGTTTGGAATTCCTCGATTTTGGATCCCACGTGGTCGTTGAACTTCGTTTCCATTTCCTGGATGACAGTGAACGGTCTGCGCGTC
This sequence comes from Luteolibacter sp., assembly GCA_044358435.1. Taxonomy (GTDB): domain Bacteria; phylum Verrucomicrobiota; class Verrucomicrobiia; order Verrucomicrobiales; family Akkermansiaceae; genus Luteolibacter. The sequence goes on from JBIKNX010000064.1 coordinate 5,684, forward strand.
GCAGCGCGCGAGCGTGAGCCGATCAGGTATTTCGAACCAATTGCCTGATCGATAATGTTGAAAAGCAGGGCGGAGTTACCGTTGGCGGGCGTGGCCATTTGCGTGCCTCCAAAGTTTTGAACGGAGTAAGCGAAGCGGTCATAAAAGGCATCGATATCGGCGATGAGGAACACGTTACCGGGTTTGCTTGCCTGTTTGAGCGAATCCTCTTTGGGCGCGTCTTTTTTCTCGCCTTCAGGAGCTTCTCCAGCTGCGCCGTCTTCGGGTTTTCCATTAGGAAAAGCACTTTTGAAATTTCCAGAGAGAAAGGTGACAAGATCGAAAGCAGTGCCGGTTGCCTTGACATGGTTTTCAATGGATGGATCGAGTTGTGAGGCTTTGACCGTATCGACGAAGCCGGCGACCTTGGATGAACGAATCAACGGATTTGCGGTGATACCGTCCGCTCCGGTGAATTCGAATGCGCCAGGAAGGTAAAGGGTAACCGATTCAAGGTTTTTGGTGATAATGCTGTCTTTGTCAGGCATTGCCGATTTTGGAAGACTCAAGACCGCCACGCCTTTGCGGTTGCCGCCAAGCAGAGTTGCGTGGATGGGATCGGCGAGGACTTGCCGGGAAGTGAATTTCAGGCCCCAGGCAGGGAGTAGAGTCGGCAGGGTCGATGTGGTCGGAGCACCGGCCTGCCCCATCATGGGATTGCCTCCGCCGAGCATTTGTGCGGAGACGGAATGGGCATCAAGGCAAGCGACGACAGTTCCCCCGCTTAGGAGATACTGATCGATCATGAATTCGGTTTGAGGAGTGATTTCCGCGGGATGGAAAACCAGGAGGACTTTGATTTCGTCCGGATCGATTTTTTGAGGATTCATGCCCAGATCGCGTAGTTGGAAAGATTGCTTGAGCTGTTGATAAATGACCCAGGGTTGTTGCGGTTGTTGGCCTGGCATCATCGCCGGCGTGCCCGTGAGGTTCATTCCGGAAATGATTCCGATCACCGGTTTGACGGGAGTTGCCACTTCCGCGATGGCTTTGGAAATATGGTATTCCAGCATGGTTTCCTCGCTTGGATTGAGGAAGGGCAGAATTGCTTTTTTGTCCAAGGCCGAGACAGCCATGCCGAGATAGAGGTTGTCATCATTGATGCTTTGTCCGGAAATCTCATCCAGATTCGCGGAGTCCTCGGCATCCGTATCGGGTTGGGGATCGAGGTTTTCAATACGCAGTTTTCCGTTGGATAGGTTTGTGTATTCCTTGAGAAGATCATCGACGCGGCGAATGTGAACCTTCAATTGTTCAGGCATGTAATCGCTACTACGAGAAGCATAGTAGCGGATGACGACAGGTGTATCGAGTTCGGCGAGGATGGACTTCGTTCCTTCGGAAAGGGTGTGGATTTTATTTTCCGTGAAATCGGCTCCGCGATTTCCGTAGGGTGTCAGGGAGATCAGCCAATTTGCGAGAACCGCGATGGCGAGGAGGGCGATAATGCCGAGGGAGGCGCGGGCGATGGGAGTCTTCATAAAACTTTAAACTGTAAATTCTAAACTCTAAAAATGTTTGATTCAGGCGCGTTTGGCGCTGAGAATGGTGGAAGTGCCGACGAGGCAGAGGTAGATAAAGCTGCTGAACCAGACGAAGTCTTGGAGTCGGAATAAGCCGCGGTTGAGAGAGGCGAAGTGGTCCCAAACGCCGAAAGCGGTGACGGCCTCGACCGTGGCGGGCGAAGTGGCTTTTGCCAGTTCGCGCGTGACCGGTTCGTAACCGCCGAGCACCATGAGGGTGCAAAGAGTCACGGCAACGATGAGGCACACGACCTGGTCGCGGGTGAATGCCGATACCAGCATCGTCATGCCGATGAAAGTGCAGCAGACGAGGAAGGAGCCGATGTAGCTGGATAGGATCGCGCCGTTGTCGGGGCTGCCAAGGTAGTTGACCGTGATGACAATGGGAAAAGTCAGCAGTAGGGCGACCAGGGAGACCGTGGCGGCCGCCAGAAATTTTCCAGCGATGGCAGACCAGGTGGAAACAGGGAATGTTCCGAGAAGCTCGATAGTCCCGTTGCGTTGTTCATCCACCCAAAGCCTCATCGCAATCGCCGGAGCGAGCAGCATATAGAGCCATGGGTGCCAAAAGAAGAAGGAGTATTCGAGAGAGGCATCGCCGATGCGCATGAATTCGCCGAAGGTGAAGGTCAGGCCGAGGGAGAGAATGAGGAAGATGACAATGATCGCGTAAGCGGTGGGTTGGGCGAAATAGGATTTCAATTCGCGACGGAAGATGGTGAGCGTGTTCATCGGTTTGCTGGGTGATGGTTAAAAGGAATGGGAAGGCCGCAACGGCGTTACGCGGCCGTGTCCGTGGTAGTGACTTTCCGGAAGAGCTCGGTGAGAGATCCGTTCGGGGCCTTTGCGATGAGTTCGGCAGGCGTGCCGTCGGCGACGATTTTTCCCCGGTCCACGATTACCGCCCGGGTGCAAGAGGCTTCGACTTCCTCGAGGATGTGGGTGGAAAAAAGGATCGCCTTGTCTTTTCCAAGGCGCTTGATCAGCTGGCGTACTTCGTATTTCTGATTGGGATCGAGGCCGTCGGTCGGTTCGTCCAGAATCAGGACTTCCGGATCGTGGAGAAGGGCCTGTGCAAGGCAGGTGCGGTGGCGGTAGCCTTTGGACAGGGTGTCGATGGACTGGTGGGCGACGCTGGTGAGGAAACAGGTTTCGATCGCTTTTTCGACCGCATCGTGTTTAGCGGAGCCCGAAAGCTTGCGAACATCCGCGCAGAATTTGAGGAAACCGATGACCGTCATGTCGTTGTAAAGCGGGGCGGATTCGGGTAGGTAGCCGATTTTGGTTTTTGCCTCGTAGGGATTTTCGGTGATTGAAATGCCGCAGATCTTCGCATCGCCGGAGCTGGGTGGGATGAAGCCGGTGACCATGCGCATGGTGGTGGATTTTCCGGCGCCGTTGGGGCCGAGGAAACCGAGCACTTCGCCTTTCCTGACTGTAAAGGAGAGTTGATCGACGGCGAGTTTGGTTCCGAAGTGTTTGCTGATATTGACGACTTCAATCATGAGGATGGCTGATTTAAAAATAGGTTGGCAGGGGTTTTATGCTGAACTGACAAATTTGCGACACCGGAATTCAAATTTGTTTACGAAATTTTCAAAAAATGAATGAATGCCGGCAGAGTCTATTGGCGATACTCCGCTGAGGGGCTTCCGGGGCCGGGGTCGATATCCGGAATTCCTGCTGGGAATGTCTAAGCAGCGTCTTCCTTATCCTTGGATTTACGGCGACGCAGGGACGGGGCTTTTGTGCCTTCGACGACTTGGCGGTTGATGGCGACTTCTTCGATATCGCCGCGGGAGGGGACCTCGAACATGACATCGAGCATCATTTTTTCGAAAATGGAGCGGAGTGCGCGCGCGCCGGTGCCGCGTTCGACGGCTTGGTTGGCCATGGCGCGGAGGGCGTCACGTGAAATGCTGAGTTTCACGTTATTGAGCGCGAGTTGTTTGGCGTATTGTTTGACCAAGGCGTTTTTCGGCTCGGTAAGGATTTTGACGAGTTCGTCCTCGGTGAGTTTGCGCAGGGATGTGATGACCGGGAGGCGTCCGATGAATTCCGGAATCAAACCGAAGTGCAGGAGGTCTTCTGGGAGGACCTTTTCGAGAATTTTCGAAGTCTTTTCATCGAGGTCGTTTGAAGAGTTATCCGAGTGGAAGCCGAGGGTTTTGCTGCCGAGGCGGCGGCGAACGATGTCCTCGAGACCGACGAACGCTCCGCCGCAGATGAAGAGAATTTTCTCGGTATTGATCTGGATGTATTCCTGTTGCGGATGTTTGCGTCCGCCTTGAGGAGGGACATTGCAAACCGTTCCCTCAAGAATTTTGAGAAGGGCTTGTTGCACGCCCTCGCCGGAGACGTCGCGGGTGATGGAAACGTTCTCGGTTTTACGGCCGATCTTGTCGATCTCATCGACGTAGATGATGCCGCGTTCGGCGCGTCCGACATCAAATTCTGCGGCTTGCAGCAGGCGAAGGATGATGTTTTCCACATCTTCGCCCACGTAGCCAGCTTCTGTTAGGGTGGTGGCGTCGACGATGCAGAATGGCACATCGAGCACCCGTGCGAGAGTGCGGGCGAGAAGGGTTTTACCGGAGCCGGTCGAGCCCAGCAGGAGGACATTGGATTTCTCGATCTCGACATCGTTGAATTCCGCCGAGACCGAGAGGTTGTCCTGATTGAGGCGGAGGTAGTGATTGTAAACGGCGACCGATAGGACGCGTTTGGCGGTTTCTTGGCCTATCACATATTGATCCAGCTCGGCGAGGAGCTCGGCAGGTGTGGGCATTTCCTCGCGTGAGTGCGAGGTTTTGCCTTTGCGCTTTTTGCCGGTGGCTGGGTCCGGTTGGTTGAGTTCTTTTTCGAGGATATTGCTGCAAACATCGACGCATTCGTTGCAGATATAAACGCCGGGGCCGGCGATGAGTTTTTTTACCTCGGAGTGGCTCTTTCCGCAGAAGGAGCACATGGTGAGATTGGATGCGCGGGCCATGGGGTTATAACTCTAAACTCTAAACTTTAAATGTTAAACTCGAATGATTGGGGATCAGGACTTTTTCTTATCGAGTTCCTCTTTGACGGCATCCGGGAGTTGTTTGCGGGATTCGAGGACTTTATCGACGAGGCCGTAGGCGACGGATTCTTCAGCGGTCATGTAGTTGTCGCGGTCGGAATCGTGCTCGATCTGTTCGATGGTTTTGCCGGTGTGTTTGGCAAGAATTCCGTTGAGGCGTTTTTTGAGATTGAACATGAAGCCGATGGTGCGCTCCACATCGGAAGCGGTGCCCTGGGCTCCGCCTGAAACTTGGTGGATCATGACGTGCGAGTTGGGCAGGCAGAAGCGCTTGCCTTTGGTGCCGGCGGTGAGGAGAACCGAACCCATTGAAGCGGCGATACCGATGCAATAGGTGTTCACATCGCAGGTGAGGAATTGCATGGTGTCATACATGGCTAGACCGGCCGTGACGGAACCGCCGGGACTGTTGATGTAAATGTGGATGTCTTTTTTCGGATCCTGCATCTGAAGGAAGAGCAGTTGGGCGATGACCGAGTTGGCTACGTAATCATCGATTCCGGTGCCGATGAAAATGATTCTGTCCTTCAGCAGGCGGGAGTAGATGTCGAACGAGCGCTCGCCGCGCCCATCGGACTCGATGACGATGGGGACGTAATAGCTGTTTTTCGGGGTCTGGTTGGAACCTGACTGATTGGAGGGAGGAAAAAGGTTCATGAGTGTTTAAGCGGGGTTGGCTTCAAGTTCTTCGGCGGATACTTCTGTCACATTCGCTTGTTCCACGAGGAAGTCAATGGTCTGGCTGATCAGCATGGAATTGCGGATGGACTGGATTTGGCGACTTTTCTGAAGGTCTTTGATGACTTTTTTGATGGGTTGCTTGCGCTGCTGGGCGATTTGGGAAATGTGACCGAGCAGGTCGGCGTCGGACACGATGATTTTTTCCGCCTGAGCAATTTCCTGGAGAAGGAAGTTGGTGCGGAGGTTGGTGACGGCGCGCTTGGTTGCGACGGAGAAGATTTCCTCTTGTTGTTTGAGGATGTCCTCATCGGATGCGCCTTGCTGGCTGCCTTGTTCGACGAGCGAGTTCGCTTGGTTCTGGACTTCGCGTTTTAGGATTTCCTCCGGCAGTTCGAAGTGGATTGCGGCATTGAGTTTTTCAACGATCTGGGACACTTTGAACTCGTTGATCTGTTTGGTTTTTTCCATCCCCATGTTCTCGTGGATGAGGGCTTTGATGTCGTCGAGGGTTTTTCCGGGGATGAGTTTTTCGGCGAACTCATCGTTCAGCTCCGGAAGTTTCGGAGCTTTGATCCCCTGCACGGTGGTGTGCAGGACGATGGTTTTGCCGCGGAGTTCCTCAAAAGGAAACTTGTCGTCCAGGGTGATGGAAACGTCTTTTTGATCCCCTTGTGAGGAGCCGACGAGTTGCTCCGCGTAGCCGGAAAGGAACGAGCCTTCCTTGACCGGCAGCCAGTGGTTTTCGCGTTTGGCGAGGTATTGGCCTTTTTCACCGATCGCTTCGGTGAGCGGTTTGCCGTCGAGAGTGGTGGTGAAATCAACCACGGCGATGTCGTCGTTTTGGATCGCGCGACCCGTGACGTCTTCAAACTCGGCGAGGCGCTCGCGGATGCTTTCGAGTTGGGTGTTGATCTCCTCATCGGTGACTGAGGTGGAAGGGGCTTTGATCTCGATGCCTTTGTAAACTGGAAGAGTGAATTCGGGAGCGA
>JBIKNX010000065.1:0-11959 GCA_044358435.1 Luteolibacter sp.
GCTTGCAAAGCTGAGTGAGGACGGGCAAGTTGGTTTTAGCTGGTTTGTGATTAATCATCCGGGCGATCCTGAGTGGGATCGCCCGCCAGCGAATCTAAAAAAAATCACGGTCTATGGGATGACTGTGATTCATTGTGACAAATTCGAACCCGTGTTTTTTTCGCGTTTGCTGCTGAAGCACAATGCCACTGCCAAGGTCGCCAAAGTACCTGCCATAATGCGCCACGGGAACTCGATGATGGGCAGCCAGAGAGGATTCCGATAGAGCGTTCCGCCGCCGAACATCTTCCAAAGATCGTTGGGCAGATTGCTCAGAAATGCGACGAAAACGATGCCCGTGGTCATGGCAATCAGGTTCCCTGTTTCGCTGCCACGGTTTTTTGTGAAGAGCGCGACCATGAAAATTCCGAGCAATGATCCGTAGGTGTATCCGAAACTGCCGAGAATGATCCCGATGATACTGAGCGATGGGTTGTGCGCCTTGACGAATGCTGTCGCAAGACCCACGAAAATAAGAATAAGGGCAAAGCCAACGGTGCTGCGTTTGATGATACGGACGCGGGCGTGATCATCTTCCGGCGTTTTGAACCATCGGAAATGAAAGTCCCGGGAGTAACTCGTAGCCAGTGAGTTCATGGCGGTCCCAAGGGATCCCATGGTGGTCGCAAGCACCCCGGCCACGACAAGCCCGCGGAGACCGCCAGGCATGACATCAATGACGAAATAAGGAAAAATCCGGGTGCTGTCCGGTTTACCGCCAGCCATGGGAAGTGCGGGATCATTTACGATATGCCCGTAATAGACCGACAATAGAATGCCGATGGTGAGCACCGCAAAAGTCACGGGAATGTCCGCAAGCCCGGAAAGGATGGTGGCGACGGCGCTTTGCCGTTTATTTCTCGCCGTCAACATTCTCTGAACCATGTCCTGATCGGTCCCGTGTGTCGCAAGGGTGACGAACAAGGAGCCGAACAACGCGGCCCAAACCGTGAATTCACTCTCCAGAACACTTTTGATCGCACCCCAGGTTGTGGTCGATGGAGCGTCGCCTTTCCACTCCCAGAGCTTGAGATCCTGTGGTCCGGTCAGGAAGGATTTCGCCCCCTCCCATCCGTTCGGAATGTGGCCCAGCAAATACCAAACGGAAAAACCCAGGGCTCCAAAAAGCACCGCGATCTGCAGCACATCGGTCCAGATCACCGCCTTGATGCCGCCGATCGCCGTGTAGGCCGCCGTCAGAAGCGAAATTACCACCAAAGCTCCCCCGGTAAACCAGAACTGCTCCCAATTTGAAAGCGGATCCGCAGGATTGAGTTGGTTCCAAATCACGATCAACAACAGGGTCGGAACCCAGAGCCTTGAACCGCTGGCCAATGATCGGGTCAGCAAGAATATCGCGCTGGCCACACGCCGCGTTTTGGGTCCGAAACGCAGCTCCAGGAACTCGTAAATGCTCACGACATTATGTTTGTAAAATGCTGGGATGAATACCGCACTGACCACAAGACGCGCCAGGAGATAACCGATCATCAACTGCGCATAGGTGTAATTCTGCAGGCGAAAGCCCTCGCCAGGAGTTCCGAAAAAAGTTCCGGCACTGATTTCCGCAGCCAGGATCGAGGCCAGGACCGCCCACCAGGGAATGGAGCGCCCACCGAGCGCAAACTCCGAAACGTCTTTGTTCCTCCGGCTGAAATACACGCCAATCGCCATAATGATCGCGAAATACAGCCCGATGATCACGAAATCCTTTACCAGTGGAGACATGTCCGGAACTTAAAGATCGGATAAAACGAACCAAGCTCAAAGTTTCCTCATGATAAGGCCATTGCCCTTACATTTCGCTTTTCGACACATGTCTGAGGTGACAACCTCCCCTGCGATGACGGATATCCCAAAACTCGTTCAGGACGATCCGTGGCTGGAGCCTCAGACTCAAGCGATCCTGCGCCGCAACGCCCGCTTCGAGAACGCCCTCAAAGAAATCCGGCGCCAATACGGCTCTCTCGCCAGCTACAGTCATGCGCACGGGTTTTTCGGAATTCATTTCGATCCCGCACAAAAACATTGGACCATCCGCGAATGGCTGCCGGAGGCAAAAGCGGTTTCCTTAATCGGTGAATTCAACCAATGGAACCGGGATGCCCATCGCTTGTCAAAATCCGCAGACGGTGTCTGGGAACTGACCGTTTCCGCCGGGACTTTGAAACATGGCGATCAAATCAAGCTCCACATCCACGGAGCGGATGACTCCCGACTCGACCGATTGCCCGCCACCTTGACCCGTGCCGTCCAGCATCCGGTCACCCATGATTTCACCGCACAGATCTGGTCGCCTCCCCAACCCTATGTCTGGAAACACGCGTTCGATCCCGGGCAAATCATCTCACCTTACATTTATGAGACCCATATCGGCATGTCAGGTGAGGAGCCGCGGATACACACCTATCTCGAATTTGCCGAGCAGATTTTGCCGAGGATCGCAAAAGCGGGTTACAACACGATCCAGCTCATGGCGGTTCAGGAGCATCCGTATTACGGTTCATTTGGCTATCATGTCTCATCTTTCTTCGCGGCTTGTTCGCGTTTTGGAACTCCCGAGGATTTGAAACACCTCATCGATACCGCACACGGCATGGGCATCGCGGTATTGCTCGATGTGGTTCACTCCCATGCGGTAAAAAACATTTCCGAAGGACTCAACCGGCTCGATGGCTCGGATCATCACTATTTCCACTCCGGAGGGAAAGGCGAACATCCGCAATGGGATTCGAAATGCTTTGATTACGGGAAACCCGAAGTGCGCCGGTTTCTGCTCTCGAATGTTTGCTACTGGCTCGAGGAATTCCGCTTCGATGGCTTCCGCTTCGACGGGATCACCTCCATGCTTTACCACTCCCACGGCAACCGCGCCTTCGGATCCTATGATGACTACTTCGGAGATGACGCGGATGAAGAAGCCATTTTATACCTGAAACTCGCGAATCAGCTCATCTCGGAAATCAAGCCGGGCGCGATCGTCGTCGCCGAGGACATGTCCGGCATGCCCGGCCTGTGCCGACCCAATTCCGAGGGCGGGATCGGGTTCACCCATCGGCTCGCCATGGGGATTCCCGATCACTGGATCAAACTGCTCAAAGACCAACGTGACGAAGACTGGAACATGGATGAACTCTGGGGCGTCCTCAACAACCGCCGCCGCGGCGAAGCCACCATCGCCTACGCCGAATCCCACGATCAAGCCCTTGTCGGCGACAAGACCATCGCGTTTCGCCTGATGGATCAGGAAATGTATTGGCACATGAGCCAGACCGATACCAGCCCGGTCATCGAGCGCGGGATCGCTCTGCATAAAATCATCCGGCTCATGACTCTCGCCTTCGGCGGCGAGGGCTGGCTCAATTTCATGGGCAATGAATTCGGGCATCCGGAGTGGCTCGACTTTCCGCGCGAAGGCAATGGTTGGTCTTATCATTACTGCCGACGCCAATGGTCGCTACTGGATCATCCGGACCTCAAATACACCTGGCTCGCCGAGTGGGATCGGGATCTCCTGGCACTGGCCAAGGACCGCAACCTGCTCCAAGCCCCTCCTGCCAACCTGCTCCATATGGATCATTCCAACAAGATCATCATCGCGGAGCGCGCCAATCTGATTTTTGTCATCAACCTCTCACCCGACAAATCCATTTTCGGTTACGGCGTCAGTCCTCATAACAAAAACACCCATCAACTCCTGCTCGATTCCGACGCGAAATCCTACGGTGGCCATGCGCGTATCGATCCTGCCGTCAACTATCCCATCCACCCGGACGGACAAATCAAATTCTACACCACTTCGCGCAGCGCGATGGTTTTGGGTTGAGCGGATAAAATCGAGCTATGAAAATCCTTAACTCAACCCCAATCACCGCATCATGATCCATCGACTCGTAAATCTTTTCTGGCTCTGGACCATTCTGGGAGTCCTCTGGGCATGGGTCTTTCCAAGCCATTTCACCTGGTTTCTTGGAAATGTTCCCGGGACCGAAATCACCTTCATCTCCTCAGGCCTCGGATTCATCATGCTTGGAATGGGTATGACCCTGAGCTTCGCAGACTTCCGCGATTGTTTGAAAATGCCGCGTTGGATCGCGCTGGGAGTCACGGGGCAATTTGTGATCATGCCTTTTCTTGGCTGGGCCATCGCCACGGTCTCGGGTTTGCCTGACGCATTCAAACTCGGCATCATCCTCGTCAGTTGCTGCCCCGGCGGCACCGCATCCAACGTGGTAACCTTTCTCGCCAAGGGAAACGTCGCGCTCAGTGTGATCATGACAGCGTGTTCAACTCTCCTCGCCGTTTGGCTAACCCCGCTTTTGACAAAAGCCTACGCCTCCGCCCTGCTTGAGATCAATGCCACAGAGATGATGCTTTCCATGCTCGGTATCGTGTTGCTGCCGATCTTTGGCGGACTGCTGCTCAACCGCTACCTCAGCCCTCTCGCGCTGCATCCTGTGAAACAATTTTCACCCCTGATCTCCGTAGTCCTCATCGTGCTGATCGTCTCAGCCGTTGTGGGCGCGACCAAGGCCTCCATCATCCTGTATTGGAAAACCCTCATTCCCGCTGTCTTCGCCGTGCATGCACTGGGCTTCGGGCTGGGTTATCTCTGGGCCCGGGCTTTCCGAATGCCCGAAAAGGAAAGCCTTACCGTCTCGATCGAAGTCGGCATGCAGAATTCCGGACTTGGCTCCAGTCTGGCAAAAACCCACTTCACGATGCTTGCCGCAGCACCTTGTGCGATCTCGGCATTCTTCCATTGTATCATCGGCAGTCTGCTCGCGAGTTACTGGGGCAGGAAAAAGTAAGTTTCAATCCCCGCAACACCCGGATACCTGATGCAAACAGGTTTCACAAAGATGCTCATCGCCCAGTATACCGAGGGCATCTTTACCACAACGGTCACAACCGTCCTGTTGCGCTGAAATGTCTTCCATCACTCGGCGAATCGAACTTCTTTCGCGGAGCCTCCTCCGCGCCTGCCAAATTTATCCCCGATGTCTTTGCTCGTCACATAGAGCATCAGCGAGATCAGCACCAACGCACAAGCGGTCTGGATCACTTCCATGGTCTTCATCTGGATCGGCTTACCACAAATTTTTTCGAGGATCGCCATGGTGATGTGTCCACCGTCAAGCACGGGAAACGGCAGCATATTCAACACGGCAAGGTTCACATTGAAGAGCACCAGGAAACCCAAAATCCGCCTCCAACCGTCTTCCGTCTGCAATAGGGAAAACAACATCTGCCCTATACCCACCGGACCACTGAGATGATCGACGCCGATGCTTGAACCGGGATCCGCCACAGAGATGATGGTGGTCCACATCATTTTCAGGCTGTCCGCGACTTGGGTGAGCGGATTCGGGTAAACCATGCGGACATCCACATCCGCATTCATATTCCATGAGACACCCAACATCGGATCACGATCCGATGGCTGGACCGGCTTTACCGGTGCGACTTCCAGATTAACCAGCTCCCCGTTTTTTTTCTTCACTTCCAAGACGACCGCCTTGAAGTCCTTCTTCTTCAGATACTGGGTCAGCTGAATGTCACTATAGAGCTTGTCACCGTCCACTTTCATAATCCGGTCACCTTTTTCCAAGCCGACTTTGGCGGCAGGGCTGTTTTCAAGAACTCCTTCGACCAACGCAGGCCCTTCAGGTCCCAGGCCCACCTGGCGCAATCCACTTCTCTGGAACCAACGGCTTTTCGGTCTGTCAAAGCCGCTTGTGAGAAGAATCGGTTTTTCAACGCCGGGTCTCTGAATTTTGAATTGGATTTTGTCTCCGCTGCTCAAAACGATGCGTTCGGTGATGCTGTCCAGAGATCCCGCAAAACCATTTACCGGCTCGCCATTGATTTCAAGAATCCTGTCACCGAGGCGGATTCCTGCTTTTTCAGCCTTCATACCCTCTTCCACATAACCAACCACCGTGCTCGGAATGAAATCTTTGGGTTTGCCAATACCCCAGACAACCACACCCGCCACAAGCGCGAGCAAAATCGAAAACAGCGGCCCGGCGAAGGCGACGATGATTTTATCGAGCGGGGTAATCGGTGGCAAAGGCTTGCGATCCTTGTCTCCTCCTTCAATCGCCTCCATTGGAGCCATTTGCGGCAAGGCCACAAAACCACCCGCCGGAATCCAACCCAGACCGTATTGCACCCCCTTGTATTCCTTTTTCCAAATCGGCTTTCCGAACCAAATCTGAAAACGGTCGATCTGCAAACCACGCCATTTCCCAGCCAGAAAATGCCCCAGTTCATGCACAAAAATGATGAGATTGAAAAGCATCACCACCACAAAAATCAGCAGGGCAACATTGAGAATGGTTTGAAGTGCGGGCATAAAATCAGCGAATACCCCGAAAACCTACCCGCCTTAAGTAATCCCGCAAGTCTTTCGTCGCGGCGATCACCGTTACTCGTGCAATGTGTAGCTTTTCTTATCACTCAACCGCGAGAACCGCATTCGGCGGGTCAAAATTGCGAAGTCGCAAAGTCATGACCGGAAACGCTGGTGCGGTTTGTCAAAGCGGACCTTTGACTTTCGACCCATTGCTCCTCATGCACAGACAAGCTTCGCAAAACTCTTCCTTGAAGTTTCCCGTCCGAAATTTGATTTTGTCCTGCGTGATCACTGGGCAAACCGAACTCTCCTCCCTGCCCATGCTCTCGGCGAGAGAAATTCAGGCGCTCGAGGCCACCGGAATGAAGAAAGTTTCGGATTTGTTAGATTTTTTTCCAAAACGCCACGAAGACCGCCGCCAGTTCGATCGCTTTCCCAACCAAGCCACCGCCAAAGCCGTCTGCCTTACCGGTGGCGTGATCGATGCCGGAAACAAGGGTTTTGGTAAAACCCGTTTTTACGAAGCCATCATCATGGACGGAGCGGGCAGCGTTTTCGGTTCGGGAAAAATCACCTGCCGCTGGTTCAACATGCCGTTCATGTCGAAAGTCATCGCCGCCGGCCAGCAAGTGATTGCCTATGGAAAAGTCAAAGAACAGGGCGGACGCCTGATCATCGATCATCCGGAGATCGAAGTGATCGATGACACCGGAGAATCCGAGACCCTCCATCTCAACCGTATTGTCCCCATCTACAAAAACATCTCGGGCATCAACCAACGCCGGCTGCGCGAAATCATCCACCTCTTGACCGAATCCATCCATGATGCGGATTATTTTCCCTTTCGAGTCAGCGAAACGGATCGGAAAGCCGATTTAAGGGAAACCCATTTGCCCGCCTCCGCTGAATCCGGAAAATTCGCCCGCCGCCGCTTCGCACTTGAAGCTTTTTTCAAACTCCAGCTCAACGTGGTCTGGCAACGCCATCACTACCGCTCGCAACAAGGCCGAGTGCTTGGTAAAAAAACCACCCTTCTCAAGGCTTTCTATTCAAGCCTCCCTTTCGATCTCACCAACGCACAAAAACGCTCCATCAGGGAAATCATCGCCGACATGCGCGAGCCTCACCCGATGAACCGCCTGCTCCAAGGCGATGTCGGCGCAGGGAAAACCTTTGTCGCGATGGCGGCCATGCTCCTCGCCATCGATTCCGGTGCCGATGCCGCGCTGATGGCGCCGACCCAGATCCTTGCCGAGCAACATTACCTGACCTTTCGAAAATGGCTCGAACCCCTGGGCGTGAAACTCGTCCTCCGCACGGCAAACAAACACGAGTCCACCATCGCCGCATCCCGTGCGCCGACCCTTTTCATCGGCACACATGCCCTGCTTTATGATCCGGATCTGTTCACCGACCTCGGCCTGGTCGTCATCGATGAACAACACAAATTCGGGGTCGTCCAACGCGCCGCCCTGATCCGGCAAGGCACTCTCCCCGATGTTCTGGTGATGACCGCAACGCCGATCCCACGAACCTTGACGATGACCATCTATGGTGATCTCGATGTGTCATTACTGGATGAAAAACCCGCAGGTCGCGGAAAAATCGTCACCGCTCTCCGCAGCAAACCGAAACAAAAAGACATCACCGATTTCGTCAAAGCCCAGCTCGCGGAGGGCCGGCAAGCTTACCTCGTTTACCCGCTCGTCGAGGAGAGCGATTCCGTCAAGGCCGAGTCGGCCACCTCCGCTTTTGCAGCTTGGCAGAAACGCCTGGGTGCGGGAAACGTGGGGCTCATCCACGGCAAACTCCGTCCCGAGGAAAAGGATGCGGTGATGGAGGATTTCCGCATCGCAAAAACCCAAGCCCTCGTGGCGACGTCGGTGATCGAGGTCGGAGTGGATGTCCCGAACGCGAACCTCATGATCCTCCACCACGCTGAACGCTTCGGCCTCGCCCAGCTTCACCAGCTTCGCGGACGCATCGGCCGTGGCAGTCACAAATCCTATTGCATCCTTCTCACCGATTCCAAACTTCCCGAGGCGCTCGAAAAACTTGCGGTATTGGAAAAAACCAACGACGGCTTCGAAATCGCCGAAGCCGACCTTGCCCTGCGTGGCCCTGGAGATGTCCTTGGCACCGCGCAATCCGGACTCGCTGACCTACGCTTCGCCGATTTCATCACTGATACCCAACTCATCCGCGAAGCCCGTTCGCTCGCGGATCAGGTTTTCCATGAAGATTCTGAACTAACAGGAATTCACCAGGCTCTCCATGCGCTCATCACCGAGACCCGAGCACCACAAAGCGCGTGAATACTCAATCTTTAGGCATGCATACTGTAACAAATTCTTCATTTCAACATACTTAGCCTGGATGCAGTCATTCGAATCATTGGAACCATTATTGTAATCGGCATCATGATTGCCGCACTTGGAACTTCATCCATGGCTTGGATTGATTTTGCTAGCCCCATACTTCGACTCGGAATTTTAGCCGGTGGCTTCTCCATCCCACCTCTGATCACCCGCAGAGTATAAAAGCTACCTGATGCTTGAAATCTCGACATTCATCACCTTTAACCTAGTCGAAAGTCACTCTTGGACACGATTTTCGTGTGCACTATACTCGTGTGATGAAAAACATCACTTTCAGCGCAGATGAACGTCTGATCGAGGAAGCACGGGAAGAAGCACGCCGACGTAAAACGACCCTTAACGTGTTCTTCCGTGATTGGCTTGCCGAGCTCGCTGCTCGCAATGAACGCAAACGCAAGATCGACAGTTTGATGGAGGAAATGAATCAATACAACGCTGGCGGACCTTACACTCGTGACGAGATGAACCGATACTGAAATCCATGCCAACATCACCCTCCTACCTCCTCGATACCAACATGCTCGTCTACGCATTCGAACGGGATGCCACCGATAAAAACAACGGGCACGAGAACTCATTTCGGACAACTAGCCGTGGCATATTAGTTGGTAGTTGATACAGGAATTCTGCAACGTTTCCCTTCATCGATTCAAAGAACCCCTCAGCCACGAGTATCTCAACGATCTCATCGATCTCCTTCTCATACCTCACTGTAGCTTTTATCCAGATCTCAGTATCTGGCAAAACGCCCTTCAGATCAAATCTAGAACACCATATCGATTCTACGATTCTCTCATCATCGCAGCAGCCCTCCGCTCTGGCGCGGAGGTTCTCTATTCAGAAGATCTCCAGCATCATCGCCGGATCGCACATTTGCAGATCATCAATCCTTCTCTTTAACCATGCGGTAAACCGCACCGGAGTGATCGACGAGATACAATTCACCGCTGGCATCTTCGGCAAAGGATGAAATGAGATTGATGCGTCCACCTTCGGGTTGGAGCTCGCGGGTGTGATCTTTGAAATCCTCGGCTTTGCCACTTTTCATGACGAAGGACCAGATCCGTGGATTTTGATAATCCGCAAAAAGGTAACGGCCTTCAAATCCCGGAATTTTTGATCCACGGTAAACATAACCGCCGGTTACGGAGAGACCTTCCTCCGGACCGTTACCGTGCTTGTAAACATAAACGGGACCAACGTGATCGGATGGTGCTTCACCACCCGCGGATTTGGCAGGCGTCCCGATATCGCCCTCCCGCAATCTCCAGCCGAAATTCTTTTTCGCGAGGTCTTTCAGATGAATAACGTTGATTTCCTCCCAATGATTCTGACCGACATCGGCGATCCACAAGTCACCGGTCTTGCGGTCAAAAGAACAACGCCAGGGATTACGCAAGCCACACGCAACGATCAATGGATGGACGTTCTTGGCGTTCAGATAAGGATTGGTTCCGGGAACCTCGTAGCCTTTTTTGCCGGAAACATCCAAACGCAACACTTTGCCAAGCGGCGAACTCATGTCTTGTGCGAGATTTTTCGGATCGTTTCCGGATCCACCGTCTCCCGTGGCGATGTAAAGAAAACCTTCAGGACCGAATTCCAGCCATCCCCCATTGTGGTTCGAAAAGGGTTGATCATATTCCAAAATTTTCTCAGCTGTCTCAACATCCGTCGTCAATCGATCTTTCGAAACGAATCTTACGATCAACGTATCCCCATCCGCTTCGTTGTAATTGACATAATAACGTCCCGTCTTGTCGAAATCCGGAGCAAACGCCAAACCCAGCAAACCCTGCTCGTTACCTTTTCGGGTGACTTGCTCATTTATTTTTAAAAACGGTTTTTCCGAACGATTGCCGGTTTTCAGATCGACGATCCATACCGTCCCCGCCTGCTCCATGACCCAGAGCTTATCTTTGACAGAACGAGGCGCACCCGCCCAAACGGGACGCTCGAAACCTTTTGCCAACAACTCGGTGGCCAACTGCCCGTGTGCGGCAGAACCGAACAACAGTGAACAAACGAAGAAAATACCGGATGCTTTCATGACAACGACATTTAGCCGGAAATCCCGCTGTTGCAAGTGATCGATTTCACTTATTTCCACCCAAGATGACATGCGACCCATATCGGTTGCCGGCCTGAATCCGCAACGTTTACACCTGACAGAAACGCAGACTATCCTACCATCCACACCGACCCATTGATGAAACCCATCCTGTTTATCCTGCTTTCCGCCACATTTGTCAACGCAGCCCCCACCGATGATTTCATCGACAAGTCAACCAGGACTCACGGTGCATTAGGCGAGAAAGCCGCACGGTTTCTGGTCAATCACATGTCTGAAGCGGACAAGAAATCCCTCACTGCGGAATTCCTGACCGAGAACCTCGATCTGGCAGTCAAAACCCGCACCACTTTCCCATGGGCGAAAGATGTGCCGGAAGAAATTTTCCTCAACGATGTTTTGCCTTACGCCGTATTCGATGAACCGCGCGATCCATGGCGTGCTGATTTTTTCAAAAAAGCCTCCCCACTCGTCAAAAATGCCAAATCGGCATCCGAGGCGGTGCAAATTTTGAATCGGGATTTTTTCAAACTCATCAACACCCACTACAACACCAAACGGGAACGGACCAACCAGTCACCCAAGGAATCCATCGCCCAGGGCAAAGCCACTTGCACGGGGCTTTCGATCATCCTGGTTGATGCCTGCCGTGCCGTTGGAATTCCCGCGCGCGCCGCCGGCACGCCGATGTGGTGGGACAAAAGCGGCAATCATACTTGGGTGGAGATTTGGGACCATGGCTGGCATTTCACGGGAGCCGATGAACACGATCCGAAGGGCCTCAATCATGCCTGGTTCACCGAAAACGCCTCCAAAGCGGATGAAAATCATCCCGCGCATTCCATCTACGCAAGCTCTTGGAAAAAAGACCAGGGCATTTTCCCAATGATGTGGTCGCCACGCAACCCCGACGTGGGAGGACTGAATGTCACCTCACGTTACAAAACAAAAGTTGCCTCCATTCCCGTGTCGATCGGTGTTCGATTATTCGATGGCGATGAGCGTATCGTCATCAAGGGCAAGCTTGCCACCGAGGCGGGTTTTCCCATCGCTGATTTCGAAACCAAATCCGGCACGGCGGATCTGAACGATGTAGCACGCATCATTGTCAAT
>JBIKNX010000066.1:0-11890 GCA_044358435.1 Luteolibacter sp.
CGCGCCCTCGGTATGCTTCTTGATCACTTCCGGGTCGATGTTTTTTTCCGGTTCGGCGTAGACACCGGAACCGATAAAAATAGCGAATAAAAAAATGGATATGGCTCTCATCGTATGGGGGGCTCGGTTGATCGGGCGTCACGTTTGAGTTGCTCAAGCACACGAGTCCGTGCGCGCAGGTCCTGTTGTTGCTGGATCATTTTCATGACACGCAACATGAACTCGAAATCTTCATCCTCCGGATTGGGTGCACCTCCCCCTCCTCCTCCTCCTCCCGCACCGCCACCATCCTCGTCCATCGCACCCTCGAGAATAGCCGCCCATTCGTTGAGTTTGTCGGCGGTCTTTCGGGACGTTTCGATCGCGGTGTAGGCGTGGTTGGACTTGAGCTTGTCATGAATTTTCTCAAGCCCCACATCGATGGTCACATCCGTGATTTTTTTCTGCTCATTGACACTTATTTTGCTCTCGCGCATGAGGTCGACAACCTGTTTGAACACATCCTCGTTGGTGCGGGCATGGTAATGTCCGAGATCTTCCTGAATCCACCGAATATCGGATGCAGTGAGAGCGAGTTGTTTGGAGGATTCCTCAAGTTTACGTTTGTCCTTCGGATCGACTTCGAACTCCCTCATCCCGATGGTGTTTGCAAGTCCGGTGATCAGAGCGGTAGCGATCCCGTTTTGTTCTTCAGCCGCCTTTTTCAAGCGGGTGACGAAGGTGCTGGCTTCGAAGCGCTTGTTGGCATCTTTCGCATCCGCAAGAGCCTGATTCATTTTTTCAACAGCCTCTTTTTGTTCCTCGACTGCTTTTTTGACATCCTCTTTGGATTTTTCAGGCGTGTTGGAGGCCTCACCGGCCGCTTGTAATTTTTCACTGACATCCGGCATCTCCTTGTCCGAGAGTTCCTGCATGGATTTCATGGCTTCGGCCATTTTCTTCATGGTTTTCTTGTCGATGCTCTCATTGCGCGCCGTGTCTTTCATCAATTGCTCCATCCGCTTGGTCAATTCTTTCATGGCACGCACGTTTTCGTCTTCAGCCTTCTCTTGTCCGGCAAGACGCTCTTTGCCCTCATCTGTCTGGAGTTTCTCTCCTTCGAGTCTTTCGAGACGTTCGTTTTCATCGAGCAGGTCAAGCTCTTTACGGCTGAGATCCTCAAGCTCTGCGATAATGCGGTCAAATTGGCTTTTGAGCAACTGCGCATGTTCCTCATCGCTGAGCACATAAATCACGACGGGTTCCGAATAAACCCGGCCTCGTTCCGGAAAATAATCCTCCACGAAAGCGCGCAGAATGAGTCGTTGCGGAGTGATTCCGAAGGCAGCCGGTGAAAATGAAGCGGGTTCGCTGATGCGTTCGATTTCCGGTCCGCCCCGGGAGATGATGATTTCACCACTGGTCGCCGGTTTTTCGCCCGGAATGGTGCCGTAACTGCTCCACTCGATTCCCGCTTTTCTGATGCCGAAGTCATCCTCACCCAGAATTTCGAAATCCAATACTTCTTTTGGCACGATGGCCTTTTGCCTATCTAGGCCTTGCAGGTAAGCCACAGGCGGGGCGTCTTTTACCGCATCAACCCGGATTTTAAAACTCTCGCCCCCTGCCAGATCAAACTCATCAATCCATGAGAAAGGAATGGAAAAGGGTGTAGCGCCCGCATCGATGGGGCCGAAACCAGCCTCGACGCCCGAGATTTCAAGCGGGCCGTTGATCGATAGAAACTCCTTTTCTTTGAACAATTCGCCGGAAATTTCAGTGGGTCCGAAAGCTCCCTTTTTGAGAGGACTGCTGGTCTCAAGCTTGAAAGTCAATTTGCTGCCCTCCACGGCGGTGATCTCACCGATGTTCAGTGCGACTTTGCTCTCGGGAATATTTAAATACGCGGGAGGTTTTACCGTGACGGTGGTATGCAGGACGACGGGACGCTGCTTTGGTTTGATTTTCAACCGGTGCTTCAGGTCGCCCAAGCGAAAGGTAACCATACCCTCCGCCTGTTGCCCGGGAAACATGAAATCGTAATGATGATCTCGGATGGATGCGCTGATCTCCGGCTGGTTCTCCAAACGCGCGGTCGCAAACCGAGGTTTTTGTTCAGACTCGGCTTTCAGTTTCAGAGTCACGCGGAAGGCCTCGCCGTAAGGAACCGCCAGAAAGTTGATCGGGTCATCGAGCTGGGTGAAAGTGTAACGTTCGATCGCCGCAAACGGCTTCAACCAGCGCTGGAAGGCATTCAAGCCGGCATTGGGAGCAAAAACAAAAGCCGTGCCCACCAAGGTCAACAAGACCATTGCCGCCAACACCCACTTGCGATGACGCGCTTCAGGCAAGGCTTCATCCAGTTCACGTTTCTGAGCCTCTGCTGCCACGACTTGCATGGCTGCCTCGCGTAAACGCGGGGAGAGCGTGTCGCCGTTCTCATCTTGAGCCTGTAGCTCAATGACACCGAGCAAACGATCACCCAGTCCGGGAAATCTCTTCGCAATCAAGCGGGCCAACTGACCTTCATGGCGGTGTCCCCAGATCCAGCGATGTAGCCCATATGGCGCGAATCCCGCAAACAACGATACTCCGCTGACAAGAATCAGGAACCGGGCCCAAACAGGGGTCAGCCAAATGCGGTCCAAGCCGAACAGCAAAAGAAATGATAAAAACAAACCGATCCAACCCAAGGCGATGATTTCAATGACCTTTCGACGCCAAAGATGCTTGCGAAAGGACTCCAGCTGTCTTTTCAGACTTTCTGGAATCACATGATCATGATCGGGCAAGTTCGCTGGCATCGCAATATGACACTGTAAATATAAACCGGTAGGAGTAAAGTGTCAGATATACGTGATAACTCCAGAGATTTCTCAACGATTGTATGGCAAAACCGCATCGATTAATCGTCCTTGAACGCTTCAGCGCGCCTTTCATCGACACAGCGCTTCAACCAGGTCACCAGTTTTTCCGCGTCCTTGGATTCGGAACGCATCGACATCAAAGAGACCCAGTCGAGATGCTCACGAGATTGCACCGCGGCAATGCGGTGAAACTCAAGTTTCGAGAGAATCGCCTCGGTTTCTTTCGGGTGGGCGTTTAGAATCTGCGCAGGGCGAGGCAATTCATCGATGACTTCGGGTGTGAGGCCGAAGGAAGTCACGCCGACTCCGTATTTCGAACTCAGTTTTCTCAATCCATCCGCAAGAGCCTCATCCTGAACGGGACCCGCATAGATCAGCTCGCCTCCCTGCGCCCACTGTGAGATGGAGAGTGTTTGGAAAAAATCCTCACGATAGGACATCAACGATGGCTGCAACCTGAGTCTTGCGCAATGCAAGCGGAACGGAGCGATTCCAAGGCGCTGTTTGAATTCCAACATTTCCTCATCCAACGTCATTTCCTCATCCGGCGAACCCCCGGTTTCCCAATCCACCAACACCAGTTCGGGATATTTCCATAAATTTCCCATGGGTGATTCGTTCGTAAACGGATCCCGGAAAACAAACGGAAATCGACCGTTGATTTCAAAGTAACGGGTCACTACCGCACGGAATTTCCTGATCCGGAGCATCGCGTGATCCACCGTGGTTCCATCGCCACTCAGATCATCGAGCCGTCCCTGGGTCCATGCCAACAACTCCTGCGCACCTGATAGGGCCGGCAATGGTTCGCTGCGCCGATAGTAGCCCTGCCCTTTCTCGACTTTGGCGATCGAGGAAGTCGGATCGCAGGACATGATTGAAAAGTGATAACGCAGGGATGCGTCCGAATAATTTCCACTCAAACCAAGTCGCGCCAGACGAATCAACTCCGTGCCCTTGATCGCATCTGCGGGGCTGGATGGCAGCAGGGTCGGTAGGACGTTGTTAAGTTGTTTTCTGAGACTCATAAGAGAAAAAATCAATAATCTTTCGCTATCCAACCTTTCCGACGGATCCTCATCAAGCGGATTCTCATTTCATCCCACCTAACTTACGAATTGAAACTTCCTATTGCACAAAATTCATTTTGTGAACTAGAATCAATCCCCCCAACGCATGAACGTTTGATACTTTCCTCACTCCATGAATCCAGATCGCGCTACACTCAATTTCCTCAACTCATTTCCAGAAGAAGCACGCAAACGTGGTGACATGCTTCAAAAAGACGGTGCTGTTACCCAGATCTTCGGCAACCATCTCTTCATTCAAGGTCGCGTGGAAGACGAATCCGGAACGCATCGCACCTCGCTCCGTCTCCAGGGCAACCGGTGGTTCGGCTCCTGCACGGCCGAGGACGAACTCATTTCCGGCGCCTGCCAATACGCAACGATGATGGAGCGCATGCATCGTGGTGAGGATTTACCGGAATCTCCGAACGAGTTCGATGACACGCCAGTGCTCGACATCATCGAAGAAAAACTCGGACGCGAACTGGATGACAAGGAAGCCGAATACGTCACGAAAATAGAAAAACGTTATCGTCGTTACGTGATCGAGGGAGAACTCCATGATCACGACATGGTGCGCATCAATCCACGCTGGGAAATCAGCACCTATGAACCCCTCGAACTCTGGCCCGTGCCGCCGGGTGACATCCTCGAATTCTGGAATTTTCTCGCTTACGCCTTTTACAAACGCAAGCTCCCCTACCCGGAATTCATGTCGGTGATCACCGACTTGGGTTCCGTTCAGAAAAAAATGGCTGACTGGGAGCAGGAACGCGATGTCGCCGCATGGTATGACCGCATCGAACAAGTCAACGAACGCCCTCCCCAAGACGCTCCCCTGACGGTTCAATTTCGCTTGGTTGCCACCATCAACGAAGCGCGCATGGAAGTGCGGGAAGATCGTCCGAACGCGCAATACATGCAGCTTCGCGAAAAAGTCGATATTGAAAAATATGTCGAGCTTCACCAGGAGGGTGCCCTGTTGATGGATGCTTCTTCCCAAACCCTTTGGGAGCATTATCTAGCATTCTATCGCAAGCATGGGGATACCACCCTTGATTTCGATCAGGAGGAATCCTGCCGTTTCATGAACCGGGTTTTTCAACAACCCGCTCTGAAAGGTTACCTCGTCAACCTGGACGATAAACCGTTTCGCGTCACCGATGAGGCTCTGTCATGGGTTTGCGAGGATGAACCTTACGATCCGAGTTCTTTCGCCCTCCAGCTTATCACCGCGGCCGGCGAAAATGTCTCCCACTCGGTCAGGCTGCTCCCGGGTCGTGTCGTTCTCTATCAATCCGACGAAACCGTTTTCCCCGGCCCTCCGAGATGGCTCGAGGAAACGGAAGTGATGCCCCGCTACCACATTCCGAAAAAAGTCATCGACTCGCTTGAGGGCGTTGAATTCCTACGTAAAATCGGCGCGACGCTTCCCGAATCCCTCGTCAAACGCGTGGTCGATCTCGAGCTCAAACCCAAACTGGAGATGAAGCTCATCGCCGGCCTAACAGCGGCGGAAACCGAGCATCTGGTCGTCGATGTCACAGCCCTTGAAACCAAAGGCCTGCGCACGGAACGCCTCACTAAGGATGGTTGGGAACTTGTCGAGCAACAGTCGATCAAAGGTAGCCAGCTCATGCGCTTCGCCCGTGAGCCGCTGCATCCGGTTCCGGCAATCCTTGATGAAATGTCCCTTGCCTATGACGAGAAACTGATCTCTTTCAAGTCTCGCATCACCAAGCAGTTTCCTGAGAAATTCGCCGAATGGGTCCGTGCCATGCCTCCGGAAATCGAACTCGACATCGATCTCCGCCTGAAATCCATCCTCAACGATCCCGTCACTGCCGCGGTCCGTTTCGAAGTCGTCGGACAGGACATCGACTGGTTCGATCTGCGCATCGTCATCGATGTCCAGGGCGTCAATCTATCCAAATCACAAATCCGCCAGCTCGTCGCCGCTCGCGGGGGCTATGTCAGAATGGAAGATGGCTCATGGATGCGCCTCGAAATCAAACTCGATGCCGATCAACGCGAAGCCGTCACCCGTTTGGGACTCGATCCCTTCGATCTCTCCGGAGAAACCCACCGCATGCACGCCCTCCAGCTTGCCGATCCCAAAGCCGCCGAGGTGTTCGATCCCAAAGCATGGGAGCGCATCAAAAACCGTGCGAACGATATCAAACTCGAGGTCAATCCGGATCTTCCGGACGGACTCAATGCAACCCTTCGTCCCTATCAGGTGGAGGGATTCAAATTCCTCGCCTATCTCTCCGAAAACAACTTCGGCGGCATCCTTGCGGACGACATGGGTCTTGGAAAAACCATTCAGTCCCTCACTTATCTTCTCTGGCTTTTCGAAGAACACAAAAAGACCGGCGCCTCACACAAACCCGCACTTATCGTCTGTCCGAAATCCGTTCTCGATGTGTGGTTCAGCGAAGCGGAAAAATTCACTCCGCAGCTCAAAGTCAAAATTCTCAAGAACCGCGACGATATCAATCCGGAGTTCATCCAGAACGAAATCGACATGCTCGTTCTCAACTACGCCCAGCTTCGGGTTTGTGGTGAGGAACTTGCCGGCATCAAATGGCTCACCACGATTCTCGACGAAGGCCAGCAAATCAAGAACCCGGATTCCAAGGCCGCGAAATGTGCGCGCGAACTCGATTCCCAGAACCGCCTCGTTCTCACAGGAACGCCGATTGAAAACCGCTTGCTCGACATGTGGTCGCTGATGGCCTTCGCCATGCCGGGAGTGCTCGGATCACGTGCCTATTTCAAAAAACGCTTCGACAAACGCAAGGATCCGCTTTCCCAAATGCGCCTCGCCTCGCGTTTGCGCCCCTTCCTTCTGCGCCGCACCAAACTGCAGGTCGCCCAAGACTTGCCGCCACGGACCGAAGAAGAGGTTTACTCGAAAATGGAGGGCGTGCAGCTCGAACTCTACAAAAACGAACTCAAGCGCATCCAGAAAGCCCTGCTCGGACTCGATTCCGATGAGGCGGTTAAGAAAAACTCCTTCGCGATCCTGCAGGGCCTCATGCGTCTCCGCCAGATCTGCTGCCACCCGGGTCTCATCGATCCGAAATACCTCAAGGAGGAATCCGCGAAAATGGAATCTCTGTTCTATCTGCTCGATCAGCTTCACGACGAAGGTCACAAGGTGCTGGTCTTCTCACAGTTTGTCTCGATGCTCGACCTCATCAAGGCCCGCCTCGAACTCGAGGCGCGTCCGTTCCATTACCTCACCGGCCAAACCAAGGACCGCAAAGGCGAAATCGAACGTTTCCAAACCACCAAAGACCCCTCGGTCTTCATGCTTTCACTCAAAGCCGGTGGTGCGGGTCTGAACCTCACTTCCGCCTCTTACGTCATCCTCTACGATCCATGGTGGAACCCCGCGGTCGAAAACCAAGCGATCGACCGTACCCACCGGATCGGCCAGAAAAACAAGGTGATCGCCTACCGTTTGCTGACCCGTGACACGGTCGAAGAAAAAATCCGCGTGCTTCAGCATCAGAAAACCCAGCTCGTCACCAACGTGCTCGGCGATGAAGGCTTCGCCTCCAACCTCGGGATCGACGACCTCCAGTTCATCCTCACCCACAACATCGATGAGGATGAAGCGGACGAGGAAAAAGCCAAAGCCGCCAAGGCTGAAAAACCCGCGAAAAAAGTCGCCAAAAAAGCCGCTTCCAGAAAAAACGCTCAGGATAACCTCTGATCGTTTGGCTGAAATCCGCTTAATGAACAGGCCCTATAAGTCTTATAGGGCCTGTTTTCTTTTCCAAACGGCTCTCCAATTTGCGAAATTCCCCCACTTTGTGAAAATTTTCACAAAGCACACTTGCCGCACCGCTCTCGCGCCTACATAGTTCGCGCAGGTTTTTCAGCCAATCAATCTGCTTTCCATCACGACTCATGAGCGACACTGCATCGTCCACCGCGGAATTAAAATTACCCAAAGACCTCGCTGCCGAAAAAGGCATGGTCAACGTCCAGATCGACGGTGTCTGGTATCAATTTACAAAAGGAACCCGAATGATCGAGGCCTGCCGGTCCGTGAAAAAGGATGTTCCCTATTATTGCTACCATCCGAAGCTGAGTGTTCCCGGAAACTGCCGGATGTGCATGGTACAGATGGGAATGCCGCCGCGCCCCGCTCCCGGCCAGGAACCCTCCCGTGATGAATACGGCTACGAGATCATCGGCTGGATGCCGCGTCCCGCCATTTCCTGCGCGAACACGGTTGCGGAAAACATGGGCATCCGCACGACCGGCGAACTCGTTGAAAAATGCCGCGAGGGCGTGATGGAATTTCTTCTCATCAACCACCCGCTCGATTGCCCGATCTGCGACCAAGCCGGTGAATGCCGACTTCAGGAACAATCGGTTGGCTTCGGCCGTGGCGTTTCCCGTTTCATTGACATGAAGGTCAAGAAACCGAAAAACGTCGATATCGGTCCGCGCATCCGCCTTGATGACGAGCGTTGTATCATGTGCTCGCGCTGCATCCGTTTCATGGATGAAGTTGCGGGAGATGCGGTGTTGGGTTTCACCCAACGCGGTACGCACACCACTCTGACCGTTCATCCGGGTCGCTTGCTCGATTCGAACTACTCGCTCAACACCGCTGATATCTGCCCGGTCGGCGCGCTGACCTCGAACGATTTCCGTTTCCAGATGCGCGTTTGGTTCCTCAAAGAAACCCCATCCATCGATGTCAACTGCGGCACCGGCACGAACATCGTCATTCACACCCGCGGCAACACGATCCACCGCATCACTCCACGCCAAAACGATGCGGTGAACTCCAACTGGATGCCGGATTCACATCGATTGAATTTCCATTACATCGATAGCGAGGCGCGCCTCACCGAGCCTTTGGTTCGCGAAAGCGCTCAACACGTCGGCACTCCATGGAAGAAGGCAATCGAAACGTTTTCCGCGAAAATCAAAAACTTCACTGCGGATCAGATCGCGATCATCGGCTCCGCGCGAATGACCAACGAAGAACTCTTTTTGTTAGAAGAGCTCCGCAACGCGCTGGGTGTGAAAAACTTCTCACTCGTCGCCCGCAATGGTGAGGCCGATGCGCTCCTCATCGCAGCGGATCGCAACCCGAACACCACCGGCGCCAAACTTGTCCTCAAACAAGACAACCCTTATCAATCCCTCGCAACCATCCGCAGCGGCGTCCAATCAGGAAAAATCAAAGCCCTTCTCAGTTTCCACGAAGATCTCATCACCGATGCCGGCTTCGCAGCGGAGGATCTCGGCAAACTCGATTTCTTCGTTCAATCCTCTCTCCTCGCCAATCCTTCCGCCGCCCATGCTGATCTTGTCCTGCCAGGTGCGGCATTCGCCGAAAAACGCGGATCGATGGTCAATCTCAGCGGTCGCTTGCAACGCCTCAACCGCGCGATCGAGCCACCTGCCAACGCGCGCGATGATTGGGAAATGCTCCGTGATCTGATCTCTGCCGTTTCCGGTGAAAAGTCAGCTCTCCACACCATCGAGGACGTTTTTAAAAAAATCGCATCAACGGTTGCCGCATTCGATGGCCTGACACTTTCCAAAATCGGAGCCCAAGGTGTCGTCATTCAGGAAACCGGCTACAAAATCGCCCTCCTCGAGAATGAGCGAGCCCGCAAAGCAGCGGGAATCATCAATGGGTGATTTAATTAAAAGTTAGAAGTTATTTGTTATTAGTTAAAAGGAATATGAGCGAATCATTAAGAACATTTGAAGATCTCGACTGCTGGCAGGCGTGTCGAGTTCTGAGAATATTCGTTGCTCGCACTTTATGCAAAGCACTCCCTAAAGAAGAACGATATCGTTTAGGTGATCAACTTCTCCGTGCCGCCCGTTCCACAACAGCGAATATCGCAGAAGGATACGGACGATTCCATTATCTCGATAATGCCAAATTTTGTTCAAATGCCAGAGGATCTGCGTGGGAGGTTCTTGATCATGTTATTACTGCTGAAGATGAACAACTTGCTCCTAGAGACATTACGACTGAAGCCCGAGC
Source organism: Luteolibacter sp. (assembly GCA_044358435.1). Lineage (GTDB taxonomy): Bacteria > Verrucomicrobiota > Verrucomicrobiia > Verrucomicrobiales > Akkermansiaceae > Luteolibacter. The sequence continues at coordinate 9,948 of JBIKNX010000066.1, forward strand.
CCATATTGAGAAAGCTGTAGCTCTACTCAATGGATACATCTCGTATCTACGCCGTGCCGCATCAACCAAACCAATACTCGACGGAGGAATGAATCATAGTAGTCAATGACATCTTCCCTAATAACTTTTAACCAATAACTTTTAACAAAAAGCCGTTTCCCAATAAAACTTTTTATCTGCCATATATGCCCGATCTACTAGTAACTCTCGCAATCATCATCATCAAGGTGGTCACGTTCACGTTCATCGTGGTTTTGCCGCTTGTGCCGCTATCGGTTTATTTCGAGCGTCGCTTCTCGGCCATCATTCAGGACCGTGTCGGCCCGAACCGGGTTGGAATTCCCCTTACCCTCTTTGGCGCCAAGAAAGATTTCCATCTGTTCGGTCTGATCCAACCCATCGCCGATGGCCTGAAGCTTTTTCTCAAAGAAGATTTCACCCCGGACCACGTTCGGAAGACATTCTACTGGCTGGCGCCGGCGCTTACGGTGGTTCCCGCACTCATCACGGTTTGTGTGATTCCATTCGGCCCAGATGTGACTTTGTTCGGTTACAACGAAAAGTTGGTGATCGCTGACATCGATGTCGGACCGCTGTTCATTTTCGCGATTTCCTCCCTGACCGTCTACGGAATCACTCTCGCCGGTTGGGCGTCGAACTCGAAATTCCCATTCATCGGCGGCGTTCGCTCGACCGCACAAATGATTTCCTACGAAATCTGCCTGGGCCTCTCCATTATTCCGGTGTTGCTTTACTACGGCGATCTCAACCTCAGCAACATCGTGAATGAACAGGCGAAAAATGGTTGGTTGCTCCTGCCTCTGTGGACCGACGGTAAACTCTCCCTCCCAAGTGCGGAAGCGGCGCTGTTCCTGATCCCCGCAATCATCGCGTTCCTGATCTTCACGATCTCGGTTTTTGCAGAAACCAACCGTATGCCGTTCGATTTACCTGAGTGTGAAACAGAACTCGTCGGAGGTTATCACACGGAATATTCCTCGATGAAATTCGCCATGTTCTTCATGGGAGAATACGCTGCGATGGTGATCGGCTCCGCCCTCATCATCACACTTTTCCTCGGGGGGTGGTCAGTTGGATTTGGGCTGGATGCCGCGATTGCCGACTTGTCCATCGATGAATTCAAAATCGGCGGTTTCATCCACGTCGGGGTTTTTCTCGCCAAGCTCATCGCATTCATCCTGTTCTTCATTCTCGTCCGCTGGACGGTTCCGCGTTTCCGCTACGATCAACTCATGAAACTCGGTTGGGTAATCTTCTTCGAAGCTGCCCTGATCAACGTCTTTCTCGCCGCTCTCATCCTCGCCGCTCCGGAATTCAAAACCACCATCATCGCCTCCGGTTCGGTGCTCTTGGTTGCGGTCACCGCCGCCGTCATCTGGGTTGCAAAAGTCTCCGAACCTCCGGTCAAAATCCTCCGCGCCTGATTTAAGATCTAAAATTTCCAATCTGATAGTTCATAATGCCCACCATCAAGCTCACTCGCCCCAAACTCGACGCCGGAGAGAAAATATATCTCGGTGCCATCTTCAAAGGCTTTTTCCTGACCCTCACCCACGCGATCAAGACCTTGCGTGGAAAATCCGCTGGCGCGGAGGGTCTCGCTTCATCCGGCCTCGGAGTAACCATGCAGTTTCCGGAACAACGTTGGGACGAGCACATGCCGGAATACTACCGAGGCGCTCCGACGCTCGTCACCGACGAGCAAGGCCGCGAGCGTTGCGTTTCCTGCCAACTCTGCGAGTTCATTTGCCCACCGAAAGCTATCAAGATCACCCCTTCCGAAATCCCATCCGATGACCCATGGGCGAAAGTGGAGAAACGTCCCTTGGAATTCGATATCGACATGATCCGCTGCATTTACTGCGGCATGTGTGAGGAGGTTTGTCCGGAACAGGCGATCTACCTCCGCAAAGACTACCTCA
>JBIKNX010000067.1:0-11848 GCA_044358435.1 Luteolibacter sp.
GCAAGAAGAAGAGATCGCCATTTTTCTCGCGGGGGATCCGAAGACGCGGGACAAGCAACAGAGTGATTATGCCGAGATTCTCGAATTTTGCCGGAGCATGACCGATCCGAGATTGAAACGGCTGGCCGGTTATTTTTTTGAGAAGATGGGGGACAGGTTTCGTCGCACCGCGGCGGCGCGGAAAAATCATCACGCGCGGCGGGGCGGGCTTGTGGAACACGTTGCGCAGATGATGCGTTCCGCATCCGCGATCTGTGCGATTTATCCCGAGCTCAACCGGGACCTGATGATCTCCGGAGTGTTGTTTCATGACTGTGGAAAGCTTTGGGAAAATTCTTATCCTGAGGAAGGATTCGCGCAGATTCATTCAAAGTATGGAGAAATGTTGGGACATATCCCGTTAGGCATCGAGCTGGTCAACAAGCTTTGGCATGATTTGCTGGATGCGTCCGAGTTTGATGCGTTTTCAGAATCCAAACCCGCGACCGAAGAAGTCCGTATCCACCTGTTGCATCTGATTGGAAGTCATCACGGGCAGATGGAATTCGGCTCACCCGTGCTGCCCAAAACTCCCGAGGCCCATGCTCTGCACTATATCGACAACCTCGATGCGAAAATGGAAATGCTGCGTGATGCTTATGCGCAAAGCGCTGAAGTTGCGCCCGGCATTTACGAGCGCGTGTTCCCGCTTGCGACCAACCTGATCAAGCCGCTGGCGGGGTTTGAGATGGAATCACCATCGCGGGAATCATGAGAAAGAAATTCGCATCTTTCCGAAAATCACTCTAGCTTATCTCAGAAAGGTAACCCACATGCTGAACAAAAAAGAACTACTCGACTTGCAATTCATCGACGCGCGTGCGCGGATGATCGATATCGCTGCGTTTCTCGATCGCTTGGATCGACATGAGGGTGAGCCGGATATTCGATTGAAATATTACAAAGCGGCCTTGCCGATTCTTCTCGAAGATCGGCCGGATCGCGCGAAGGCGGTGCTTGAGGCATTTTCCGATCATACGTCGGAAATTTCCGAAACGGCACCGTTTCAGGGAGCCTCGGGTGCTCCTATCAAGTAACTCATTGAGTTATTACCATCTCACCGCTGCCGCTGCCCATGTCAGGCCGGCACCGAAGACGACAAGCACAATGTTGTCTCCGCGCTTGAAAGCACCACTGCGGTTTGCTTCATCGAGCGCGATCGCGACTGCGGCGGCTGAGGTATTTCCATACTTATCGAGATTGATAAACACGCGGCCTTGAGGGACCGAGAGACGCTCGGCGATGGCATCGATGATGCGTAAATTCGCCTGATGCGGAATGACGCAGGCAATGTCCTCGGCTTGCAGTCCGGAGCGAGCGATCACTTTTTCAGCGGCTTCTTTCATGCGAGTGACGGCATGTTTGAATACTTCCTTACCCTGCATGGCCAGTGTTGAGAGGTGGGTGTCAACATTTGATGAGGTGATCGGGCAGGCTGATCCGCCGCCCGGAATATTGAGCAAATGTGTGAGGCTTCCATCGGTGCCCATTTCCGTGGCGAGGATCGCGCCTTCGCCGGGTTTTGAGCGTCGTAACAAGGCCGCTCCAGCACCATCGCCAAACAACACACAGGTCGTGCGGTCTTCCCAGTTCACGAATGCGGAAAGTTTTTCAGCACCGATGATGAGAGCGTTTTCAAAAGCCCCATCGGAAATCATCCTTTTGCTGATTTTCATCGCGTAGAGGAAACCCGAGCAGGCGGCGGAGATGTCAAATGCGACGGCATTGACGGCACCGAGTTGTTGTTGCACATAGCAAGCCGTGGCGGGTGTCAGCGTGTCGGGAGTGATGGTCGCGACGATGATGAGTTGCACTTCCGAAGGTTCCAAACCCGCTTGCTCCAGTGCCTTGCGTGCGGCCGCGCTTGCCATGTGGGAGGTGAATTCTCCCTCTGCAGCAATCCGGCGCTCACGGATTCCCGTACGTGAAAAAATCCATTCGTCGCTGGTATCAACGCGTTTTGCCAAATCTTCATTGGTCAGGATGGTTTCCGGTAAATAGCTGCCGGTTCCTGCGATGCATACTTCGTAATTCGTTGCCAACCCACTCATGTCCCCAAAGGCTGGATTTGATAGCTCAAGCAAACAAGCGCGAATTTCACTCCCGAACCAAGTTCAAGGACCAGACAACGGAATTCTTTTAGGTTCAAATGTTTTGCAAAGCTTGGGATTGCCTTCGCCGCGCTGAAACCCGAAGTTTGCACCCATGACTCCCGCCCAAAAAGGATTCTCGATGCCCGCCGAGTGGACCCGCCAAGTCGCCACTTGGCTGTCATGGCCTGTCGACGACCCACGGCACTGGGGTGGGGGAAAACGTGATGTGATATGGAGCAAGTTCGCAGAAATCGCCGCGGCCATTTCACGCTATCAACACGTCCACATCAATGCTCCGGGTGTCAACCACAGCGCTATCCATAACGCCTGCAATCTTGCCCGCGCGAATCTTGCGAATGTTCGACTCTACGATCATCCCAACAATGATGTCTGGTGCCGCGATCATGGACCGATCTTTGTCAAAAACCCCGTTACCTCGGAAATTGCGATCACGGATTGGGAGTTCAACGCCTGGGGTGGGAAATTCGCACCGTGGAATCTGGATAATTCCATCCCAGAGCAAGTCGCCAACTCACTGCGCCTGCCGCGCTTTGAGGGCGGCATGATCCTAGAAGGCGGCGCGATCGAGGTCAACGGATGTGGCCAACTCCTGACGACCGAGGCGGTTCTTCTTAATCCGAATCGCAATCCCCATCTCTCACGCGAGCAAATCGAACAGAAACTCCGCGACGCTCTCGGCGTCACGGAAATTCTCTGGCTGGAAAAAGGCATCGAGGGCGATGATACGGATGGTCATATTGACGACCTCGCACGTTTCACAGGTGAAAACATCATCCTCGCCTGCGAGGAACCGGATGCAGCATCGCCCAACCATCGGGCGCTCCATGGAAATATGTCGCGGCTGGAAAATTTCCTCACTCATTCCGGAAGAACCTACGAAATCGTTCCCATCCACCTTCCGCAGGCTTGTGAAATCCCGGGTTGGCGTCTTCCTGTCCTACCGGCTTCATATGTCAATTTCCTTATTCTCAATCACGCCGTGCTCGTCCCGACTTTCCGTCAGTCAAAAAATGACCAGCGCGCCCTCGGCATCATCCGTGAGCTTTTCCCGGATCGCGAGATCGTTCCCATCGATTGCCTGGACCTTGTTCAGGAAGGTGGAACCCTTCACTGTATTTCCCAGCAACAACCGGCGTGATTCCAAATCTTTCACATGCTTCGCAGTCCCATCGGCAGGCTTTATCGGCAGCTTCAACGGCAATGACCCGTCGTTTTGATCTCTCTCATCCACATGCATAAAGCAAATTTCCGATCGCTAGAAAAATGAATGCTCTCTTGATGATCGCGCTTCTGGCTTCGGTATCCGTTTTCTGCGAAGCAAAGCCCAATATCATCGTCTTCTTCAGCGATGACCATGGCTACTCCGATCTTTCCTGCATGGGGATGGAAAAAGATGTCAAAACTCCGCACATCGACCGCATGGCCGCCGAGGGCGCCCGCTTTACCGATGGCTATGTGACCGCCCCGCAGTGTTGCCCGTCACGCGCCGCATTGATGACCGGTCGAGATCAAAACCGCTTCGGTCACATCTCCAACGGCTACGGCCCGCTGCCTCTGACAGAAACCACCATCGCCGATCGCCTCGGCAAAGCCGGATATACCACGGGCATGGTCGGCAAATGGCACCTCGAACCCAATCATAGCGACACCGCGTTCATGGAGAAACACAAGGTCCCCGATCCCAAAAAAATCCCACCCGCCCTGGAATTCAAATTCCATCCCCACTCACGCGGCTTTCAGGAAACGTTCTTCGGGTATCTGAACCGCTACTCCGTCACCTACGATCTCGAGGGCAATCGTTTCCCAAAACCCAAAAGCATTATGACGGAAGGCGATCGCATCGACCGCCAATCCGACGCCGCCGTCACATTCATCGATCTTCATCACGAAAAACCTTTCTTCCTATACGTCGCCTATTACGCACCGCACGTGCCGATGGCTTCATCGAAAAAATATCTCGATCGTTTCCCCGGCGATATGCCCGAGCGCCGCCGTTACGCCCTCGCCATGCTCTCCGCCATGGACGACGGCGTGGGTCGTGTTCTGGATAAACTTCAGGAATACAAGATCGATGAAAACACTCTCATCTTCTTCATGGGGGATAACGGCGCGCCGTTGAAACGCACCATGCCCGACGATCCGATCGAGCTCGACGGCGTTTGCTGGAACGGATCGAAAAACACCCCGCTCAACGGCGAAAAAGGCATGCTCTCCGAGGGTGGAATCCGCGTGCCATATGTCATGCGTTGGAAAGGAAGCATTCCCGGCGGACAAATCATCAAAACCCCGGTCACTTCCTTGGACGTGGCAGCCACGAGTGCAGCGGCAGCCGGAATGAAAGTCCCTGAAGAGATGGATGGACTGAATCTTTTGCCCATGCTCACAAAAGGCGAACCGCTTCCCAAGCGCGCCCTGACTTGGCGCTTCTGGCGTCAATCCGCCATCCGTGAGGGTGATTGGAAACTTCTCAAGTTCAGCGACCAAGCCACCTACCTTTTCGACCTCTCCAAAGACCCCGGGGAGAAAAACAACCTGTTGGACAAACAACCGGGAATCGCCAAAAAACTCGCAGCCCGGCTCGCCGCATGGAACACCGAACTCTGCCCGCCTCACCCCGGCAGCCCGCAGGAGTTCGCTGTCTACAATCACTATTTCAATCTCCCCATGCCGGAAGAACCCAAAAAATAGTTTTCGCTAAACTCTTGGCAAACGGACGCATGAAAAACTCGCCTTTCATCCTCTGATCAGGGTAACTGCTTGCATCATTTGAAAGTTCTTTGAAACGATTCGCGTCTCTATTGATAATTTGTCATTTTCCCTCCCCATGCAGTCTTTAAGAAACATCCCACCGCTCGTCATCCTCTTGTGTGGGGCGGGTTTTGCAGCGGCGGATGAGGTTCTGAGCTTCAATCGAGATGTGCGCCAGATTCTCTCTGACAATTGCTTCGCCTGTCATGGTTTTGATCCCAAGAAACGCGAAGCGGGCTTGCGGCTCGATACACGTGAGGGTGCCACCGCCAACAACGATGGAGTCATCGCGATCGTTCCCGGTGATATCAATAAATCCGCGTTATGGAAGCATATCAACAGTAAGGATGAGGATGAGGTCATGCCACCGCCCGAAACTCACAAAACCCTGACCGCCGCTCAAAAGAAAATTTTGAAGAAATGGATCGAGCAAGGTGCCCACTACGAGAAGCACTGGTCTTTTATGTCCCCCGTGGAGCAGGCGATGCCAATCCTGAAACAGAAAAGTTGGCCGCGCCAACCGCTCGACCATTTTGTGTTGGCGAAGCTTGAAGCGAAAAATCTGAAACCCGCACCTGATGCGGATAAGGAAACGTTGATCCGTCGTGTCACACTCGATCTGATTGGGTTGCCGCCGACTTTGTCAGAAATCGATGCCTTCCTCGCCGACCCCGCGCCGGATGCGTATGAAAAGGTCGTCGACCGTTTGCTCGAATCGCCGCATTACGGTGAGAGAATGGCAGTGGATTGGCTGGACGGAGCCCGTTATGCGGATACGAATGGCTTTCAAGTGGATCGCGATCGCGAGATTTGGGCATGGCGCGATTGGGTGATCGGCGCGTTCAATCGAAATCTGCCCTTCGATCAATTTACCATCGAGCAACTCGCGGGTGACCTGCTGCCGAATCCCACTTTGGAACAACGCATCGCCACAGGTTTCAACCGCAACAGCATGCTCAATGAAGAGGGCGCCATCGATCCCGAGGAGTTCCTAGCGGAGTATGCCGCGGATCGTGCCGAAACCACCGCCGGTGTGTGGCTCGCCCTGACTTTCAACTGCTGCCGTTGTCACGATCACAAATACGATCCCCTGACCGCACGCGATTTCTATTCATTCAAAGCCTTTTTCAATAGCGTGCCTGAAAGCGGCAACGGCAATTACACCGCAAATATCCGGGTAAACAGTCCTCCGCAAATCAAGCTGCCGGCTCCAGAGATCGAAGAAAAAATCCGTGTGTTGAAAGAGCAACTGGCTAAAGCCGAAACCGAAAAGGCGAAAGATCAGGTTGCGGTTTTGCAAAACCAGATCAAGGCAACCGAGCTGACGATACCTACCACTTTGGTGATGGAAGAGATGAAAGTGCCACGGCCCACCTTTGTGCTGACGCGCGGTGCTTTCAATGCGCCGGGCGAACGCGTCGAGCCCGGGACACCCGCGGTGCTGCCAGCAATGGCGGGTGATCTGCCGCGCAATCGACTGGGTCTCGCTAAGTGGTTGGTCGACCCGCAAAATCCGCTCACGGCACGCGTGGCGGTGAATCGTTATTGGCAGCAGGTTTTCGGCCACGGCTTGGTGAAAACCAGCGAGGATTTCGGTGCGCAGGGAGACTCGCCCTCTCACCCGGAGATGCTCGACTGGCTGGCGCGGGATTTTGTTGGCAACGGTTGGAATGTGAAGCGCTTGATGAAAATGCTCGTGACCAGTTCCACCTATCGCCAGCATTCGCGCTTCACTCCCGAGCTCTCGGAATTGGATCCTGAAAATCGTTTGCTCGGACGCGGCGCGCGCAACCGCCTGATGGGTGAGTTCATCCGCGATCAGGCGCTCGCGTCCAGTGGTCTGTTGGTGAATAAAATCGGCGGACCCTCGGTGAAGCCGTATCATCCACCGGGCTTATATGAACAAGTGACCGCGCAGGGCGGCGTCAATACGTATGTTCCCGGAAAAGGCGAAGATCTCTATCGGCGCAGCCTCTATACCTACTGGAAACGCTCGGTCCCTCATCCTGCGATGTTGACCTTTGGCACACCGTTTCGCGAAGTTTGTTCGCTGCAACGACCCCGCAGTAACACTCCGTTGCAAGCGCTCAATTTGATGAACGATGAAACGTATGTCGAGGCCAGTCGCCTGCTCGCCGCACGCATGATGAAATCCTCAGCCGATGTTACCGCGCGTCTGACCTTCGGTTTCCGAACCCTACTTGCCCGCACGCCGAAGCCGGCCGAGTTAGCAATTCTCGAACGTGCCTATCGCCGCGCTCACGATGATTTTACGAAAGACCCCGCTGCTGCCAAGGCACTGCTGACTGTCGGAGCCACAGCGCCCGACCCGCAACTCAATGTTACTGAATGGGCCTCACTCACCACCGTTGCCAGCACCCTGCTGTGTATGGATGAAACCGTCACAAAACCCTGACAAAGATGCATCCTCTCGATCCACTTCACCTCACGCGCAGACAGTTTATCGGTCGCACGAGTCTGGGCATCGGCTCGGCGGCGCTGGCTTCTTTGTTGAATCCGCAACTGTTTGCCGCGGGCGGTTATGCGGTGCCGCATTTCGCGCCCAAGGCTAAACGCGTGATCTGGTTGACTCAAGCCGGTGCGCCCTCGCAGTTGGAGACGTTTGACTACAAGCCAGGATTGAAGGCGATGTTCAACAAGGACATGCCTGCCTCTGTGCGAGGTGATCAACGCCTTACCGGATTCACATCCGGACAGGCACGCTTGCCCATCGCTCCTTCGGTATACAATTTCTCCCAACACGGCCGGAGTGGGATGTGGATCAGCGAACTGTTGCCACACACTGCAAAGATCGCGGATGAAATCTGCTTGATCCGCTCGATGCATACGGAAGCGATCAATCACGATCCTGCGATGACCTTGCTGCAAACCGGCCATCAGATCGGTGGACGTCCGTCACTTGGTTCTTGGGTCTCGTATGGTCTCGGTAGCATGAACGAGAATCTGCCAACCTTTGTCGCTCTGGTTTCGCGCCCCAGTGGAGAAACCAATGCACAACCCTTGCACGAACGCATGTGGGGATCGGGATTTCTTCCCGCGAAGTATCAAGGCGTGCGCTTCACACCCGGCAAGGATCCTGTACTGTATCTCACCAATCCCGCTGGCATCACGACCGCGCGACGTCGTGCGATGCTCGACGAACTTTCCGAGCTGAATCATCTCGCGCTCGATCAATATCAGGATCCGGAAACACGCAATCGAATCGATCAATTTGAAATGGCCTTCCGCATGCAATCCAGCGTGCCCGAGCTCGCCGATCTGTCAAAAGAACCGGAGTCCGTTTTCGAGCGCTATGGTCCCGAGGCGCGCAAACCTGGCAGTTATGCCGCGAACTGTATTCTCGCACGTCGTCTCGCAGAGCGCGGGGTGCGCTTCATCCAGCTCTATCATCGCGGCTGGGATCAGCACGACAACCTGCCCAGCGGCATCAAGAGCCAGTGCTACGATGTCGATCAACCGAGCGCCGCTCTGGTGCTGGAACTGAAAGAACGCGGCCTGCTCGAAGACACTCTCATCATCTGGGGTGGGGAGTTCGGACGGACCGTCTTTTCCCAAGGAAATCTCACTGCTGATAATTACGGTAGGGACCATCATCCGCGTTGCTTTAGTATCTGGATGGCCGGTGCCGGCATCAAACGCGGTCACGTGTTCGGTGAAACCGACGACTTCAGTTACAATATCGTCAAGGATCCCGTGCATATTCACGACCTCAACGCCACCGCCCTGCATCTCCTGGGTATCGACCACACCCGCTTGACATACCGCTATCAAGGGAGAGACTTCCGTCTTACCGATGTGCATGGACACATACTTTCGAAGATCATCACATAAGCCCGCTTGAAAGCTATCTGAACATATCACGTTTTTTCACCCTCTCCACTTTCGCCCCGCATGCTGTCTTTCACGCATATGTCGCCGCTCGTCATCCTCTTGTGTGGGGCGGGTTTTGCAGCGGCGGATGAAGTGCCAAGTTTCAACCGCGACATTCGTCCCATCCTTTCGGAAAATTGTTTCCTATGCCACGGCCAGGATCCGAAACACCGCGGAGGAGAACTGCGCCTGGATCTGCGTGAGGAAGCGGTGGCCGTTCGTGATGGGATTGCGGCCATCGTTCCCGGCGATCCTGAGAAAAGCGAAATCATCCGCCGACTCCTCTCGAAAGATCCCGAGATGGTCATGCCTCCGCCGGATGCCCACATGACGGCGGTCCCGTCGAATGAGATCGATATCCTTAAACGCTGGATCAAGGCCGGTGCCATTTACGAACCACATTGGTCGTTCGTTGCTCCGAAAAAATCCGCTCTCCCAGCCAAGACGAATGCGATCGATCACTTTGTCAACCACCGCTTGGCCGAGGAGAAACTCAAACCCAGCCCGCCAGCCGATCCCGAGACCTTGGTCCGTCGGCTGTATCTCGACCTGACAGGTCTTCCACCATCGCCAGCTGAAATTGATGCCTATCTCACCGATACCGCGCCCGACCGCTGGGAAAAACTCATCGACCGCTTGATGAACTCCACGCATTTCGCCGAACGCATGGCACTGCCATGGCTCGACGGCGCACGTTACTCGGATACGCACGGTTATTCCATCGACGATCACCGCGACATGTGGGCATGGAGGGATTGGGTGATCAACGCTTTCCAAAAAAACCAACCTTACGATCAGTTCCTGTTGGAACAGATCGCCGGCGATCTCATCCCGAACGCCACGCCCGATCAGATCGCCGCCACCGGATTTCTCCGCAACAGCATGAACACCCACGAGGGTGGAACCATCGCGGAGGAATATCGCGTCAACTACACGATCGACAAGGTCGACGCCGTAGCCACTTCCGTTCTCGGCCTGACGATGAAATGCGCCCAGTGTCACGACCACAAATACGATCCCATCTCTCAAAAGGAATTTTTCCAAATGTATGCTTTTTTCAATACCTCCTCCGAGCCGGGGCAGGGCGCGACCAACGCCAGCACGTCGCCGGTGATGAATTACAAATCCCCGCTCGGTGATGGCGGAATGGCACAACTCAAGACCCGCATCGCGGAACTCGAATATTTCAAAGCCAACCCACCACCGGAACTTGCTTCACGTATCAACCAGCTCAACGAAACAATCGATGAGGAGATCAAAGTGCTGAAACGCGATCTCGACCGCGGCCATACTTCGGTCATGGTGATGGATCACAAACCCGAATTGAGAAAAACCCACATCCTCATCCGTGGGGCCTACGACCAACATGGCGAAGAGGTGACTTCCGGCGTGCCTGCGGTGTTGCCGCCGCTACAAAATAACGCTTCCGCCACGCGACTCGATCTCGCCCGCTGGATCACCCAGCCGGATCATCCGCTCACCGCACGTGTAGCGGTCAACCGCACATGGCAGCTGGTATTCGGACGCGGCATCGTCGAAACCGCTGGCGATTTCGGAAACCAAGGCTCGTGGCCATCTCATCCCGAATTGCTCGATTGGTTGTCGGTCGATCTCGTGGAAAACCAATGGAATTTACGCCATTTGCTCAAAATCATCCTGACTTCCGAAACCTACCGCCGCTCCGCCGCCTCGACTCCTCAGCATCTGGAAAAAGATCCACGCAACGAGTTGCTTGCCCGTTCTCCGCGTATCCGTCTGCCAGCGGAAATCATCCGCGATCAGGCACTTGCGGTGAGTGGCCTGCTCAATCCCGCGGTCGGCGGCCCCGGAGTTCATCCTCCTCAACCGGATCTTTGGCGTGAGATCAGCCACTTCGGGTATGTGCCGGCTTTCACCGCTCAGATTTTCATCCCGGGGCAGGGGAGCTCGGTTCATCGCCGCAGCCTTTATACCTTTTGGAAACGCACTTCGCCGCCACCGGTCATGGCGCTCTTCGACGCCCCAACCCGTGAAACTTGCGCAGTCGTTCGCGGTGCCACCAATACACCTCTGCAAGCTTTGGTTGTGATGAACGAACCACAGTTTGTCGAGGCAGGTAACGCCCTCGGAAAACGCATGATTCGGGAAGGCGGCTCTTCATCAACCTCTCGCATTACTCATGGTTTCCGTCTCACCTCCGGCCGCGCACCGAATCCGGAAGAACTCCAAGTTTTGGAAAAATCTCTCGCCCGCCACCTGGAACGCTTCACAAAAACCGAAGCCGATGCGAAAGCGCTCGCCGGCACTCCCGAACAAGCCGCCTATGCCGTGTTAGGTTCCACCCTCATCAACCTCGACGAATTCATCAACCGCCCATGAACCCCATCGACACCCACCTCAACTCGCTATCCCGGCGCAGTTTCCTCGGTCTCACCGGTCTCGGCATCGGCGCCATGGCGGCGCGCACTCTGCTTGCGGCCGATACAGGCATGTCAATCGGCGGCCAATCGCTCGGACGTTCGCATTTTGCGCCCACGGCAAAACGTGTCATCTATCTGTTCCAATCCGGCGGTCCTTCACACATCGATCTGTTTGACTACAAACCGCATTTGGAAAAAGTCCACGGTCAGGATCTGCCCGATTCCGTCCGCCAGGGCCAACGCCTCACCGGCATGACATCGGGTCAGAAAAACTTCCCCGTTTGCAAAAGCCTCGCCGAGTTCAAACAACGCGGCAAGAGCGGCCAATGGATCAGCGACCTCTTGCCCCACACCGCGAAGGTCGCGGATGAGATGGCGGTGATCCGCTCGATGCATACGGAAGCGATCAACCACGATCCCGGGATCACCTTCATCAACACCGGCTCCCAGTTTCCAGGTTCGCCGAGCATGGGTTCCTGGGTTTCATACGGCCTCGGCAGCATGAACGAAAACCTGCCCGCCTACGTGGTGCTCGTTTCCCAAGGAACCGGTAAAAACCCGGGGCAACCCATCTTCTCCCGCCTCTGGGGCAGCGGCTTCCTGCCATCCAACCACCAGGGCGTGCAGTTCCGCAGCGGAAAAGATCCTGTCCTTTAT
>JBIKNX010000069.1:0-11744 GCA_044358435.1 Luteolibacter sp.
CTAAGGTTTGCTAAGTTTGAATCCACGACCAACCCCGACTGTGTCGGGGCTGCTCTGACCGGTTCCCCCGATAAGTCGGGGCTGAGCTACAGCCCCGTTCCTGCTCGGACACACGACAAGCATGATCCAATGATGAACGGGGGCGCAAGCAAGGACTGAGGTTTTTCAAATATGAAACTTTCAGTCCAATCGCTCATGAATGGCGGAAGCAAGCTGTTCGACGGTGTTGGCAACGCGATCCGCCCCCGTGAGCCGTGATCCATCATGGTAGCCCCAAGTCACGGCAATCGACTTCATGCCGGCGTTTTTAGCGGTGTCGAGATCCATCGTAGAGTCGCCGATGATCACGCAGTTCCCGGGGGCGATTCCCAGTGATTTGGCAATTTCGAGCGCGCCGGTGGGATCGGGTTTGTGCGGCAGGGTTTCGCGATTTCCCAAAACCACCGCAAAATTCGTATTCGGGAAAAGTTTTTCCACGATTTCCGCCGTGAAGGCATGGGGCTTGTTAGACAGCACGGCGAGCGGAATGCCTCGCGATTCGAGCTCCGAGAGCAATTCCAGCATGCCGGGATAGACCGATGTCCCGCCGGGCCATGAAATCGCATAATCCGCGGCAAAATTTTTCAACACGCTGTCGGTGAGGTCGGTTCTTGATACGGCGGAAAGGGCGCGCCGCACGAGCTGGATGGCGCCGTCTCCAATGAAACCGCGGACGTTGTCATGACTGTGACCGGGAAGCCCGTGCTGGACCAGTGCCCGGTTCAATGAGGCGGCGATTCCCGGCAGGGATTCCACCAAAGTACCATCAAGATCGAAAATCAAAGCACGCATGAAGAAGATGGAAGCAAAGTTGGTCGGGATTGAACATGGTTTTCCGTGATCATGGTTTTCCGATATCGTTGATCTTGTGAAAAAATATGCTCTGCATTCCACGCGGGCTGATCTAGTTTGGGCGCGTGTCAGATGAGATCGTAAAAAAATCACAGGGCAGTTCGCTATGGAAGGACGCCTGGCACCGACTGTCGGGAAACAAGCCGGCGCTGGTGAGCCTCGGGGTTTTGAGCGTGATCGTCGTGGCATGTTTTGTCGGGCCGTTTTTACCGTTCGTGAAAGCGCCTTCCACCATCAACCTGCAAAATATCGTCGCCGCGCCATCGGCCGAGCACTGGTTTGGCACGGATCAACTCGGCCGGGATGTTTTCTCAAGAGTGCTCTATGGAGGGCAGGTTTCGCTGTTGGTCGGTTTTGTGGCAACGGGCGTCGCGGTGATGATCGGGGTCATCTATGGTTCCGTTTCCGGCTATGTCGGGGGGATCGCCGATTCCGTGATGATGCGCTTTGTCGATATCATGTTTGCCCTGCCATTTCTGGTTTTGGTCATTTTGTTCGCGCTGGTGGTGGATAAACCATCGTCGGATTTCACGACATGGGTCATTGAGACAACCGGGTGGGAGAGGGATCGGGTGGCGCCCATCACAACCCTGATTCCGCTTTTTATCGCGATCGGCGCGATCGGTTGGCTGACGATCGCAAGGATTGTCCGGGCGCAGGTCATGAACGTGAAAAATCTGGAATTCGTTGAAGCGGCGATTTCCCTGGGCTTGAGCCGGAAACGGATTCTTTTCCGTCATATTTTGCCGAACGTGATCGGTCCCATCATCATCTATACCACGCTTGCGGTTCCGGGGGTCATGTTGATGGAAAGCGTGTTATCCTTTCTTGGCTTGGGAGTGAAACCGCCAAACTCCTCGTGGGGGATACTCATCAAGGAGGGCGCGGATCGCATGGAAGTCACGCCGTATCTCCTGTTGTTCCCGTCATTGTTTTTTGCCACGACCCTGTTTGCACTGAATTTTCTCGGTGACGGCCTGCGTGATGCGTTGGACCCGAAGTCCTCCAAGGATTGATTTTCATTTCCGTAGCGCCACATGATCACACGTTTTGTGAAGCGGTTTCTTGACGGGTTGTATCCGCCGGTTTGCGAGTTGTGTGGCTGTGGTCTTTCGGACGGAGAGGCGCTCTGCGGGGCGTGCGCGGAGAAGCTGCCACGCATTGTCAGCCCATTCTGCGGGACTTGTGGCGAGAGCTTCAACGGCAGGATCGATGGCGCGTTCGATTGTCCGAACTGTAAGGAAATTTCGTTTCATTTCGAGTTCGCGTTGGCGGCGATGGATCGTTGCGATGAGACCTTGGAACTGGTGCATCGCCTGAAATACGGAAGGGAAATCCATCTTGCCGGAGCGCTTGGAAAGCTTGCACGCGGAGCGCTTGAGGATCGCCGGTTTCAGATCGCGCTGGAGCAGAAATGGCCGCTGGTTCCCGTGCCATTGCATCAAAGCCGTCTCCGTAAACGACAGTTCAACCAAGCGGAGGAAATCACACGCGTCGTCGCCGGGCTCTCTGGGCTGCCGATGGCAAAATGGCTCAAACGCGAGCGAAAAACCGAAACCCAAACGCGGCTCACGCGCAAGCAGCGGATGGAAAACCTGAGGAAGGCATTCGCGGTTCGCACCTCATGGAACAAGAAAAAACCCGCCGCCTTGAAAGGAGCGCCGGGTGTGATTCTGGTGGATGATGTTTTCACTACGGGATCCACCGTAGATGCCTGCGCGAAAGTGTTGCGCAAGGCGGGAGTGAAACGCATCGCCGTGCTTACCGTTCTTCGAGGGTGATATCGCGGAACAGGATTTTCATCTCCTTGCCCGGATGCACTTGCAGCCCGACCGGTCCTTTGTCCTTCGCTGTTTCCGAGGTGTAAGTCATCACTTCTTTGCCATTGAGTTCGACCGTATAAACCGCGCCGTCGGCCGTGATTTTCAGGGTGTTCCATTCGCCTTCCTTGAGGAGCTCCGCAACGCCCTTGGCCTCGACAGGATATCCTTTCTTGGAGGCGATGTAGGGCGAGCCTGTCATATCGCGTTTTAAAGAACCGGAAATGCCGATTTGGATCTGGTCGTTTTCATGACGAAGAAAAACGCCTGAATCGATCTTGCCCTCGTATTTGAAACCACAACGGAAAACGAAGTTCGCGTATTCCTTTTCTGTCCAGAGAATCGAGCCTTTCTTATTGGGATCGTTCTGACCCAGAATCATTCCTTCCTGCACCGTCCAAGCCGGAGCGCCAACGGTTTTCCATCCGTTCAGGGTTTTGCCATCGAAGATGGGTTGTGGGGCGGCTTGGGCAAAAGCGCAAGCGGCAAGCAGGACGGCGATCGTTGTGGTTTTCATAAAGTTAAGCTACTCGGCAAGAGCCGGACATTTGTCATTTTTCCTCATCAGAACAAGACGGACGAGGGCGATGCATAGCCCGAAACAAATTCCAAGGGCGATAAGCGGCAGGATTCCGGATTTCAAATCCGAGCCGATGAACCATGGATGCAGCGGGGATTCCAGGTTGAGTTGCCGGGTTAAAGAGAAGGTTTTCAGCGCGAAAACCAGACCGGCGTGAATACCGATTGGCAGCCAGAGCGAACCGGTGCGTGTCCGGCACCAGGCCAGTAACAACCCGAGCAGGGCGAGGGTTGCGAAATCGGTAACGAAAAAAAGCGGTTGGGTGAAATGACCGAGCGTGCCGCCCAAAATTTCAAATCCCGAATGCCATGAGCCCGGATCCGCAATGATCGTGTTGGCAGGGGGCTTGAGAAAATGAACAAAGGAGAACATCAGCGAGCTTCCGATCCATGCGCTCCACAGGGAGCATGCGCGCAGCCACAGACCAAGCAGAAGCCCGCGGAAAAGCAGTTCTTCGATGATGCCGGCACCGAGAGCCGGAATGACAGCCTTGGAGATGAGTTTGGAAAGCGGTATGACTTTTCCACTCGGTTCGCTGGCACCGGTGTAATGCAGGATAAGCGCGAGCGTGCCGAGTGAAGCGGCACCGATGATCAAACCACTCGAGAGATGGATGCAGCGCTGGTTCCAAGTGAGTTTGCGCAGTGGGTATGTTGCGCGAGCTTCATTCTTCGGAATGCTCCGCACGCGTCGAATCAGAAATGGCAACAACGCCAGCGCGGAAACCAGCAGGCATCGGCTGAAATACCGATCGAGCTTGGCGCGATCCGCCGATCCTGCGATGGATTCGATCCAGCCGGGGAAAGCGGTGGTCTTCGCGCTTTCCGCCAGATTTTTTCCAGCCTCATAAAGATGCGGTGTGAACCAGGCGGCGAGCAACAGCGCCGCCGCCAACCACAACACCATCGCACCCGCTTCTGTCTTGAGGAATCGCATCGCTTAGATTTGATCTGCGCCAAAATACGGCACCAACGCGGCGGGAATTTTGATCGAGCCGTCGGGTTGCTGGCATTGTTCCAACAGAGCGACGTAGAGTCTGGGCAACGCCGTGCCGGAGCCATTGAGTGTGGCGGGAAAACGGTTTTTGCCCTCCTTGTCTTTGAAACGGAGTTTCATGCGGCGTGCCTGATAATCGCCAAAGCATGAGCAGCTCGAAACCTCCAGATACTTGCCGTGACCGGGGGCCCAAACTTCGATGTCGTAAGTCTTTGCGGATGACTGGCCGATATCACCGGTGCAGAGCTCGATGACGCGGTAGTGCAGCCCGAGTTTTTGCAGAATGCTTTCGGCATGTCCGGTGAGTTCTTCGAGAACCTGAAAACCCTTTTCCGGCTCCACCACTTGCACGAGTTCCACCTTGTCGAACTGGTGCATGCGGATGATGCCTTTGTTATCGCGCCCGGCTGAGCCGGCCTCGCGGCGGAAGCACGGCGTGTAAGCCACGAGCTTGAGCGGCAGATCGCTTTCGGCAACGATCGTATCGCGGTAAAGATTCGTAACCGGAACCTCAGCGGTCGGCGCAAGGAAAAGCGTGTTGCGTCCGTCGGTTTCGGACGGTTCGGTGCCATACATGTCGTCCTCGAACTTCGGTAACTGGCCGGTGCCTTCCATGCACTCGCGCAAGACCAGATGCGGGACATTGACTTCTTCATAGCCGTTGCCGGATTGGGTATCCAACAGGAAATTGATCAGGGCGCGCTCCAGCCTCGCGCCTTTGCCGCGATACACCGCAAATCCGGAACCCGAAATCCGGATCGCGTCCTCCCATGAAATCAAGCCGTGCGCGGTGGCGAGGGCCACGTGGTCTTTCGGGTTTTCCAAAGCAGGTTTTTGCCCCCATTCGCGGACGACGGGATTCGCTTCCTCGTTATCACCCACCGGGCATTCCGCATGCGGGAGATTGGGAATATTCAGGAGCAAATCCGTCTGCTTGGCGGTCGCCTCTTCAGCGAGTTGATCGAACTTCGAAATCCCATCATTGATCCCGCGGACTTCGGCTTCGATCGCAGAGCTGTCCTCGCCTTTGGCCTTCATCATGCCGATCTGTTTGGAAATCGTCTTGCGCTGGTTTTGCAGTTCCTGTTTGGAGGTTTCCGCAGCGCGGCGTGATTCATCGCAGGCCAATACCTCGTCAATGAGCTCCCAATGGGTTCCACCTCGTTTTTTCAAACGCTCACGCACTTCGTCCGCATTTTCCCGAATGATCCTGATATCCAACATGTCGGGGCAAACTTTCGTGGATTGCGGGGCATGAAAGCAAGGCAAACGTGAAGGACATCGCTTGTCAGCAGCGGAGCGGGTTGCTATTTGGTTTCCCGACGTGCTGCTTCTTTTTCACAAACCTTACGGCGTGCTGTGCCAGTTCACACCGGATCAGCCAGGTCAGAAAACCTTGGCGGATTTCGGTTTTCCGAAAGGGGTTTATCCGGTCGGACGGCTTGATATGGATTCCGAGGGGCTGCTGCTGCTATGCGATGAGCCGGGCTTCAACCACCGTTTCCTGGATCCCGAGCAAGGACATCCACGCGCCTACTGGGTGCAGGTGGAGGGTGAACCTGATGAAGTCGCGGTGAAAAAGCTGAAATCCGGAGGCATCGACATTCAAGGTCACAAGACCAGGCCGTGCCGGGTGGAGCGGATGGAAAACGAGCCAGACGTTCCACCACGCGATCCGCCTGTGCGGTTTCGAAAATCCATCCCGACCGCTTGGTTGCGCATCGAGTTGGTCGAGGGGAAAAACCGCCAGGTGCGGCGCATGACCGCGGCCGTTGGTTTTCCAACCCTGCGCCTGATCCGCTGCAAAATCGGGGGATTGGATGAATTCACTTTAGCGCCCGGCGAATGGCGAGAGTTGAGTGCGGAGGAGCGGAAGATGTTGCTGAAGGGCAAAGATCCCAGCAGGGATCACATAAATTAGCCCGGTGGTCGAAGACCCCGGGAAGTCAGCCTCAGGCAAAATCCGTTCCTTCTTGTTTCCTCTCGCCTTGGATTCATGGGCTAGGTAACTTTGACCGCGATGGCACTTCATCCAGAATTTCCCACGTCACCATATGCATCGCTTGTCCCATCACAGCGTTGGTTTCCGGCTGATGAAGCGCTCCGCAGTACGGCATACGAAAAACTCCTTCCTCCTCTGGTTTCTAAAATTCGTGAAGAGGTCTATGACTGGCGCGAAGCCGGTTACCCCGGGGCTTCTCAAACTTCACGAGCTCTTCTAAACTGGTGGTTTGAAACAGAGCATCTTCTAGAAACTGCTGACGGCACATTGACTCCGTTCCAATATTATTTCGCGCAGCGAGAGGCTGTTGAAACTATAATATGGCTTTATGATGTCCGCAAAGCCCGCGATAAGTTCGATTTATTGCGATTCGATGCTTCGGGTGCAGTGTCGCATGGAATGTTTGCCGAAGATTGGCCCCGCTATGTTTTGAAGATGGCTACTGGTGCAGGGAAAACCAAAGTTCTCTCGTTGCTCATCGCTTGGAGCTTCTTCCATAAACTTTACGAGCCAGATTCCACACTGGCGCGCAACTTCCTTGTCATCGCACCAAACATCATCGTGCTCGACCGTTTGCGGACGGATTTCGATGGCCTGAAAATCTTTTTTAACGATCCCATTTTGCCGGACAACGGCCATCAAGGCCAAAACTGGCGCGATGATTTTCAACTCACGCTTCATATTCAAGACGACGTGCGGGTTCTCAGAGAAACTGGAAACATCTTCCTCACCAACATACACCGCGTTTTCTTGGGTGATATTTCCGAACCATCGCTCGATGATGAAGATCTAAGAGATTATTTTTTGTCAGACGCTTTTGGCGAAAAACCAAAAGGCAAAACCACAGACAGCAAAACCGATCTTGGTGAGATTGTCCGTGAAATCGAAGAGCTTGCTGTATTTAATGATGAAGCTCATCACATACATAATCCTAAGATGGCATGGTTCAAATCCATTCAGGACATCCATCACAAAATGCTGCAAAAAGATGGCCGACTTACCTTGCAAGTGGATGTCACTGCTACGCCACGCCATGATAATGGTGCGATTTTTGTCCAGACCGTATCAGACTATCCGCTCGTCGAGGCGATTTACCAAAACGTCGTCAAACATCCCGTGCTCCCGGATGCCGCCAGTCGCGCAAAACTCCACGAGAAAAAGACAGCGATCTTCTCAGACAAGTATGCCGACTTTCTCGCGCTGGGTGTCGAAGAGTGGCGCAAGAGCTATGCTGAACACGCATTGATGGGAAAAAAAGCCGTCCTCTTCGTCATGGTGGACGACACCAAAAACTGCGACGAAGTAGGCGAATATCTCCAGAAAATTTGCCCCGAGCTAAAAGATGCCGTTCTCACGATTCATACAAAAAACAACGGTGAAATTTCCGAGGCGGCTTCTGGTAAAAACAAAGAAGAGCTTGAGTTACTGAGAAAACAATCGAACGAGATTGATTCATTGAAATCGCCCTTCAAAGCCATTGTCTCCGTGCTCATGCTCAAAGAGGGCTGGGATGTTCGAAATGTAACCACAATTGTCGGTCTGCGCGCGTATGCGGCGAAGTCGAATATTCTCCCTGAACAAACCCTCGGTCGCGGTCTGCGGCGGATGTATTTCGGCAGTGATCAGCGTGAAACTGTCTCCGTAATGGGAACGCCGGCATTTATGGACTTTGTAGAGTCCATTCAAAACGAAGGTGTCACCTTTGATCATGTGCCGATGGGCGCGGGAACATCACGCAAAGAATCTCTAATCGTTGAGATCGATACCGATAACACCGACAAAAATCTTCCATCCTTGGAAATACCGATTCCACGCTTGAGTCGCAGATTTCAGCGGGATTTCAAAGATCTCAATGAACTTGATCCGTCCGCATTGGGGAATAAGAGGCTGCCTTTGAAGCCCTTTACTCCTGAAGAAACCCGCGAGATTGTTTTCAAGACCATGCTCGATGCGGAAATTCATCATACCATTCATCTCGATGGAGCTGGGCCCGCAGATTATCGTTCCGTGGTTGCATTCTTTGCGCGTCAGCTGCTAAAAGACCTCCGGCTCGTGGGTGGATATGATGTGCTCTATCCAAAAGTCCGCGATTTCATGCGCGATCATTTGTTCGAGTCATCGCCTGTGAATTTGGAGGATGGCGTTGTATTGAGAAATCTTTCTGAGTCAGATGTTGGCAAAGTGCTTTACGACTCGTTCAAGGTAGCGATGAATGCTCTTACGATTGCTGATACTGGGACAACCCGCATCGAGGATTACATTCGACTGCAAAACACTCGCCCATTTCGAACCGAAAATCGATCGTTCCTTGCCGCGAAAAAATCCATTTTCAACAAAATTGTCGGGGAAGCAAATTCTGGCGGGTTCGAGCTTGCGTTTGCTGCATTCCTCGAAGCTGCACCTGACGTCGTCGCCTTTACCAAGAACTATCTCGCCATTGGCTTTAAGTTCGACTACGTGAAAGCCAATGGAGACCTCTCCAATTATGTTCCGGACTTCATTGTCCGCGACACCACAGGCACGGTTTGGATTATAGAAACGAAAGGTCGTGAAGAACTAGATCTTCCCCAAAAAATGACTCGCCTCAAGCAATGGTGCAGCGATGCAACTGACGCTGACGAAAACGGTATGCGTTATGATTTTATTTACGTCGATCAGATAGGATTTGAGAAACATAAGCCAGCCACCCTTGCGGATCTCATCACCAGTTTTACTGAATACAAATAGCAATGCCCGTCACCCCTCCAGAACAGTTTGAGAAGTTTCTTTCTGAACCCGAGGGAACGAGGCTCGAATTTAAAGCTGCTCGCAACAGCTATGAATTTGATAAGCTGGTCAACTACTGTGTTGCCCTCGCCAACGAGGGAGGCGGCACGATGGTTCTGGGAGTAACCGATAAGCGCCCGCGCGATATCGTTGGCACAACTGCTTTTCCTGAGCCGGGTGAAACGGAAGCCAGCTTGCACCGAGTGTTCAACCATCGGATACCCGTCGAGGAATTGTTTCATGATGGCAAGCGGGTATTGCTTGTGCATGTTCCATCCCGTCTGCCCGGAACCGCATGGCAGCACGATGGAAAATATCTCAAGCGCGCCGGTGATGCATTGGTTCCCATGGGAGATCAGGAACTACGCGCCATTTTTTCAGAAACCGGTCCCGACTTCACAGCAGAGATCGTCCCGAATGCCAATCTTCGTGATCTCCAGCCCGAGGCGATTGTAGAGTTCCGCAAGCGCTGGCAGAAAAAATCTGGCAATGTTCGTCTCGCTAATATGTCTAACGAGCAAATTCTGCAAGATTGTTCGCTTGTCGATGGTGAGGGCATCACCTATGCCGCTCTAATCCTTTTGGGCAGACCCTCCGCGATCACGCGCCACCTCGCACAAGCCGAGGTCATCTTTGAATACCGCTCTTCCGAAGCCGCTGGCGCTGCTGCTGATCGCGAGGAATACCGCGAACCCTTCCTTCTTTTTCACGACAGACTTTGGAGCAAAATCAATCTTCGCAACGATCGCCAAAGCTTCCAACAGGACTTCTTTCGCTACGAAGTGCCAACGTTTGACGAGACCTCCATTCGTGAGGCTCTTCTCAATGCCATCTGCCATCGCGACTACCGCGCGGGCGGTTCCGTTTTCATCCGCCAGTATTCACGGCGGCTTGAAGTCGTCAGTCCTGGTGGCTTTCCTCCGGGCATCACCCAAGAAAATATCGCCGATCAACAGAATCCGAGAAACCGCCGACTTGCGGAAGCGCTAAACCGCTGCGGCTTCATCGAACGCTCTGGGCAAGGCGTGAATCTCATGATTGAGCAAGCCGTCCGCCAAACCAAACCTTTGCCAGATTTCTCCAAATCTGCGGCCCACGAGGTATTCCTCACATTAGCTGGAACCGTCCAGAATCCGGCTTTCTTGCGCTTCATCGAGCGTCTGGGAGAAACCGCTATCTCCAAGTTCCAGACCCTGGACTTCTTGGTTCTCGACGCCCTCGCCCACGAACGCAGACTTACTGGGCCTATGAAATCCCGACTGCCCGACCTGATCGATGCGGGAGCTGTGGAATCAAAAGGACAAGGCAAAGGAAAGCATCACTTCCTTTCCCGCGAGCTTTACGCAGAAATGGGAACCCCGGGCGTCCACACCAGACGGCAGGGCCTGGACCATGAAACCAACAAGGAACTCCTCTTCAAACATCTCAGATCCTGTGGAATGCAAGGAGCCCAGATTTCCGAACTAGAGCATGTCTTGCCCGCCAATTCGCGGCGAACCATCCAAAGGCTTCTCAAGGAGTTAAAAACGGAAGAACGAGTCCGCCTGGAGGGAATTCGCGAATTTTCCCGCTGGTTCATCGGCAATTCTCAATCATGAAATCCCACACGCACACCCTGCGCCAACCCTGCGCCAACCCTGCGCCAACCCTGCGCCAACCCTGCGCCAACCCTGCGCCAACCCTGCGCCAACCCTGCGCCAACCCTGCGCCAACCCTGCGCCAACTTATGCGTCAGAATCCATAAGCTGACGTATAATCTGGCATAATTACCAACGGATCCATTCCCAGTAAATTTCCACAAACCTTTCAATATCAATGCTTTAATTCGTTGCGCCAAGCCCCCGTAAATGCGCCAACCTTGGCGCAAGCTGGCGCAATTAATTGGCGCAATACCCACACCACCCACCTTACCCACCATGTCCCGTCCATCCACTGAACATTACGATCTTTCTGAGCAAGAAAAGCGCGATCTCATCAAGCTCATTGAGCAGGGTAAGCCGCTGCCGGAGAAATACCGCTTCATGCTGTTTGCGGACAAGCGCGAGGTGGAATTGGTCTGGAACGGCAAGACCCGTGAAGTCTGCACCGCTGTCCTACCTTTCCAAACTCTTGAGCATATTGACGAGCCGCGCAAGGAATTGGCGGACGAACAATCCCAGCTCTTCGACAACTCCGGCCGCCAGACCAAGGGCTGGACCAACAAACTCATCTGGGGCGATAACAAGCTCATCCTCTCCTCCCTCAAGTCCGGCGCGCTCCGCCGCCAGATCGAGGACGCCGGCGGCCTCAAGCTCATCTACATCGACCCGCCCTTCGACGTCGGCGCGGACTTCTCCATGGACATCGAGATCGGCGGCGAAACCTTCCACAAGGAACCCAACCTCCTCGAACAAATCGCCTACCGCGATACCTGGGGACGCGGCGCGGATTCGTTCATCTCGATGATTTATGAACGGCTGATTTTGATGCGGGATTTAATGGCCGATGATGGGAGTATTTATGTACACTGCGATTGGAGGGTAAATAGTCACATCCGCCTTGCATTGGATGAAGTCTTTGGCCGCGACCGGCAGTTAAACCAGATTGTGTGGAAACGAATCTTCTCCCACAGCGGCGGAAACAAATTTGGAATCGTCGATGACACCGTGCTCCTTTGGACGAAGACGGATCGTTTCATTTTCAATAAGCT
>JBIKNX010000296.1:0-3419 GCA_044358435.1 Luteolibacter sp.
GGGCGTAGCTGGCGCGCTCGGCTCCCTCTTCCTCGGCGATGGCGAGGATTTTATGGCGGATGTCGATCTCGCCGAGGTAGTAGAGTGCCTGGCCGGTCATGGCGGAGTATTGCACGCGCTCTTCCTCGGGCATCATGGCGAGGATGGCTTCCATGAGTGTGGTCTTTCCCGCTGCGCTGGTGCTCTGGATGATGACGCCAAGGGGTTTCTCAAACTTGCGCGAGGTGGCGGCGAGGTAGCCGACGAGTTTGTTGGTGTCCTCGCCGACCAGGCCGCAGGTGTCGAAATCGGCGAGGATGCGGTCTAACAAGTTGGAGTCGGTGAGCAGGGCGAGGGCTTCGGCGCGTTCGTCGTCGGCGAGCTTGGGCGCGGCGGTGGTTTTTGGTTCGGTGGCTTTGCGGATGTGCTCTTCCTGGAGTTCTTCGAGGGCGAGGAGGATGCGGCCGAGGTCGCGTTTGAGGATGTCGGGGCGGAGCTTGGTTTCTTCGGCGGCGGCTTTGATGAAGTGCTCGCGGGCTTTGGCGGAGCATAGGTCGAGGGCGTTGTCCAAATGGAACACCGAGCCGGTGGGGCTGTTTTCGCCGAAGGTGACTTTCAGCTGCACCTTGATGGTTTCGTAGCTGAGGTTTTTCGCGAGGCCGCGCACGCGATAGGCGCGGTCGCCGAGAACGGCGTGAAGTTCGTCCGGGCCTTTGTTCTCGAAGTTGATTTTGTTAGAGTCTGGCGGCGCGTCTTGGGGCGGCTCGTATGCTGGTTCCGGCTTCGCCGGAGCGGCTAATTCCGGGGCGACTAAAAAAGAAGGTTCATGCGGTGTCGGTGTCGTTTGTTGGGCGAGGGCGACAAGGGTTTGCGAGCCTTCAAGAGCGGCGGCTAAGGCTTTCTGTGGGTCGTTGCTTTCGACGGCGAGGCGGTTGATGTCGCCGCCGTCGGGCAGGCGGGCGCGGAGTGTGCCGATTCCCATTTCGGCAAGGCGTTGGCTGAGTTCCAAGGCGGCTTTGTTGCCGGGCTCGTCGTTGTCGTAGCAGATGACGACGCGCTTGGGTTTGGCTTCTTCGACCATGCGCCAGAGGTCGGCGTTGAAGCCGTTCACGCCGAAGGCGGTGGTGACGTTGCGGAAGCCGTGGCACCAAAGTGTCAGGGCGTCGATGATGCTTTCGCAAAGGAGCCATTCGGTTTGTTTTTCGATGCCTTCGCGGTTCCAGATGCCGCGCTTGGGCTGCTGCAGGTAAAGGTGCGGCGGGGTGCCTTTCCGCAGGTGGTCGTTGACCTTGCGGCCATACATCTGGACGGGGTTGCCGTGGCGGTCGGTGATGGGGAAGACGACGCTGCCGTTCAAATGCTCGTGGCCCTTTTCGCCATAGATGCCGAGTTTGGTGAGCTGGGTTTTTAGGTCTTGTCCGGCCTTGGTGGTCTTTGGCACGCGGTAGCCGAGGGTGCGGTTGGCGTAGCCGATCTTGAAGCGTTTGGCGGCCTCGGGGTGGAAGCATTTGCGCTTCGCCAAGTATTGCATGGCCTGCGGCTGGTTGAGGAAGGTGGTGTGGTAGAAGTCGGTGACGATGTTCATCAGGCGCACGTCGCTGAGGCCGTCGCCGGGATCGGTGAGGATTTCATGGGTGGTGCCGGTGTGGGTCACGACGGTTTGCGCCTCGGGGACGATGCCGAGTTTTGCGGCGAGCTTGTCGGCGGCACGGCGGAAGCTGATCTTCTCGATGTCCATCACCAGCCTGATGTTGTCTCCCCCGCCGCAACCGGCGAGGCAGTTCCAGAGGTTTTTGTTAGGTGTGACGGCGAAGCTCGGCTCGTCGTCCTCATGGAACGGGCATTTGCCAAGAAGGTTCTTGCCGCTGCCCGAAAGCCCGATGGCGTATTCGCGGCAGAGGTCTTCAAGAGGGACTTCGCGCTTGATGCGGTCAACGAGTTCTTCGGGTAGTCTGGCCATAATGGTGTCAAATCAAAATTTACTTTTTGAGTTTGGTATGTTTTCATACCGAAAGCAACCACTTTTTACCACTATGGTTTATTTTGATACCATGTCCAAAGCAGAAGCCGTTTCTACTCACCTCACTCATCTCCGCGAGATGGCAGGCCTCACCGTGCGCGAACTTGCCCGCCAGATTGGAACCAACCACCCCAACATCCTTTATTGGGAGAAGACTGGAAGAGTCGTGAAAACGGAATTTCTCTTGCCAATGGCCAAGGCTCTTGGCGTTACGGTCGAGGAAATTCTAGGCGAAGAACGAGCACGAAAAACCATCATCGCAGGAGGCAAGATGGGACAACTTTTTGAACAGGCCTCAAAGCTGCCACGCAGCCAGCAACAAAAAATTGCTGATGTCATTGAAGGCGTGTTGCTTCTCCATGAGTCGAAGTCTCAATGATTTTATTTTAGCTGCCTCTCCTTTTCCGTGGGTGGGGACGCGCTGGGCGGTGAGAGCGTTAGCGATTCACCGCCCTGCTGCGGCCAAGGGCGGGAATGCCCCGCCGCGATAGCGGCTTTACTCAAACTGAAAGCATTCTGCATGGACGGAGCGATAGCGGAGTCAAATGGATGCGGGTTGTGGCGGGAAGCGTGGAATGAGATTGGACGCCATATCGCCGGGACTGGTGACTTGCGAAAGATGCTTGCCGCAGCCGACTACGGCCCGGCCACCCACGCCCTAACATGGGTGCGCTGTCGGCATGACCCTGTTTCGCCAAGCCGTTGCAAGAACGGCTTTTGCGAACGCAAAAGCGATGGATGCTCTTGGCCGCCGGAGGGCGCGGCGGGTCAAGTGGAATAGCGGTCGGAAGTCGAAAAGGTTCCACTTGAGGCGACGCGCCCGGAGGCGGCACGGGGGGCTGGAACGTGGTGTGAGGAACGAACACGACGTGGAAGCGCGGTGCGGAGCTTGCGCGAGCCAACACGGTTCGGTTTTTCCAACAACTCTCCCGAAGCGCACTCCTGGCAATCCCGCCGCCGCTTGCGTAGGCCGCAGGGCTGGCATGAGCTGGAGGGGCGAGCGGAGCGAGAGTCTGGGGAGGCAGACTGCGACGAAGGAGCACCCGCAAGCTGATGCCAGACCGGAAGCCGGGCTGAGGATGACCTGACCAACGGGAAGCAAATGTTTTTGATGGCGCGTGGATTCCGGTTGGAGCTTCCAAACCTACGACAGCCACCCCGAAACACGGGGAAGCGGAGGCGTGGGTGGGCATTCCAAAACCAAACGCCGCAAGGCGCTGGAGCGGCGCCGCACGCCCACCCACGCCGGAGCGCAACGAGCCCGCCCTGGAACGGAATGGAGCGAAGCGCAATGTAAGCGCCCAACAGAACCGCTCTTGTAGAGATGGTAGAGATTAGTGTATCTCTGGTGGTTACGCTATTTTGCTCTGGTGCATTGCTTGCAGCCATGCAGTTGGCAGGAGTTGATCGATTTGCTCCG
>JBIKNX010000070.1:0-11687 GCA_044358435.1 Luteolibacter sp.
GTCAAATCTTCCGGAACCGGCACGGTTACCCGCATGTCGCTTGGAACGCTTTATCAACTCACCCAAGGCAATGCCGCACTGATCTTCGATGTCCGACCGACAATATTCTACAAAATAAGCCATATCCCCGGCGCGGTCAGCTTTCCCAAAGATCGTTTCGAAAAGGATATCAACAAGCACGAACCGCTGATCAAAGACGCGGTTAAAAAGCAAATCCCCGTCGTGATTTATTGCACGGATCTCGCCTGCCCGGACGCACTCGCCGTAGCCGACCAAATCTCCCAACGCGGTCACAACGTATCCGTGCTCCAGGGCGGATACGAAGCATGGAAAAGCGCGACCGATTAACTGATCAGATTCACCCCATCACATGAATTACATCCACCTATGAACTCGTTCTCCAACGTCACTGTCGATTCCATCGCCAACGTCTATTTCGAAGGCAAAGTCGTTTCCCACACCATCCACCTTGCCGATGGCTCACGCAAAACCCTCGGCCTTATCGCTCCGGGTTCATTTTATTTCGGCACGGCTGCAGCGGAAACGATGGAAATCACCGCAGGCTCCTGCGAGGTCACCATCAAGGATTCCGGCACAACCCAAACCTACGCCGCAGGCACTTCTTTCAACGTTCCCGCCAACAGCGGCTTTGACATCAAGGTCAGCGATGGCCTTTGCCAATACATCTGCTCGTTTCTTTCCTGAATCCAAATCTCAAGCACCACCTCCGGAACACCCCGATCCAATGATCACTCGGTTTTTCATACGGATGGCCATCAGTCTGTGGGTGACGGGACTGTGCGCTTGCAACTTTGTCACCCTGCCTCCCGCACCGGAACCTTCATCGGCGCTGGTCCGGAAAAACACGGTCGCCCGCTACACTCCGCAGCGGCCTCCGGAAGTCCAAGTCTGGATGCTCGCAGACAAACTCCACACCGGCATGGTGTTTCCCTACGAATGGCTGTTGGAATCCGGGTTCGTTCCCCCGGAAAATTTTCCTGCTTGCAAATACGTCACCTTTTCATGGGGCGATCGCAATGCCTATGTTAACCAACGCTGGTTAACCCCCGCCGAGGTGGTTTACGCCATTTTCCTGCCATCTCCGGCGGTCATGGAATGCATCCCCATCCATTGGAATGTGGCGGAAGTCTCACCGCATCAACAGATCTGGATGAAATCGATTCCTCGTGAACGCGGCCCCTACGTCGCTTCATTTCTCAATCACTGCACCATACCCGATGCCAAAGGGCTTCCCTCCGTCGCCGGTTCTTCAAGCTGGGGCAAAGGGGTTTTGCTGCACTCCCCGCAATCCTACTATTTCCCCCGAATCTGCAATGTCTGGACCGGACAAGCCCTCGAAGCCTGCGGCGCAAACATCAACCCCATCATGTCCATACACCGCGATCTGCTTGTCATGGAAATCGAAGACAATGGATTCAGCCAGGTCTGGGATGGTTCGGGCAAACTTTAATTCATCCACCGCTCCCCCTGATGTATGATTCATAAAATCTGAAACGTAACTTATCGAATATTGAACTCATGAAACTGAAATCCTTACGCCTCATCGCCGCACTCTTCGCGATTCTCTCTCTTCCAGCCCAATCCGCCGAACGGAAACCCAATTTCATCTTCATCATCGCTGATGACCACCGCTGGGATGCCATGGGCGTAGTCCAACGCGAGCAGGGCGAAAAAGCACGCTACCCGTGGTTCGAAACTCCCAATTTGGATCGTCTCGCCGCCGATGGCGTCCGCATGCGCAACGCCTTCATCACCCACTCGATCTGCTCCCCGGGTCGTGCGAGTTTCCTCACCGGACAATACACCCACGTCAATGGGGTGATGGATAACAACACTCCCTTCCCGGAAAAATCGGTCACCCACGCCACCCTCCTGCGCGATGCCGGTTACCACACCGCCTATTTCGGTAAATGGCACATGGGTGAACAAAAGGGCCCGCGCCCCGGCTTCCAGCATTCCGCCAGCTTCATCGGCCAAGGCCGCTACCAAGACTGTCCGTTTGAAATCAATGGCGAACTCACTCCGACCAAAGGCTGGGTCGACGATGTCACCACCGACCTCGCCATCGACTGGATGAAACAAACCGATAAAACCCAACCCTTCTCCATGGTCATCGGTTTCAAAAGCCCTCACAACAAACGCGGCGCCGACAACCTCCCCGAACGCTTGCGCAACCTCTACGAGGGAAAAACCACCAAACCCACCCCCAACTGCAAGATCGCGGCGGTCTATCATAAACCCCTCACACCGGAAGATGCCGGCAAAGATCGCGGTCTCTCCGCTAACTCCATCCACCTCGACTACCTCCGCCACATCAAAGGCATCGATGAAAATCTCGGTAAATTGCTCGATACGCTTGAAGCGCTCAAACTCACCGAAAATACGGTGATTGTCTACTCAAGCGATAACGGTTTCTACCTCGGCGAACGCGGCCTCGGTGACAAGCGCGCCCTCTACGAAGAAGGCCTGCGCCTGCCCTTCATCGTCCGCTACCCACGCCTGTTTCCGAAAGGCAAAATCATCGATGAAATGGTGTTGAACATCGACCTCGCACCCACATGGCTCGACCTCGCCGGCCTTCCCGCCCACCCCGGCATGCACGGCACAAGTTTCAAAGAACTCGCAGCCGGCAACAAACCCGCCAACTGGCGCACATCCTTCCTCTCCTATTACCGCAAAGAACTCGGTGACACCCCCACCTGCGTCGGTGTTCGCACCGCAACCCAAAAACTGATCTATTACCACGGCAAACCCGAATTCACCGAAGCCTACGATCTCGCCAAAGATCCCTACGAAATCATCAATCTCGCCAAGGACAACACCTTCACCAGCCCGCTGAGAGCGGAGATGATCCGTTTGGCGGAAAAAGTGAAATACCCGATGCCTGCGGAAATCACCACGCCGGCGCAGAAGTGAGGTATTGCTGATTTGCAATTTACCTCTTCATTCAAGGCATCACTCCACCACCTTCACATTCTCTCCTGCCAGCCAGGTGCGGATGACTTTGGGATCAGCAGTAAAATGACCGAGCATCCGCCAGTTTGACCATTTGATGGATGCGGCTTGATCGCGCGTTTCCTCAACGACTCCGGCTTTATTCATTCCTGACGAATGCACAAACTTCATGCCGTCATTTTCAATCACCACAAAACCGACATGTGTGTCCAAGCCCATCAGATAAATGCCCGGTTCAAGGGTTTCCACCCAATCGACATAGGGGCTGTATGGCTCACCAACCCGCAACTGGCAGTTTTCCTTCGCGGTGAAAGTCAGTAAAATATTCTGCGAAGCCTGTTGGGCGAGTGTGTATCGGTTCACTTTGAATCCCGCATCGCGGATCAGGGTCGATACAAAATATCCGCAAGCAATCTTGCCTTTGCCCGGCCTCTCAGCCACGCCATTGAAATCATAAGCCGTCCCCCGCCAACACCGCATCATTTCCGGCAGGATCTGCTCCAGGATGATGCGCGCATCATGCTCAACCGCCGCCTTCTGCTCCGGAATGCGTGCTTTCCGATACTGCTCCACCAGGTCTTCCCGCCAATGTTTCAACTCGGCCACCAAAATCTCATACCGCTCCGGATCCGGCACGGGCTTTTCTTTCTTGGGAGCAAAAACATGAAACCCGACCCCTTGCTGCACGCACCAAACCCACCACCCGCCTCCCGCCAAACAGAGCAGTAAAACCACCCATGGCACCCATTTCAAAACCCGCTTCACCTCTCCATCCTCTCTGATGTGTTAAGCCACATCAATCTTTGAAAATCGTCTTCCTTGAGCTTTGAAGTTTAAAACATAAAGTTTCCGCGAATGAAAAAACAACAACGTGCCGATCACCTCCTGAAAAGGCTTGAGGAGCTCTATTCCGAAACGCCGGTGCCGCTGGATCACACCGGTCCTTACACCTTGCTCATCGCCGTGTTGCTATCCGCCCAGTGCACAGACATCCGAGTCAACCAAGTCACTCCCGCCTTATTCAAACTCGCCGACACGCCGGAAAAAATGCGTCATATACCGGTCGAAAAAATCCGCGAGATCATCCGTCCCTGCGGGCTATCTCCCACCAAGGCCGCGGCGATTTCAAAACTCAGCGAAATCCTTATCGAGCAACACGACGGCATCGTTCCACAGAGTTTCGAAGAGTTGGAAAAATTACCGGGGGTCGGTCACAAAACCGCATCGGTCGTGATGGCCCAGGCATTCGGTGTCCCCGCCTTTCCGGTCGACACCCACATCCACCGACTCGCGAAACGTTGGAAGCTAACAAGCGGCAAAAACGTCGTCCAAACCGAACGCGATCTGAAAAAGGTGTTCCCTAAAGAATCCTGGAACAAACTCCACCTTCAAATCATCTTCTACGGCCGAGAATACTGCACCGCCCGAGGGTGTGATGGGAAAACCTGCATGTTGTGCCGAGAGGTGAACTGCAAAGTTTAATATCTAAACCACAATGGTAGCGAAGCGGACATGGACGGAGTGAAACGTAGTCAAAATGCACAGAAAAGACGGAATGGGAGCTAACGCGCTTTGCTTTAACATTTTACCAAAATTCTTCATTTCGTGTATTCCGTGCATTCCGTGGTTAAAAAAACTCGGACTATCCCATCAACTCCAACCTCAACACATTCAACGCCGACTGCGAGACTGCCTGTTTGAAATCCTTGCGGTTCCTTGGATGAAAAACCTTATTCGTTTGAGTCTCCTCACCTCGCACCGCCAAACCCAACCACGCGGTGCCAACCGGTTTCTCCTCGGTTCCTCCGGTGGGACCGGCGATGCCTGTTACGGAAAGCGCGAAATCCGCGCCGCTTTCCCGCAAGGCACCTTCCGCCATGGCGCGCGCGACTTCTTCCGAAACCGCACCGTGTTTTTCTAACAAATCATTCGCAACGTGCAGCTGGTCCGTTTTCGCCTCGTTCGCATACGTCACCCAACCATGAGTGAACACTTCCGAAGAACCCGGAACGTTCGTCAGGCGATTCGCGATCAGTCCGCCAGTACAGCTTTCAGCGGTAGCCAGCTTCTTGCCTTTTTCACGGAGCAGGTGGATCACCGTGGCTTCCAGAGACGATCCGTCATCGCTGATCAAGCATTCGGAAAACTTTTCGAGCACCAGATTCCGGGCGGCAGAGATGACCTCATCCGCTCCGATCAAACGTAAATCAACCTCCCCCATCCTCGCGCAGTATCCGTATTCCAAACCGTCGAGCGCGGCGAGTTCATCATCGATTCCATGATGGAAATCACTCTCACCCACCCCGGTGAATTTCAACTCGCACACCGATGGGACATCCGTCACCCCCGATATCGCACGAAGCCGCGGCGCGACCTCGTTATGAAACATCGGATAAAGCTCACGCGGAGGTCCCGGCAAAAGAAAAATCGCGCAGTTCGAACGCCGGTTGATGCGTGGTGGCAAATAAAGACCCGGTGCCGTGCCATTCGGATTTGGCAACACATCAGCTCCCGTCGGCACCATGGCTTGTTTCAAATTTGCCGCCACCATGGGTTTTCCCCGAAGCGCAAAAAACGACTCCAGCGTCCGCAACGCCTGTTCATCCTGATGGAGCTCCAAACCCAAAGACTCCGCCACAATCTCTCGCGTGAGATCATCACTGGTCGGGCCCAACCCACCTGTGATCAGCAACACATCACTGCGCGACACCATCTCTTCGAACGCCTCACGTATCGCTTCGCCATCCGGAACGGTTGTTTGCCGTGCAACCCGGAGGCCCATATTGAAAAGCTCACGTCCAAACCAGCTGCCATGCGTGTTAAGCGTGTTACCGAGGAGCAACTCCGTGCCGGTGTTGAGGATTTCGATGCGCATTCGTTGAATCATCCGAAATGGATCCTTATTCCCAAAGATACGATTGCTTTGATGCGATCGTTTTCCCATCGGAAATCAGACTGATCCTCCAAGTGAGAATCCGGCCGTTTTGAAGGTAATCATCACCAATGACCGTAAACTCCTCTTTGCCGGAGGTTGAGCCCGCCGGGATCTGTCGCTTCATCGTTTTGACCAAGCTACCCGTCTTGCCTTGTTGATATTCAAACAGGATTTCCCTGTTTGTTCCGGAGTCCAACTGCCACAGGATCGTGTAATACTGCCCCAAGCGCTGACGGCGCTCCTCCATGCTGACCGCTCCATACAATCGCCTGGCCTTTTCATGGGCAATCATCGGATCCTCTTTATCATGCGTATTCTGATCATGAATCGTCTGCATTTTGACAACCAACGGATCCGTTGTCTTGGCGCAACCCATGATTAAAAATCCCAAAGCAATCAGATAAAGAAGTTTCATAGGTGGATGATTGAAATTACTCGGAAATCCTTGCTTGCAGACGCGCGAGCACTTCGCGGTAGGCATCCATGACGTTGCCCAAATCACGCCGGAAACGGTCTTTGTCCATTTTCTCTCCGGTTTTCAAATCCCACAAACGGCAACCGTCCGGGCTGATCTCGTCCGCCAGAACGATCTTGGCGGGATCACTCGCCAAACGACCGAACTCGAGTTTGAAATCGACCAAACGCAGCCCCACATCTGCAAATAATGCGATCAGGATCTCGTTCACTTTGAGCGCGGACTTCCGCAGATGAGCCATGTCCTCGACACTCGCCAGGCCCATCTCGCGGATGTAGTCATCATTGATGAGCGGATCACCCAACTCATCGCTCTTGTAGGAAAACTCAATGATGGGCTGTGAGAAATCCTTCCCTTCCGGCATGCCGGTACGCTTGGAGAAACTTCCCGCGGAAACATTCCGCACAATCACCTCGACCATCAAAATCTCGACCTTGTGGACCTCGACATTCGTGTCGTCGATCTTGCGAACAAAGTGCGTCGGCACGCCGACCTTTTCCAAATACTGATAGATCAGGGTGCTGATCGCATTGTTGAGGCGCCCTTTGTCTTCGAAACTCGCCTTCTTTTCGCCATTGAAGGCCGTGGCATCGTTTTTAAATTCCATCCGCAAGGTATGCGGATCCTCGGTCGTCCATAGGCGCTTGGCCTTGCCCTCGTAAATTGGCTGCATGACCTGTGGTAGTTTTTCTAGCGAACTCGGTCAAGCCTCCTCGACAGAACTTTAGCCTCCCCCGCTGATTTCCGACCAGTCGGGCTGTTTAGCCAAATCCGGACAAAACAGACATTTCCACCCGCTGCTGAATAACGAACCTGAACCACCCACGAGGCATCATTTCCAGAATAAAGCGGAGAAATGAACCATCATCATGCGCCGCCTCTTGCTCGAGAATCGAATCCTCCCTTTCCGGGAGAGATCGATTGCATCGCGTTCATCCATGGATAAGTTCCGTTTGGTCATGAATTTCCTGTCACAATCCCTTCGCACGATCTCGGTGCTGCCAGTGCTTACGCTCTGCCTGCAGGCAGCGGAATTGAACCGACCGAAATCCGAGTTGCTGACGATCGAAAACAAAGCGGTGAAGATCGGGATTGATCGGGCCATGGGTGCTTCGATCACCTGGTTGTCATGGCAGGCTCATCCCGAAAACATCATCAACATCCACGATCCGGGGCGTTTGCTGCAACAATCGTATTATGCAGGTAAAAATTTGGACCGCCATGCGGAAGGTCAGTCGAAACATTGGAGTCCATGGTCATGGAATCCGATCCAGGGCGGCGGGGTGAATTCTTGGGCGCGTGTTTCCGTTTTTAAGAAAACCCATGATGGAGGATTGTATGCGGAAACCATTCCCAAACTTTGGGACATGCCGGATGAAGAGGCCGCGGCGGTGATGCGGCAGATCTGCCGGTTTGAACCGGATATGCCGAATGTGATCCAAGTTCATAACCGGCTGATCTGCAAACGTAAGCCTGGCGACCGCTGGGGAGCTGCGGTGCCGCGCCATCAAGAACTTCCCGCATGCTATTTCACCAGGCAGTTTGAAAATTACGCCATGTATCTGGGCGGAGGGAGATGGGAAACCGTCACACAGGCACCCGGTCCACCATGGGGAAAAGCCCATCCGAAGCTCAACGCGATGGCCTGTTTCAATGAACAGGGCCAAGGAGTTGGCTTGTTCTGCCCTGTCGCTACCCATCACTGGAATTTCGGACCGGTCGGAAAACCCAACCCATCGGCCAAGCCGACCGATAACCCATGCGTCCACATGGCGCCTATCGCATTGGTCCGCATGGGACCTCAAACCACGCTCGAATACCGCTACTGGTTAGTCGTCGGCAACAGGGATGAAATGGTAGCCGGCTTCGATGCGTTGCTCAAAAAATATAAAGACGAGAAAATGAAAATCACGGATCCGGATTAACGAATTTCACCGTGTCTCGAAATCATCTTCTCCTCAGCCACTCCTCCGTGCCGTAACGTGCGGCCACCAGCTTTTCGATCATCCGTTCATCGGGAATCATTTCCATTTCCGACCACGTTTCCGAAAGCCGCTCGGCAAACAATTTTCCGCGAAGCGTGAAATCTCCGCTGACCGAAACGGATCCCTGATGCAACAGACCGGCTTTGCAACGGCGTTGCGCCGCTCCGGCAAGCTTCTCTCCCACACTACCCACCACATCGAACTCCACCGGATTTTCGAAACACACGCTTCCCGACTTTTGATTGGCTGCCGCAAGCGCGGGTTTGGTGCGACCTTCACTCGCCAGCACACTGACCAGAACTTCATGAATCGCCCGATAACTCTCGCCACCTTTCATACGCGCGAGCTCGAATTTTTCGGGAATCATCAGGCTGTAAGTCCAATCCCCGCGGTGATCCACCACTCCCCCACCCGTCAAACGACGCACCCACTGCAATCCCGGAAAGGTCTGCCGCGCTTCCTCCAAATTACCGAAATATCCCAGACTCCCCCACGACCCACCCCATTTGTAGATCCGCATCATCGGCAACTGCCGGGTTTTCAACAACCATTCATCCACCGCCATCGACTCAGGCCCCGAACGGGCCAAAGGATCAAACCACAATTCCAATTCCCTGAAAATCACCCCGCTACCTAAGATCGCTTCAAGCTCGAGAGCAATCCCCTATCTCACTCCATTCCACATCTCCGAAAAAAAAATTCAATTTTCGAATAAAAAGTGATTGCACCCCAGCGGCTCTCTCCATAGCGTCCCGCCCACCCGAACGGGATGGAGCGGTAGCTCAGTTGGTTAGAGCGCCAGCCTGTCACGTTGGAGGTCGCGGGTTCGAGCCCCGTCCGCTCCGCCATCCCAGTTCGTGTTGACCCCGCCAAACGGCCCTCAAAAGCCTCACGGCGGGGTTTTTCTTTATCCCTTCATCACTTTCAGCTAATCTCCCTCGAGGACCGCGCGCATCCAGTCGCGCTCTTCCACGTTTCCATCACCAAACGGCGGTTTTATCAAAACCGCCCTACCACTCTCACTCTTCTTCCATCATGCCAACTGTCGCCATCGTCGGTCGCCCCAATGTCGGGAAATCCGCGCTCTTCAACCGCCTTGCTGGACGCAAAATCGCCATTGTGCACGATCAACCGGGGGTCACCCGCGACCGGATCTCCGCTCCCTGCACCCTCACCACCCATCCCTGCACCCTCATCGATACTGGAGGTATCGGCGCAACGCTTGACGATGGCTTCGGCGAGCAGGTCGCCATGGAGGCGGACATCGCCATGCAAACGGCCGATCTCATCCTTTTCATCGTGGATGCCCAGGAAGGCCTCACTTCCATCGACCAGGCACTCGCCCAGAAACTCCGTAGAGCCAAGCCACCCGTCCTGCTCGTGCTCAACAAGGTCGATCATGACAAACACGAATCCGCCTTCGCCGATTTCTCGACGCTAGGTCTTCCGGACAGTGTTTTCGTTTCCGCGGAACACGGCCGAAACTTCTCCGAGCTCATCGATAAAATCGATTTCATCGTCGAGCCCCTCCACATCGAAACCGAAGAGGTCATGGAAGTGGCTGAAAAAGCCGGAATCAAGCTGGCTGTGATCGGGAAACCCAATGCCGGAAAATCCTCCCTCATCAACGCGATTCTTCAGGACGAACGCACCATCGTATCCAAAATCGCCGGAACCACTCGCGACGCAATCGATCTCCCCTATTCATTTGCCGGCGAAAATTTCACCCTGATCGATACCGCCGGCCTCAGACCTCGTGGCAAACGCGACAACTCGGTCGAGGTTTTTTCCGCGATCCGCTCGGAAAAAGCCATTCGCCGCGCGGATCTCTGTGTGCTTGTCATCGACCTCGCAGAGGGCGTTTCCGCACAGGACCGCAAGATCGCCCAACTCATCCTCGAAGAAAAAAAACCCTGCCTCATCGTGCTGAACAAGTTCGATCTCTATCATCCGGGAGCGGATTACAAGGAGCGCATCGCCGAGGCGGAGGAACATGTGAGACGCGAGTTGTTTTTCCTTTCCTATGCGCCTTTCGTCGCTTGCTCGGCAAAAACGGGCGATTCCACCGAACATGTTTTAAAGAAAGCATTGGCCATCAAAAAAGGCGCTCAAGAAATCCCAAGCACTGGGAAACTCAATCGCATGCTGCAAGTCGCGATGCAGAAAAATCCTCCTCCGACGGATAACAAGGCCAAGCGCATGAAACTCTACTATGCGACCACGGCTTTGAACGAGAAATATTCGGTCATTCCGGTTCCGACTTTTGTACTTTTCGTGAATGACAAGAACCTGATGAAAGACTCTTACGAAGCGTATCTGACCAACCAGATCCGCGAGACCCATCCGGCTCCGGGAATTCCCATCATCTTCTCCGTCCGCTCACGCACCCGCCGCGAATGGGAACCGCCGAAAAAAGGCAACCAAGGTCACTAACCATTTCCCATCATGGAATGCCCGCTCTGCACCATGGACGAGATCCTCGTCCTCGCCGATCACAACGAATGCGTGACCTGTGGCCATGAATGGACCACGGCGTCTGCCGAAGAAACTTTCGCCACAGAAGCACGCGTCGTCAAAGACGCCTACGGCAACGCCCTCGAAACCGGTGACATCGTAGCCATGGTCAAGGACCTCAAACTCAAAGGTTCATCGGAAATCCTGAAAACCGGAACCAAATCCAAACCCATCCGCATCGTCGACGGCGACCACCAGATCGACTGCAAAATGAACGGCCTCTCCATCGCCCTCAAAGCGATGTATGTGAAAAAGGTTCAATAAGGAGGAGGGACATTCCTGTCCCTTATTTTTCCCCATTCAAAACACCAACGGCTTCCTCTTCGTTTCACGATTCAGTTTGTCGCAAGCGATCTTGCAAAGATCCAAAACGATGGGCTCACAGATCGCATACACCACGCTCGTGCCGATTTTCTCACGCGATAAAATCCCCGCCTGATGAAGGACTTGAAGTTGTTTGGAAATGTTCGCTTGCGTGCATGGCAGCTCTTCCACCAAATCCCCCACGCTTTTCGGCCCGCTTTTCAATTCCTGCAGCAAGGCCAGACGCGTGGTCTCGGAAAACGCGCGGAAAAACGTCGCCACCCGATCCAAATCCGTTAATTGAAGTTTCATATTTGTTCTATATGGTGAAATGCCCACTTGCGCAATATATAACTGTGTGCTTATATTCTCTTATATGAAAATTCATCCGAACGAATTGAATGAGAAAATGGGACAAGGCGAGCTGCAATTGATCGATGTGCGGACACCGATGGAGTATGAGGAACTTCACATCGAGGGCTCGAAACTGATGCCATTG
>JBIKNX010000071.1:0-11679 GCA_044358435.1 Luteolibacter sp.
GAAGAGAAATCGGCGACTTTGAGGTATCCATTCCCCGTAGTTACAATACTTAGCCCGTGATGACCAGATTTCCATTTTCCTCTTTAGGGTAAACATTAAAGCTAATGTTTAGGTCATCAAATCGCTAACTTTGGGTAACAGAACCATAATTCACTGAAATGAGCTGATTGACTTCGCGGGCTTC
Source organism: Luteolibacter sp. (assembly GCA_044358435.1). GTDB lineage: Bacteria > Verrucomicrobiota > Verrucomicrobiia > Verrucomicrobiales > Akkermansiaceae > Luteolibacter. Next base: position 185 of record JBIKNX010000071.1, read on the forward strand.
AGGGTGACCTCCTTGATGGTGAATCCCCAAAATTCAAGCTCGGCAAACTTCCCATCTACTCTTTTCCAGTCTTGGCGATTTTGAAGCGGGCCAAACGAGGCAGGTCAGCCTGCCATTGGCTTATGCAGATGTGAGGTTGACGGCAATCGTGTCGGCGGCTCAGCATCAGCAAGATGAATAAACCCAATGATGAATCGACAGTTCAGGATCCGCCAAAATCCATCCGAGGGATCATCAGGCAATTGGGGCCGGGATTGATCATCGCCGGTTCGATCGTGGGGTCGGGAGAGCTGATCGCCACAACCGCGGTCGGAGCGGAGGCAGGATTCGTTTTGTTATGGCTCATCATCATCGGCTGTTTGATCAAGGTTTTCGTTCAGATCGAGTTCGGGCGTTTCACGATCACCAGCGGGCGCACGACGCTTGATGGTCTGAACCAGGTTCCCGGGCCGCGTGCCCGGGTGAATTGGTTATGTTGGTTTTGGTTGGTTTTCATCGTGGTGGCATTGATTCAGCTCGGGGGTATCATCGGCGGCGTCGGTCAGGCGATGGCCATTCAACTGCCGCTTAGCGAGGCGGGCAGGGAAATGAACATCCGTGAGGACGCGGCGATCCAGGTCAAGGTCGCGGATAAGATCATCGAGCGCTTTGATGGAGACGCGCACATGGCAATGAGCCTCGAAAAGGTCGCGGCGCAGCGCGATGCCGCACAGGAGGAACTTTCCAAATGGTCGGGAAAAGCGGAGGTTGTCTCCAACGACCCGATGATGTGGGCAACTCTTGTGACGCTGGTTTCGATCGTGCTTTTGGTGGTTGGGCGCTACCGGCTCATTCAGAACGTTTCGACCTTCCTGGTCGCATCTTTCACGTTGGTGACTTTGATCAATTTGTTCTATCTGCAAGCCCTTCCGGAGTGGCGCATTTCATGGGCGGAGTTGGCAGAAGGATTGAGTTTTCACATTCCCGAAGGCAAAGGTTTGTATGTGGCCTTGGCGGCATTTGGAATCATCGGGGTCGGTGCGACAGAGTTGATACAATATCCTTACTGGTGTTTGGAAAAAGGATACGCGAAGTGGACCGGACCGCGTGATGACTCGCCGGAATGGGAAGCGCGTGCGAAGGGCTGGATCCGCGTGCTGCGCTGGGACGCATGGTGCTCGATGATCGTTTACACGTTCGCGACACTTGGATTTTATCTGTTAGGCGCGGCGATTCTCGGGCGCACCGGCCTGAATCCGGGAGGCGACCAAATGATCAGGACCTTGGGTCAGATGTATGTTCCCGTATTTGGTGAAGCCGCCGAGATCATATTTTTGTTCGGAGCGTTTGCGGTTTTGTATTCGACTTTCTTCGTTGCGACGGCAAGTCATGCGCGGGTTTGTGCGGATGCGTTGCGCGTGTTCGGTGTCACGTCCGGAGACGAGAAAATCTATCGCTGGTGGGTGCGGATGTTCTGCATCTGCTTGCCGCTGTTGTTCCTGGCAAGCTATGCGTTTTTCAAGGCACCGGAACAACTGGTTTTCGCGGGCGGCTTCATGGGAGCGCTGATCTTGCCCATGCTTGGTGTGGCGGCATTATATTTCCGTTATCGTTGCTGTGATGCGAGACTGGCTCCCAGCAAACTCTGGGACATCGGCTTGTGGATCAGCGTCGCGGGACTGTTCGTTGCCGGCGGCTATGCAATCTATACCAAGATCGTTTAGTTCCAGCGGTCATTTCATGGAAATGACCGCCATCTTGCGCGCCTATCTCACTTCACCGGTGGGATGGCATAGAATTTCTCGGCGTTGCGATGAAACAATTTTTCGCACACTTCGGCTCCTTTGGGCTCGAAGTATGAGCGGGTCAGCGCCAGCACCGAAGCATAGTCGCCTGTGGTTTCGGTCACTGGCCAGTCGCTGCCATAGATGAGGCGGTCTTCGCCAAAGCATTCGAACGCGAGATCGAGGACAGGCTTGTAGAACGAAAGTTCCTTGGGAGCCGGTTGTTTCGCGACCCGGCCATAGAGCGCGGAAACTTTGCAATAAACATTCGGCGCTTTCGCAATCGAGCGTAAGTCCTCGATCCACCCGGAAGCAAGAGGATCGGCACCGAGTTGGACGCCGCCAAAGTGGTTAATGATGATGCGCAATTCCGGGACTTTGCGAGCGATAGCTTCGGCTTCTTTCAGTTGGTAGCCACCCAGAAGGATATCGACGCTTTTGCCTGCGGCGGCTGTCAACTTGAGATCGCGGTAGAACGCGTCATCGAGTCCGTTCTTGGGGCGTCCTGAGAGGCGGTAGCCCAGATAGCGCGGATCTTGGCAAAGTTTGTCAAAGAGCGGTTTGAATTCATCCGTGCCGATGACCAAGGAGAGATTTCCCACCACTCCGCGATAGAGTTTTTTATGACCGGCGGACACATCGAGATTCCATTGGTTGTCCGGAATGCTCTGGCCCGCTTGCACCAAGACCACGCCGTCCACGCCGTTGGCTCTGGCGATGGGTTCGTGGACCGCCGGGAGGTGATCGGCGTAAAGCACCTTGTCATCTTTTTTGATCCAGCCGATTCCATCCGGCCGCTGCAAGGAGTAGAGATGCACGTGACAATCGATGACCTTCATGCTTTTCGATTTTCCCAAAGCCTCTTTCACCTGCGCGACCACCTGCGCGGCAAGCCTGTCGGAGCCCTGATGCGTGAAATGGACATCGCCCTTGCCCGTGAAAAGATCCGCAGAAAAAGCGGCGGTGGTGGCATGGAGATCGTTGATCGTCACCCCGTGCTTTTTCATGATGCGTTGCGCAGCGGTGTTGTATTTGATCTCATCCCCGACAAAGCGCCCGACTTCTCCTTCGGGAACCAAGGTGGTGCTCGCCCATATCAGTTTTGCACCGGTTTTTTCGAGCCGCCTTACCAACTGCTCAAGGTTCTTTTCATAATCCGGAATGGGAACCGATTGAACCCCTTTGACCTTGTCACGATTGCCCCGCTCTTTTGATTCCGGATTGCGATAGCAAAGATCGTGAAGCCCCCAGTTGAAATGGATCACGTCCCATTTCGTATCTCCCAACCATGTTTCGATATTGGCGATGCCCGCGCGAGTGTCGCCGCAATTGGCTTTTGGACGGACGACATTGGCAACCCCTTCCAGACCTTTTCTGACAGGAACGGTGTAGCCGATGGAAATGGAATCTCCGAGGATCAGCACATTCGGGAGTTTCCTCTCCAGATCCACTTCCGGCCTCAATCCTTCCTTGTCCTGTTCCGGCGTGAAGTATTCTTTCTCCGCTGGTTTGGACGGAGAATCGGAAAGTGCCGCCTGACCGAGCGGAGCCAGCAGCAGCGGAATGGAAAGGAAGATCTTTTTCATGGAGGTTTTTCAGATGAGAGGATGTCGCGTGGTTGAGATCCCCATTATTTCGGAATTTCATTAACCGTGTAGAAGGCGAAGGAATGGACCAACGTGCCGCCTTCGAGATCGCGGATCGCGTCAAGATTGAACTCATGGATGTGACCCGGGGTGATTTTATCGAGCGTGACCGTCGCGCTCAGGCCGTCTTTCGCAACGTCGACTTTGGTGGTCTTGACCGAGGTCTGTTCCACCTCCGGCCCGCCGTAACCCTGGTGGTAGGGATAGGTGAAAGAGGAAACGCGGTAGTTTGCGGGAATGGCTGCGGTTTTGGGATCCACCGGCTTGGTGAACACGATCCTGAAACCGGTGGAGGTGATATGGATACGCTTGATTTCGAAGGGGGTTTTTCCCGTCCATTCCAAGCGTTCGAGCGCAAAGGGTTTCAGCCCTCGAACCGGCCAGCCGCGGTTGGTTCCACCGGAGATCAAACGTCCCTGCGGCGTGAAATGCACATTGAGCAGGCCGGTGGAAAGCTCTTCACGAAACGGGTAACATGCCCCTTGCCAGACACCGTTGATCTGCTCGGTGGTGGCTCGAACAATGAGGGACTGCGTGTAGTCCCCGAGGAAGATTTGATTTTCAAACGGACCGAATTTCCCGCCGGTCTGATCAATGACAAATCCGCTGAGCGAACGGCCCATGCGGATATAGGGGAAAACAACGGCGTAGGGATCGAGCTGGGGGATGCGCTTACTTTCTGTTAGAACTTTGGATCCTGAAACAGGCATGACGGGAGCCTTCCCCATGTTCGGCGCGTATTCATACCAATTGTAACTGATCGGGTGCCCCATGAAGCCGCCTTCCTTGACGAATTTCAGACTGCATGCGCAATTCCAAGGCCCTTGGCTTTCCATGTAAAACAAGGCGCCGTGTTCATTGTATCCAATGCCGCCGGGACTGCGGGCACCGCTGGCAATCGGAATCGATTTGCCTTCCGGAGTGACTTTGAAAATCCATCCACGGAATAGTTCCTGAGAATGGTAGGAACTCGAAAGTCCGAGCGCAACGTGGAGATTTCCTTTCGGATCAAACTTCGAACCGAAAGCGTATTCGTGGTAAGTTCCGTAACCCCATGCGTCCGAAACAACATCGTAACGATCCGCGATGCCGTCCTTGTTTGTGTCGGTGATTTTCGTGAGCTCGGCGCTTTGCGTGACGAAAAGCGCATCATCCTTCCAGTCGAGTCCGAAAATTTCATCGAGACCGGTGGCGAAGAGATGGTATTGGGGTTCGGGATTTGCGGCATCGGTTCCGGAAATGAAAAACACATCTCCGTGACGCGTGCCGACGGCGATACGACCATCGGGCAAATCACAAAAAGCGCCGGCCTCGATGATGAGATTCTTCGGAATGGGCATATCGACCAACCGGTAATATTCGCGCTCCCGGACAGCCGTGCCCCAGCGTTCGCCGACTTCCTCGGCAAATAAGGCGAAAGGAGCGAGCGCGGCGGCGGCAACGAGAAACTTAGCGGCTGATTGCATAATCGAGGGTTTGGGTGGAAATGCCGGCTGGCAGGTCGAGCTTGAGAATGAGCTCATCGCCCGAGGCTGATTTGCGGAGATGGCTCGTGCCTTTGGCGGACGACTCACCCAGATCGAGTTTGAGTCGGGCGGTTTTGTATGAACTCTCTGAAACGGCTTCAACGCTTCCGGCCAATGCACGGAAATAAAGCGTGGTAGCCTTGGGGCTTGTGAAAGTCAAAGTGCGGCGCAAAGCGGTTGGAACCTGCCCACCCGTGGTGACCGCCGTGTCCGCAATCGCCACTTCGCCGCAAAGATAGCGGAATGTCGGGACGCCTTTTTCACCGATCGAATATCCTCTGAACGCATACCCGTGTTGGGACGGATAAGTCGGATCCGGATTGACAGGTTTTTCTTTGGTGCGCACGGGCTTGAGCGGCCATGCTTCCGGAAGATCTGTTAGAAACGGGACGTCTTGGGCGAGCTGGATCGAGGGCGAGGCGGGAATGAAATTCCCGGAGCCTTGTCCGCGCCAGCCGACGGTGACGAATTTTCCGGACCAGATTGCGGAGAACGCTCCGGTCTGGGCGTTGAATGCGTAGTTCAGGCCACCCGGATAACCCACCGCAATGCCGCGGTAACCGGCAACCTCACTGCGGCCGCGGTAGGTGCGGGTTTCATCCGTGACGATGAGTTCCGGGTCCTCCGCTTTCAAACCGGATGGATCGCGGGCCGAGCGACCGAGCGAGAAATTGAACCACAGGGCGCGGATCTGATCGTCGGCATTTCCATTGAGAATCTCAGTCTGCAGGGCTTTGCCTTCCGGCCAGAACGAGGGCATGATGATGCCTGGGCGAAACTTTGCGGGGTTTTTCAGAAATTGATCAAACCATGCAGGTTGCAGGCGTTGATAGGATGTCATGAGATCAAGCCCCTTCATGCCGGGAGATTCCTTGCCGTTGTAGTTATGGCAGGCGATGCAGTTCAGGCCTTTATCACCCAGCAACATGAGCGCGCCGTCCTTCATCTCCGGCTCGGACGCCCTTTCGAGCGGCTTGAATTCGAGCGGCGGCAACCGATCGGCTTCGCCAAAAAGCTCAGCCAAGCCATCGAGTGCGGAGTTTCCATACTGTGGCATGCGCGTGGTCATGTAAGGACGAACGGTCTCGCCTTCATGGAGAACTTTATTCAGCCACCCAGGCTGAAGTTTCGCGCCGATGAGCGTGAGCTCAGGTGGAATTCTGGCTTGGTTACCGAGTGCTTCTTCGGTGGAGTGGAAATAACGATCAAGCTCCGGTTTGACACCACCAAAATCATCGCGCTGATGGCAGGCGATGCAGTTGAGTTGGGTCAGGCGTAAGTGGATCGCTTCCGCAGGCGTTGGCGCTGCCGGCTTTTCTGTTAGAGCGCGGCGGATCGCGGATCTTTGTTCATCACTGAGGCGGTAGTCCGGCGCTTTCCCGGGAGTCGGAGAGAGGCAACCGGCATCGATATTGAGTTTCTCGGTCAATGCCGGAGCGGATTTGGATCCCGGGTTGGGATCGGCATCGACCTGATGGCATGAGCTGCATTTCATTTCCGTGAATGCTTTTTTCCCTGCGGCGATTGCCTCGGCCGAGGAAGTTCGCACTTTCCGTTCATCCGCCTCGGAACCGATCAGAAACGCCGCCAGCAGTTCCGATTCGCGGGTGGTCAAGCGCATATCCGGCATCCGTCCATCCGGCCTGGCTTTGAGCGGCTCACGCAGAAAATCCGCAAGGCCGGCGGCATGATATTTCGAACCCACATGATCCAAGCCGATGGCTCCGGCCGTAGATCCTGCCTCCCCGCTGCCGTCCCTCGGGCTATGGCAGGCAATGCAGCCGGTTTCATGAAAAAGTTTTTGGCCTTCTTCGGCTTCAGCCTTTCCCAAAGGGATTGGCTTTGCAGGCTCGGAGCCGAGAGAGAGCAAATACGCAGTGAGCGAGGCGGAGATTTTTTCCTGCTCCGCGGATGAAAGGGCTCCGAAGACATTCGGCATTGCGGTGCCGGGATCGTGGGCCGCGGGATTGAGAATGAATTTTTTCAGGAAATCCGGTTTCATCCGTGAACCGACCCCGCGGAGATCGGGTCCTGCGGCAGCGGCTGGAGCGATCCCGTCATGACAGGAAGCGCAACGCAGCTCGGTCATGAGCAGCGCGCCTTTACGGCTCTCGTTAAGCGGATGTTTTTGATGGAGTCCCGGAATGACCGGTGCGGCGTGAAGTTGAAGGGTCACGGTCAAAACCGTCGCCGCACTCAGGCAGGAAATGACGGCCGATGATGTTTGGGACAGGTCACGCACGCGGCGAATATAGCGTTCGATTCCCATCGGTCGAGCCAGATCAGGAATTGGATCATTCAGCGGTTTGGAAACATTTTGCGTGCCGAGCGGACATGCCCCGCTCACGTAACTTTGCGGTTTTGTTCGCGGATGATACGCGCGGCGAGGAGGCAGCAGCCAATAATAACCAGGAGAAGGATGGCGCCACAGAATTTCATGGTTTCGATTTGACCGGGTGGGGAGATGACATCGTCATGCATCCGCAATCTGTCGGCTGTCGAAGTCTTCTCCGGATCTTTCGCGGCAGAAGAAAAGAGTTCGTAAAACGGGATGGGTTTCTCGAGGGCCAGAAAGACGTGCCGGGGTTCTTTGTTGCGATAGTCGTTGCGAAAGGTCTCCGCCTCGCGGACGAGCAGTTCGATACGGTTGTTCACGAACCAATCGTATGCCGGACGGACGTCATCGCCTTTTGGCCAGACTTTCATCGTGGAGACTTCAATGGGAGTTCCGGTATTGGTGATGCGGCGGATTCTGGATACCAACGCTTGCGCCTCACTGGAATCCCGCGCACCGGCAGCGAGTAGGCGGCGAAGACCTTCTTTGACCATTTCGAATTTTTCGATCTGGGCGGGAGTGGGCTCCTCCTCCAGTTCTCGGAAGCGATCAATTTTTCGCTGCAGGCGGATACGCTCGATTTCGAAAGGGTTGCGGGTTGCCTGTCCGATGAGCATGCCTTCATAGGCGTAGCGAAGGGGCATGATTTTCGCGGGTACGGGAACTCCTCCGTTTTCGCGCTCGATTTTCACATTTTCAAACAGGCCGCGATTCATTTCCTTGAAGGGGACCAGCGCGCCAGCAAGGAGCATTTGGGGAACGAGCAGCAGCGGAACGGCCGTGAGAGCGGCGCGCTCGGTGCTCACGAGAGATGAAACCAACAGTGCCATCGCTGTGCCGGTCAGCGCGGTGAAGGTCATCCAAATCCAGTGATAGAGCAATACCCCTTCGATTTCGAGGAAATGATTGCCGACGATCAGGTATAGGAAACATTGCGCGGCAGCGACGATGCCAAGGGCGAGAAATTTTGAAACGACGTAGGAGAGTCCGCTGGGATGGCAGTTGCGTTCGCGACGCAGCACCGCCCGATCACGCAGGATTTCCGTGGCGGAATTGGTCAATCCCAGGAACATCGCCACCGTAACGCTGAGAAAAAGATATGCGGGGATGTGGAGCGCTGTGGAAAAATTGTAAGGGCCGGAGGGCGAGGAACGCAGCGTGTTGGCTATCAATGCGGCAAGAATGGGAGCCTCCAAAAACGTGCTGTAAAGCGTGCCACGGTTCCGCAGTTTGGACAAAAGAGAACGTTGGAACTGCGTGATGAACACGCGCAATACCGCGCGCCAGCGTCGGGGCGGAGTCGGCGGAACCGGCAACCGCTCTTGGGAGCGCAACTCACCCAAATGCATGGGCGGGGCGTTGTCGCGTTGCAAAGAAGTGATGAGCGACAAACTCTCAAAACGTTCCTGCCAGAAGTTTGAAGAAAAACGCCGCGCCGCGCCGGTATTCACCGCATCACCGATCGCACTGAGTGGCGTTTCCAGAATGTCGAAAACAAAGTCCGCGCCGAGTTCCGCTTTGGCAAGCATCGAGGGATGGGAAATTCCATGTTCCACACAGGCATCCCGAAAATACGCGACCATTTGTGATGGCGTACCGAAGAAGGCCACTCTCCCGCCCTCATCCAACAGAAGCACCTTGTCAAACAAGCGCAGCACACTGGCGCCGGGACGGTGAAGGGAAGCGATGACGATTTTCTCCCTTGCAAGCGCGCGAAGCGTCTCCGCGACATGCTCGGAATCTTTTGAAGACAAGCCGGAGATGGGCTCGTCGAAAAGGAACAGCTCGGCGCGGCTGCCGAGATCGAGTCCGAGATTGAGTCGGCTGCGCTCGCCTCCGGAAATGGTTTTCTCTCCCGGAGAACCGACCCTGCGGTGAGCGATTCCTTGCAGACCGAGTTCCGCCAACACGCTGTCGACACGCCGGCCATGCTCGGCACTCGCCAGGCCCGGTCGACGGATCGCCAAGGCATGTCGCAAGTGCTCTCGAACGGTGAGCTGCGGGTTGAGCGCTTCCTCCTGCGGCATGTGCGCGATGAACGGGACCAAGCTTTCACGGTGATCATAGAGGGAAAGGCCGTTTAGTTTGACCTTGCCACGGGTCGGCCTGCGTTGACCGGAAAGAGCGGCGAGCAAAGTGCTTTTACCGCTGCCACTGGGACCGATGATGCAGAGCATTTCACCGCGCTGGACGGAGAAGTTGATTTCATCGAGCGCTCGGAAATCATTTCCAAAATCATGCACCAGGCCTTCGACATCGAGGGATTCTATCTGGGTTCTCTCTTCATCGAGAAACCCCTCGGAAATGCGGCAGCGCACCGCCTGGCTGCCGGAGAGCCGGATCAGGGATCCATCACGCAAGCTGGCAAATTGCCGGACCGGGAAACCATCCACCAACACCGGACCATTGGCCTCGCGGATCTCAAGCTCTCCCTTTGTTCCGTCGTCATCGAAACGAATGAAAAGCACCGTGCGTGGGGCGAGTTTGCCGCCAAGCAAAAGATCTCCGCGACTCAGCGCCGTGGCATCGTTGGAGACGAGATATTCCTGGCGCTCCGCGACCAAGCGAAACCGCCTGCCGGATTGCAGCGCACGTTTCCGCAGATCATTCACAGTCAGGCTGAATCCCGATGTGTTGCCGATCCGTTCATGGTAATGGCAAGTGACGATCCTGCCTTTCGCCAGAGTGCCATGACTTCCAACCTGCAGCTTGGTTTCGGCAAGGATCTCGACCTCCGCCTCCAAACCGAAGCGCACGCAGATTTCACTCGCGCGCGATCGCGTTCGCTCGGCAATGATGCCACCCTCGCCGGCGGCGAGGTAAATTGCCGGACGGGTTCCCATTTTGCCGGTATCGAGGAAAAACCGCAGACCGTCGTATCCGATCGTCCAGCCCGGAATGGCCAGTTCCAGGCGGTCACGTATGCGCAGGAAAGCTTTCGGGGGCAACGATTTTCCGCGAACCCACAGATCTCTGGTGCCGGTATTGCGGAGCAAGATGAGATTGTCCACCCGGTAGAGACGGAATTCGTGATCCGCCGCCGCTTGCGGCAACACGACATCCGCGTTCTTTCCACCAAAAACCAGACGTTCGAATGGCAACGGTTCGTCACTCTTTGGTGTTTCATCGGTCGCATGCATTTCCCGCAAGATCGCGGAACCCACTTCCGGCCGGCCCAACCTGCGCATGAAAATCTCATAACTCGCACGACTCCGTTCCGATCGCCCGGACGCATCCACCAGAGTGAAAAGTTGCAAGCCGATGGCAACGATCTCCGTTTCATCAAAACTTTTACGCAACTCACCTGCGAGATTCTGCAGGGGTATCGGGCTTCGGACCGCGCGCCTCAGGCGGCGCGCCAGCCAGGCATGGTCCACATCCGGAAACGCGCTGCGTAACATGTCGAGAATGAGGTCCGCTTCAACCGTACTGAGCACATCATCCAAAGTGGCAAAGGCGGCAAAAGCATCCACCAACGCGCCCACATGGCTTTCGGAACGTTTTGCCAAGCCGCGGGATCGGCCCGCCGCGCGCAACCATGCGAGAACCCCTTGGCCGCGGATACGCTCCGGGGGCTCCGCTGTCTGCGGGCTTGATTTCTCATCATCGTCATTCCGATCGTCATCCATGTCCTGACACATTTCCACCCATCAACGGCGGCTTGGCAATACGCTTTCTCAGGATCTGATTCCTCATTTTGAAATTTGAAATTTGTGATTTGAATCTTCAACATCCCGGTTGTGTCCAAGGTCCTCATTTTTTTCATCAGATTTTATCAGCTCGGCGTCTCGCCGTGGCTGAGGTTTTTGAGTGGGGGAAACGGCGTGTGCCGGCACGATCCGACTTGCAGCCATTACGGCATTGAGGCGTTGAAGGTGCACGGACCGTTCAAAGGTTCCTGGTTGACCGTGCGCCGGCTGCTCCGCTGTCATCCTTGGGGAACGCAGGGTTACGATCCCGTTCCGAAGAAAAAAAGCTAGACTGTTTCTTAAAAGTCCGTGCGGGAAAGGCCGAGTCTGCGGGCGCACGAGTTCAAGGCGTGATGAGGGCGTGAAAGCCAGCCTTCACCGTTCTCCGTATTCGGAGAACGCACACTGCTTGGCCGGAGTGCAACGTAGGCAATGAACATCCACAACCGAAGAACAACGCAGAAATCGGCGTTCGCAGGCCGGAACGTTCAAAATACCTCCCGCGAAGCGGCATGAAATCCAAACCAAAAAATCTC
>JBIKNX010000251.1:0-3413 GCA_044358435.1 Luteolibacter sp.
CGCCCATGAGTCAAACCGCAGTCACACCGAAGAACATAGTTCTGATCGGCTTCATGGGCAGTGGCAAATCCACGGTGGGGCGAGAACTGCACCAACGTTTGGGTTATCCGCTGATAGACATGGATCGTTCGATCGAAGAATCGATGGGGAAAAAAATCACCGAAATTTTCAAGGACGAGGGAGAGGCGGCGTTTCGGGATTTCGAAACCTTGAAGCTTGCTGAAATCGCAAAACAAACCGACAGGCGTCAGATCGTATCGACGGGTGGCGGGGTGGTGATCCGTCCTGAAAACCGCAGTCTTTTGCGCAAGATCGGATATGTGGTATGGCTGCAAGTGCCGGAGGAAGTGATTTATGAAAGAACCTCGCGCAATCAGGAAAGACCGCTGCTCAACCACATGGATGCCCGGCAGCGGATCTCAAAATTGTTGGCCGAACGTGAGCCATGGTATCGCGAAACCGCTCATTTGAAAATCGATACGGCGGGGTTGGATTTCAAGGAAATCGCCACCGGAATTTTGGAAAGCGCGCGGTATCACTTCACTCATTCCGAATGAACGATCTGAACTCGAAGGTTAAGGCGCTGGCCGCTGGGCTTGGCTTCGACGATTGCCAGATCGCTCAGGCCAAGCGTGCGACTCATGCGGATGATTTCGAGGCGTGGATTGAAACGGGTTCCCATGGTGACATGCAATGGATGGAGAGAAATACCGGCCGCCGCTGCGACCCCCGGGAAGTTCTTCAAGACTGCAAATCAGTGATTTGCTTGGCGGTAAATTATTACACGGGAGACGATCCCTTCCCGGATGGTCATCCGAAAGACTATCGGATCGCGAAGTATGCGTGGAATGAGGACTACCATGATCTCATTGAAAAGCGCTTGGCGGATTTCAATGAAGCCTTGGTCAAGCTAGGTGGAACGCAGCGTTACTACGTCGATACCGGACCGATTCTCGAGCGGGATTTCGCAACCGACTCCGGCTTGGGTTGGAATGGGAAATCGACGGTGCAGATTCACCGCCGGATGGGTACTTGGTTTTTTCTCGCCGATATTCTCACCACTCTTGAGCTGAGTCCCGATTCCCCGCTCGGCGATCATTGCGGAAAATGCACGCGCTGCATGGATGCTTGTCCGACCCAAGCGATCACCGCTCCGCACAAGCTCGATGCGCGGCGCTGTATTTCCTATTTGACCATCGAAAACAAAGGCGCCATCCCCGAGGAATTCCGCCGTGCGATCGGAGATCGAATCTACGGCTGCGATCAATGCCTGGAAGTTTGTCCGTGGAATCGGTTCGCACAAACATCTCGCGAAATGACCTTTCATGCTCGCGAGGGAATTTTCTCCCGAAGTTTACGGGATTTTCTCGGGATGGATGATGAGGCGTTCCGGCAAGTGTTCGCGAAATCTCCGGTTAAGCGCATCAAGCGACCGAGGTTTTTGAGAAACGTCTGTGTGGCGCTTGGAAATACCGGAACACCTGCCGATCTGCCAGCTTTGGAAATCGCCGCCAAGGATCAGGATCCGCTGATTGCGGAACACGCTGAATGGGCGATAGGGGAGATTGTGCAACGTAACGAAGCTCCATTTTCTGGCGCAGGTTGATCACCCAGAAAGGAACCGCAGTTCCTTTCGGTTTCACTCATATAAGGGAGAAGATCTTGCAATCGAGCATAAAGAACTTAAAGCTCAGAACAGATTTCATTTTATGGTAGTCAGTATTTTCAACGATGTGATCGGTCCGGTGATGCGTGGACCTTCGAGTTCACACTGTGCTGCGGCGCTGCGGATTGGCCGGTTGGCACGGGAATTGATGGGAAATGAATTCACCGATGTCCTGGTGGAATTCGATCGCAACGGGTCTTTGCCTACCACGCATGACACGCAAGGTTCGGACATGGGTTTGTTCGGTGGATTGATGGGTTGGGACGCTGCGGACGAGCGTTTGCCGGGTTCGATGCAGACCTTGATCGAAAAGGGCGTGAGGATCGCGATCGAGACCGTCGATGCCGGCGATCCGCACCCGAATACGTATCGGCTGACCCTCCGCAGCGATAAAGAAACCCATACGATCCGCGCGATTTCCACAGGCGGCGGAATGATGGAAGTGATCGATATCGATGGCTTCGCGATTTCCCTTTTTGGCGACTGCCATGAAACCTTGATATGGTCGGACGGGGATGTGACGGATCTCGTCAAAGGTCTGGAAAGCGAATTCGAAGCTTTTGAAATCCTTGTGCATGAATCCGAAAATCGCCGCTTGATCGAGGTCAAGGCGGATCGGTTTATCGATGAATCGATCACATCAAACCTTCCGAACCTTCGCTCCGTCAAAAGGCTCTCGCCGGTGCTTCCGGTGACCTCCGGAAAGGAAACCCGCGTTCCTTTCACAACCTGTGCGGAAATGTTGGCCTTCGATGCGGGCAAAGAGACTCCTTTGTGGAAATTGGCGGTGGCTTATGAAATGTCACGCGGAGGGATCAGTGAGGCGGAAGTCATCGCGAAAATGGTGGAGATCGTAAAAATCGTGCGTCGCTCCATTTCCGAAGGCATAGCGGGAACCGTATACGACGATCGTGTTCTCGGTCATCAATGCGGCAAGTTTGACGAAATGATGCGTGCCGGAACCTTGCTTGATGGTGGGGCGCTGAATCGGATCATTCTTTATGTAACGGCCTTGATGGAGGTGAAAAGCTCCATGGGAGTCATTGTTGCAGCACCCACGGCTGGCGCCTGTGCAGCGCTTCCGGGGGCGGTGGTCGCGATGGCGGATTCGATGGGTCTGGGCGAAGAGGAAATGGCAAAAGCTTTGTTGGCGAGCGGCATGATCGGAGTGTTCATTGCGACCCGTTGGACTTTCGCCGCAGAGGTCGGAGGTTGCCAAGCGGAAGGCGGTTCCGCGGCAAGTATGGCCGCCGCGGCTTTGGTAACTTTGGCCAATGGACCGCTGACCCAGGCTCTGGCCGCTTCATCCATGGCCTTCCAGAGCATGATTGGATTGATCTGTGACCCGATTGCGAATCGCGTGGAAGCGCCTTGCCTCGGTAAGAATGTCATGGCCGCGGCCAACGCGCTTTCATGCGCAAACATGGCGCTGGCGGGTTATGATCCGCTGATCCCGCTCGATGAAGTCATCGAAACGGCCAAGCAAGTTGCCAAACAAATGCCCCGCGAAGTTCGCTGCACCAACCTCGGCGGTCTTTCCATCACACCGACAGCCAAAGCGATCGAGGAAAAACTCGCCGCAAAACGGGCGAGCTCGTGTGGAAGTGGGTGTGGCTGCGGTTAAAGGTTCGCTGTTAAGAAATAAGGCTCTTCAGCAAAATTTGTGGGTGAACTTCGGCTCCGGTAGTTTCCCAAGTGTATGAAACAGAGTGGTTTGTAGCAATTCGAAGCTGCGGTAGCCGTAGGC
>JBIKNX010000252.1:0-3407 GCA_044358435.1 Luteolibacter sp.
CGCGGGCCACATGGGCCGTTCACATGCTCTGGCTTACCACCGCCTTACGGGTTTTGAAATTTGCGGGATTGTGACCCGCTCACAGGAGAGTCGTGCGGCTTTGAATCAGGAGCTTGGTGGCGGCTATCCTGAGTTTGCCGATTTCCACGAGGCACTCAAAGCCACCAAGCCCGATGCGGTTTCCATTTCCACCTATCCCGATACCCATGCCGACTTTGCCGAGGCGGCGTTTGATGCGGGCTGTCATGTGTTCATCGAAAAACCCTTGGCGGAAACGGTTGTGGAAGCCGAACGCATCGTCGCCAAAGCCCGCGCGACCCATCGCAAATTGGTGATCGGTTACATTCTTCGCCATCATCCGAGTTGGATCAAATTCATTGATGTCGCGCAAACGCTCGGCAAGCCCCTGGTCATGAGGATGAATCTCAATCAGCAGTCTTTCGGATCAAACTGGAAGACACACAAAAACCTGATGTCCTCGATATCTCCCGTGGTCGATTGCGGGGTGCATTATGTCGATGTCATGTGTCAGATGACCCGCTCCAAACCCGTACGCGTCTCGGGAATTGGCGCGCGTTTGTCGAATGAGTTGCCTGAAGGCAAAATTAATTACGGTGCGCTTCAAGTCACTTTTGAAGACGGTTCGGTGGGATGGTATGAAGCCGGTTGGGGTCCGATGATGAGTGAGGTTGCTTTTTTCGTGAAAGATGTGGTCGGGCCGAAAGGCTGCGTTTCCATCGTGGCGGACAAGGCCGCGGGCGAAGGGCAGAGCTCGAATGTCGATGCTCATACCCAGACCCAGGCATTGCGCCTGCATCACTCCGAACTTGATGCCGAGGGCAATTTCGCAAAGAAAGACGAGATCCTGCGGCTCGACGACGAACCTGATCACGACGGCCTCTGCCACCGCGAACAGGAATTTTTCCTCAAAGCGATCCTTGAAAACCTCGATCTCAGCGATCACATGGATGATGCGGTCGCTTCGATGCGCATCGTGGAAGCGGCGGATGAAAGTTTCCGAACCGGTAAAACCGTAGACTTATAAATTTCATGAAATCACTTGTCCAAATCATCACATTATCGGCGATCCTGAGCGGTTTCGCCAGCGCGGAGCAGGATTTGAAAATGCGTTCCTTGTTCAATGGCAAAGATTTAACCGGTTGGAAAGGTGAGGGTTATATCGTTGAGGAAGGTGCCATTTCCTGCACTCCAAAAGGTCGGAATTTGATGACTGTAGAAACTTTCTCCAATTACGTTCTCGAATTTGATTTCTTGCTAACCCCCGGTGCGAACAATGGTCTGGGAATTCATTATCCCGGAACCGGAGATGGCGCTTACACGGGCATGGAAATTCAAGTGCTCGATAACACCGCTGAGAAATACAAGAAACTCAAAGAATACCAATTTCATGGCAGTATTTACACCCTTGCGCCTGCCAAAAAAAGCGGTCTCAAGCCCGTTGGCGAATGGAATCACCAACGCGTGACGGTCAATGGATCAAAGGTGCAAGTCATACTCAACGGTGAGACGATCCTTGAGGCTGATTTGGATGAACTCAGCAAAAAGGATCCGAAACACGAAGGCGTGAAACGCCGTGCCGGACACATCGCTTGGTTGGGTCATGGTGATAAAGTTTCTTATAAAAATATCCAAATCGCTGATTTACCTCCGACCGTGGACGCGGCAGAACTCAAGAGCGCGGGCTTCAACCAGATCTTTGATGGTTCCACCCTCAAGGGCTGGAAGCACGAAGTTGATACGAACAACTGGTTGCCTGTGAACGGTGTCCTCAAACACAACGGCGATCCCAAACCGACCAAAGATCTATGGTCGGAGAAGTCCTACGTCGATCTGACCATCCGGTTCGACTGGCGTTGGGCGGGCCGTGGTCCAATGAAGATGCAACCCACGGTCAATCCCGATGGCTCGAATGGCGCGAAAGTCGAAGTCGAGGAGCTGGACAGCGGTCTGTATCTCCGTGGAAATGTCAAAAGCCAAGTCAATCTCTGGAACTGGACCGTCGGTTCAGGTGAAGTCTATGGCTACCGCATGGATCAAAAACTACCCGCCGAGGTCCGTGCGGGTGTCACTCCCAAGGCCCAAGCGGATAAGCCGCTTGGCGAGTGGAATCGCACGGTGGTCACCCTCAAAGGAGACAGATTGACCGTTAACCTGAATGGTCAGGTCGTTATCGATAACGCCCAATTGCCTGAAGTTCCCAAAGACGGTTCGATCGGTTTCCAAAACCACGGCAGTGCCATCGATTTCGCGAATGTCTGGATCAAAGAACTTTGATTTCATCTGCCTTTTCAACTTAACCTAAATTCATGTCAATGACCGCCAAATCGACCGCTATCCGACTCTCCATCATGATGTTTCTCCAGTTCTTTGTCTGGGGAGCATGGTTTGCGACGCTTGGGCTTTGCCTCGGCAGCAACGGGCTGGGGGATTTCTCCGGTGGAGCCTATGGTTCCGCTCCTTTGGGCGCGATGATCGCGCCGCTTTTCCTTGGCCTTGTTGCGGATCGGTTCTTTCCATCGGAAAAGGTTTTTGGAGTTCTTTTTCTCATCGGCGGAGCCTTGTTGCTCATGATTCCGGATATGGCTGCAGACAAGAATGGCCGGATGATGGTATGGCTGATGATAGGCAACATGCTATGCTTCATGCCGTCGCTCGGATTGGCCAATACGATCGCATTTACCAATGTGGATCACCTGACGTTTCCCAAAGTTAGGGTTTGGGGTACGATTGGATGGATTGTTTCAGGACTGGTTGTCGGAATCCTTGGTTGGTCTGCGAAATTCGAGATGTTTTACATCGCGGGCGGAGCGTCATTGGCTTTGGGAATTTATGGATTCTTCCTGCCGCACACACCGGCTCCCGGCAAAGGTCAACCCGTCAATATGCGCGCCTTGTTCATGGTGGATGCGTTCTCGCTTTTGAAACGTCCTGCGTTCTTTGTTTTCATGTTGTGCTCGATGCTGATTTGCATACCGCTGGCTTATTATTACGGAGTCACATCGAACTACCTCCAGAACACTGGATTCTTGCAACCCGCCTCGACCATGACCATTGGACAGATGTCCGAGATTTTCTTCATGTTGTTGATTCCGTTTTTCTTCCGGAAACTCGGCGTGAAATGGATGATTTTGTTGGGTATGCTGGCTTGGGTGATTCGATATGTCCTGTTCGCTTACGGCGCGCCGGATCAGGTGGTTTGGATGATTTTCCTAGGGGTTGCCCTGCACGGCATTTGTTACGACTTCTTTTTCGTCACCGGCTTCATGTATACCGATAAAGAAGCGGATCCCTCGATACGCAGCCAGGCACAAAGCATGCTGGTTTTTTTCACTCAAGGCGTGGGAATGTATATCGGCTACGCGATTGTTTTCGGTATCATGTATCAG
>JBIKNX010000072.1:0-11635 GCA_044358435.1 Luteolibacter sp.
TGTGACCGAGCCGCTGCCCGCCGCCGTGCGCGAGGCGATGCATTCCGCCGTGGACGAGCAAGGCGATCGCGCCACGTTCAAAGGTTACGGCCCGGAACAAGGTTACGAATTTCTCCGCCAGGCGATCGTCGACAACCAGTTCGCCAACATGGGAATCTCCGCTGACGAAGTTTTCATTTCCGATGGCTCGAAATGCGACACGGGAAACATTTTGGACATTTTTGGAAAAGGCAACGTCATCGCCATCACCGATCCGGTCTATCCGGTTTACGTCGATACCAACGTCATGGCGGGAAATACCGGTGACGCGGATGAAACCGGCGCCTACGAAGGACTGCTCTATCTGCCATGCAATGCGGAGAACGAATTCGTTGCCGGCGTTCCTTCTGAAAAGGCCGATCTCATTTATCTCTGCTTTCCCAACAACCCGACCGGTGCGGTCGCAACCCGTGCGCAGCTCACCGAGTGGGTCAACTACGCGCTCAAGCACAACGCGATCATCCTGTTCGATGCCGCATATGAAGCCTTCATCCAGGATCCGGAAATTCCACACTCCATCTACGAAATCGAAGGCGCTCGAGATTGCGCCATCGAATTCCGCTCGTTCTCAAAAAACGGAGGTTTCACCGGTGTGCGTTGCGCCTACGTGGTGATTCCGAAATCGGTTACCGGTCGCACCGAAGACGGCACTCCCGTCCCGATTCACCAGCTCTGGTCACGCCGCCACTCCACTAAATTCAACGGCGCATCCTACCCGGTTCAAAAAGGTGCGGCGGCGGTCTTTTCCGAAGAGGGTAAAAAACAGGTTTCCGCACTCATCAATCACTACATGGGAAATGCCAAGCTTCTCCGCGAGACCTGCCTTGCGCTCGGACTTCAGGTCTTTGGCGGCGTCAATGCCCCATACGTTTGGGTGGGCTGCCCCAAAGGCGTGAGCTCTTGGCAGATGTTCGATAAAATGCTCCAGGAAGCCCAGGTCGTCATCACCCCCGGCTCAGGCTTTGGCTCGGCAGGTGAAGGCTATTTCCGCATCTCCGCCTTCAACAGCCGCGAAAACGTCGAGGAAGTCTGCCGTCGCCTCAAAGCACAAATGTCATAATCCGGTCTTCCATCCGGAAAAAGTGCCGGCTATCCTGAAATCATGTTTCACCTTAAATTGGTATTCATCACCGCCGGCTGCGTGGCACTTTGCCAATGCATGAATCCGAATGTTGCCGGACCTCCCAACATGGGCGGGCCAACCAAAGAAGAGCGCCAGGCAGCTATCGCCAGCGAACCAACCGGTAATTTCTACTACGGGCGTCGCTACTATGTGGAAAAAACCCGTTTCTGGGGTTACCTGCGCGAACCCCGCCAATCTGCTGAAAAATCCAAACTGGTTATTTTCAAGGAAAACCGGAGAAAAAATCCGGATCGCCTCCCGGAAGACGGACCCGCAGATGCCCGCTACGGTTTCGACAACAACTACGAATACCGCATCTACGGCAGTTATACGGGAGAAAAGGCTTACGAACCGAACAGCAACCAGATTCTCCCCGTTTTCTCCCTGACCGGCTACGAAGTGATCGACCGCCAGCCCGGCTGGCTCTTCAGCCCGAAGGACCATTTCCATCCGCAACGCTTCACCCTCTGGGCTCGTTAGTTACCCTCGGGGCGGAATTTTAAACAAATTCGTGCGGACGCACCGCTTCAAATTTGCGTTTCGATCATGTCAGCCACTGAAGTTCAACCTCAGACGTCACCTGCAACCGCCGCATGGCGCGCGTGGCTCGACGAACACGCACCCAAGCTTTTCCTCTTCGCGAAAAACCAGACGCGCTCCCACGAAGACGCTCAGGACATCCTCCAGGACGCCATCGTGAAACTGGTGGAAAAAATCCGCGCGGGCGAGTTTGTCGGGGGGCAGGAAGCATGGCAGCCTTATCTCTACACAACCATTCGCAGACTCGCCATCGACCTCTCAAGAAAAGACGACCGGAGAAAACGTCGTGAGGACCATGTCACCGCGGATGTCCAATCCGATCAATATGAGGCTTTTCACCCGTGGTTTGATTCCGAGGAAACCGATGACGAGACACGCGAACAACTCGAATCCGCCCTGAAAAACCTGCCTGAGAAATTCTCTTCCGTGATCATCATGAAAATCTGGGGCGACCGCACATTTGCGGAAATCGGCGAAGCTCTCGAAATTTCCCAAAACACAGCCGCCTCCCGGTATCGCTATGCTCTTGAAGCCTTGAAACGTGAACTCGCCTCCGCCCGCAAGCGTGGCGATCTGTCGATCTGAAATCAACTCTCCCATATGTCGAAAATTCCCACCATCGCCGAACAACAACTCGCACATCTTCAGCCGAACAAACTCGATGAGGATTTCATGTCGCGATTGCTTGCCGCCACCGACGGTTCCTTGTTCGAACTGAGCGATGCGGAACTGCGCTTTGAAAACAGCCTGCGCAAATTCTCTCCACGAAAGCTCTCTTCTTCCCAAGACCGTGCGCTCCTCGACATTCTCAACCACACCCCCTTCCACGTTGATGATAAAATCGTGCTTTTCCACAAGACCGCATCCCGCGCCAGCGAAACAACCTCGAAACTGCGCCGTTTCCATGTCGCCGCCGCTGCGGCCGTGGCCTTGCTCGGTTCTCTCGCCGCATGGATGACTCCGAATCAACCCGACGACAAGGCCGGAAGCGCTTCGAACCAAACCTTCCGTTCCCCGATGCCCCCTGCCGCGGCCTCGAATTCTTTCGCGCCAGCCAGCTTCAATCGAAATTTAAGCGACACTCGCGATGAAGGGGTGATTTGGAACCAATCCAACCGGCCACACCGGGTCATGCGCTTCACATACATGGATCGTGTCACCCTGAAAAACGAGAAAGGCGAGTCCATCCAGGTCGAGCAACCTCGTGAAGAATATGTCATCATTCCTGAAAAAGTTGATTAATCCTCACATCCCTCCCAAAACCTATCATTCATGATGAAATCAAAAACACACACAAGATCCCCCATCCTCGCGGTTAGTGCCGTCGGAGTTTTTTCCTTGTTGGGTGGAAATGCCGTTTTGGCGATTGAGCCGGCTCCGGATAACTCGAAGCCTCCTGCCGCGCTGCTGGATCAGCCCGGGAAAATCGATGAAGCTGAGGCGAAGCTTCCGTTCATCGGAGTCGTTACCGCATCGCTTCCGGAAATGGTGGCGGATCATGTCAATCTGAAGCACGGCATTGGCCTCATCGTGCGCACCGTCATGCCCGAGAGTCCCGCAGCTCTTGCAGGCCTCAAGCCGAACGATATCATTCTCAAGGTCAATGAAACCGCGGTGAACGAGCCGGAGGCATTCAGCGCGAAAATCCGCAGTTTCAAAATCGGTGACAAGCTCTCATTGAAAACCATCCAAAAGGGCGCCCCCGCCGAAGTGGCCGTCACCCTCGCAGAGCGCCCCGCCGATGCCATCGCAGGTCTTCCAAACGAGGAGCCGCTCCTGCTTGAAGGTGTGCCCGATGGTCAAGCCATGCGCCTCAGGGATTTGATCGAACGGAATCTGGGTCAGCTCGGCGAAAACGGCTTGGAGGAAATGCTTGTGCCGGATCCCCGCGCCAACGAACAACTCCAAATGCTCCGCGAGCGCCTGAACCAGGCCATGGGAGGCGAAAAGAAAATCAATCCCGAACAGGCGCCGGACGTTCAGTTCCAACAGAAATCCACAATTCGTATGATGGATCATGAGGGATCGGTCGAGATCAAATCCAGTGGAGAAAACGCCGAAGTCGTGGTGCGGAACAAAGCGAATGAAATTGTCTGGTCGGGGCCATGGGATACCGAGCAGGACAAAGCCGCCGCTCCGGATGACATCCGTGAACGGATTGAAAAACTCAATATTCAGAAGGGCAAGGGCTTTTCCTTACGATTGGGCAGATGATTCCCGTCCTCTCGGATCGAGAATCCTCTGAGCAAGGAATCTTTGGTAACGCCACCGTGCCGGTTCCCATGAAAGGACCTCGTCGCGGAGTCATGATCGATTCGGGGTTCGACTTATGAAAAGTTTGATGGCAGTTTTTCCCGCCAAGCCGTGAAATTTTCCATCATCCTTTTATTCTTTGCCGGTTTCATACCCGGCATGGCCCGGCAGATCGAGCGTATCTGGACGGACGATCAGGGTCGTCACACCAAAGCGCTGTTGTTGCGCGTGGAAAATGGCAATGCGATCTTGCAACTTCCCAGTGGCAAAGAATCATCTTTCCCCATTGCGAAACTATCCGAGGATGATCAGTTATGGGTCCGAAATTTCAGCCAGAAAAAGGAAACGGACATTTCCGGCAATACGGATGGACCGAAACCGAACTTCAACGCCCCGTGGCCGGAGCGGATCAAATTTTCGGATGATCCGGAAATCATAACCGTCAAGGAAGCCAAGGAGGATCGTGAGTTCGTCTACGAGTCCGCAAACTATCGCTACATCTGCGATGTGCGGCTGAGCAACTCCGTCGTCAAGGGTTTCGCGGTGCTTTTTGAAGCCACCCATCAATTCGTGAGGGAATTGCCTCTGGCTGTGGATGGAGGCAGGAAAAAAGACGGAAAATATGAGATCATACTTTTTGAATTCGAAAAAGACTATGTCGCCGCTGGCGGCCCTCCCGGCAGTGCCGGAGTTTACATTGGCGGAAAAAACATCGTCATGGTTCCGCTGACGAGTCTTGGCGTCAAAAAATCGGGTAGCGGCTACTCGTTGGACCGGGATAAATCCTCAAAGACCCTTCCGCACGAACTCACGCACCAGTTGACACCGGATCCCTACTTCGCGGCGGGTTCGATGGGTTGGTTTACCGAAGGACTCTCGGAATACGTGGCGGCCACCCCCTACTACGCGGGCGGGATGTTCAACGTGAAGGCAAATTCCAAGCCCATCATCGAGTATGCCACCGCTTATGGGAAAGACGGCACGGGTGGACGCGGTCTCGGCAAAGAGATCAAACTTGGACCGCTGAAAAATTTCATGCTTCAGTCCTACTCCGGTTTCACCTCGAACGCGCAAATCAACTACGGCTGCGGCATGTTGATCACAAACTACTTCTTTCACATGGACCGGAAGGAAGATGCGGCGCGGATCAAAAAATTTCTCGCAGCCCTCAGGGAAAACAAACACGGGGAAGCTGCCCTGGAAGTTCTGTTAGACGGACAAACCTGGCTGGAGCTGGAAAAAGACATCGCCAAAGCCTATTCCGGAAAAGGCGTCAAATTCACCTTCACCGAATAACCCGCGATGCCTGAACCCACACCGATCATCAAACAGCCGGTCCTTCCCGCTTTGCCGGGACTCTCCCCGCAGGAGCTATCCGAGTGGCTTGCTTCCAATCAGGAGCCAGCCTTTCGCGCCAAACAAATCCTCGATTGGATCTGGAAAAAAAAGGTCACTTCATTTGACCAAATGACCAACCTCTCAGCCACGTTGAGAGAAAAACTCGCCGCCGCATTCCGGATCACCGCGCTGACGCATGCGAAGACCCAGGGCAGCGAAGACACCACCCGCAAATTCCTGTTCAAACTTCATGACGGACGCTACATCGAATCCGTCCTCATTCCCGCCAACCCCGCGCTTTACGGCGAGAAATCGGACCGCAGGACACTCTGTGTTTCTTCACAGGTCGGCTGCGCTTATGGGTGTAAATTTTGCGCATCGGGTCTCGCCGGCTACACCCGCAACCTAGACGCCTCGGAGATCGCCGGACAAGTTCTTGCCGCGGAGCAGATCTCCGGTGAGCGCGTGGACAACCTCGTGTTCATGGGCATGGGCGAGCCGATGGCGAATTTCAACAACCTGATGACGGCGATCGCCCTGATCACGGGTCCGGAAACCCTGCACCTCGGCGCGAGACACCTGACCATATCCACCTCCGGCCTGGCTCCGCAAATCCGCAAGCTCGCCGATCATCCCCAGCAAATCCGCCTCGCCATCTCCTTCCACGGCGCAACCGATGAAGTCCGCGACAAGATCATGCCGGTGAATAAAAAATACCCGGTGGCGGAATTGCTGGACGCGCTGGCACATTGGAACTCCACCAAGAAACAAAAGCTCACCTTGGAATATATTTTGATCAAAGGCATCAACGACGACCTCGAACAGGCCGCCATCCTCGCACGCCATGCCCGCCAGATTTCCGCCAAGGTCAACCTGATTCCCTACAATACGGTTGAAGGACTCGAATGGGAACGCCCCGCCCTCTCCCACTGCCGCGCGTTTCAAGAGGTTCTGAAACAAGCCGGAGTCACCGCCACCCTACGCATCGAAAAAGGTCATGACATCGATGCCGCATGCGGCCAGCTCCGCCTCAAACAGGAGACCGCTGAAGGGATTGTCTAAGAGAGCCGGTCTTCAACCGCCCGCTTCACTTGTTAGAATACGAAGCTTGGGTTTTCGTGAAATCACTTCGGAGGCGCACCGATCCGCCGTGCTTGGATTGAGGCGCCGCCGCTGCGGGTCAATCTCTCGATGGCCCCCACACCTCCCTCGACGACCCAATACCGGATGTCTCCAACACCCAGATTGCCGGGATCGAAGAGGTTGAAATCCGTTGCCTGCCACTGGTTATCCTTATCGGTTTGTCCGGCACCGGCGATCTCCATGTCCAGCTGTTCAATCGTAAAACCATGCTTGCCTGTGACGGTGACGCTGCGGGTGCAACGTTGCGCGCCAACCCGACCAAATCTGGAAGCGTGGTGGGCAAAGGCGAACTCCAGACCGTTGATGTTGGAGGCGAGGTTGATGTGATCGCCGTCCGTATGCTCGTTGACGAGGATGCCGGTGTGATATCCGGTCACGATCACGTTACGCAAAATGGTGAGCGCCCCGTTGTTACACGCCGGCGTGACGATTCCCGCCGTGCCATGGGTTGGCTTTGATGCCTGAACGTTGTAGCGGTCCGTATTGACGAACACATTCTCGATCTTGCATTGCGCCGCATGGAGCAGGTCGATGCCGCTGATGCGCGGGTTATCAAAGGTGCGGACATCAAGATTACGCAAACTCACATTCACTCCGGAGAAGCTCTGATACAATTTTTCAGGTGTGTTTGCAGCGGAAATGACGGCCGCACCCGAATCAGCAAGGCACTTGATAATGGTGCCGTTTTGGGGAAACGGGAACGCACCTATCGTCCCGAAGACGGGTGTCGGCTCGCTCTCCCCAACGATCTCGATGGTGAGCCACTCTTTCGTCCCGGGAATGATGATCCGGCCACGGTAAATCCCGTCGGGAATGATCATGCGCCCGCCTCCCGCCTCGATGACCGACTTCAAGCAGGCTGAAAACGCCTTTGTGTTGTCCGTCTTATCGTCACCCACGGCACCGTAATCCAGAACATTGAACGATCGCGAGATTTTGACTCCGCCAGATCCGGATGCCTTGTGAACCTCCTCCGCTGAGACGGATCCACTTGCGATGAGCCAAGTCCCCAGCAACATGATCCGAATGGTCGTATCCAATGATTTTTTCA
The DNA here is from genome assembly GCA_044358435.1 of Luteolibacter sp. Classification (GTDB taxonomy): domain Bacteria; phylum Verrucomicrobiota; class Verrucomicrobiia; order Verrucomicrobiales; family Akkermansiaceae; genus Luteolibacter. Next base: position 7,488 of record JBIKNX010000072.1, read on the forward strand.
TCATGTTACCAAGCTATGCCGAGAATGGTTTGCATAAAAAGCTTCAAATTACGCCGCATTGACAGTTGCCAGCGTATTTCAGAGGGTGCGCGTAGTAATGATTTTCAAAAGTATCTGTAGAGACGTCGGAATCGGCGCGAATTCCTATTTGCTCGATTTCGACGGAGTCAGGGTGATCCTCGATGCGGGAATGCATCCGAAAGAAGAAGGCATGACAGCGCAACCGCGTTACGACCTTGTCGAAGACGATACCGCAGATGCGATTTTCATCACCCATTCACACCTGGATCACGTCGGCACCCTGCCGGTTTGCGTCGATCGCCAGAGCCGCGCGAAGGTTTTCCTCACGCCGGAAACAGCCGAACTTGCCTGCGCGATGCTGCACAACTCTGTCAACGTGATGGAAAGCAAGCGCACCGAACTGGGTATTTCCGAATACCCGTTTTTCATCCACGGCCAGCTCGATCGCATGAAAGGGATTTTCGAGCGGAGAAATGTCGGAAAAAAATTCGATGTCGATGAGGCGGGGAAAATCAAAGCGGAGTTTTTCGATGCCGGTCACATCCTCGGTTCGGTAGGCGTGATGTTTGAGGCGGAAGGCAAAAAGGTTTTCTACACGGGAGATGTGAATTTCGAGGACAGCACCCTGCAGAAAGGTGCGGTGTTTCCGGACGGGGAGGTCGATGTGCTCATTGTCGAGACCACCCGTGGCGAGCAAGCCAGACGCGCGGATTATTCGCGCCGCGAGGAGGAGAACGAATTCGCCGCGGCGATCAACCGGGTTTTGAAACGTGGCGGATCCGCCCTGGTTCCCGTTTTTGCGATGGGTAAAACCCAGGAGGTTCTGGCCATGCTCCAGCGCTTCAAGGAAGAGGGTCTCATTCACGCGAATGTGCCGGTCTACATCGGCGGACTCAGCACCAAAATGACCACGATTTACGACAAGTTTTCCGATGTCTCCCGCCGCAACCGGCGTGGCTTCAAATTCCTGACCGATATGGAGCTGGCCGGCGGCAACAAAAAACGGGTGGGTCCCATCCCTTTCAACAACGGCTGCATCTACGCCCTGTCCAGTGGCATGATGAGTGAAAAAACCGTCTCTAACAACTTCGCCCGCCAAGGAGTGCTGGAGAACAAAAAGCATGGCTTGTTCTTTGTGGGTTACGCGGATTCGGAAACCCCCGGCGGCAAGATCCGCGCCGCAAATCAGGGCGACATGGTCGAGCTCGATCCGGCCTATCCACCCGTCAAGCTCAACTGCGAAGTCCGCGTCTTCGATTTTTCAGGTCACTCCACACGCGATGCGATTGCCGACTTCGCCGTGCGCGTGAAGCCCAAGAAAATCTTCCTCGTCCATGGCGATGAAGGAGCGATGGCATGGTTCAAACAGGATCTGGAAACCCGCCTGCCCGGCACCGAGGTCATCATTCCCGAGCCGGGTGTGGAGTTCGATCTTTAGAGCGGTTCTATGAATTTCCCGGCCTATCGGTTATTTTATCAGGCACTTCTTGCCTGAAGTAAAATCCGGAGCTCCTTAGGCATGGTCTTGCGGAAATCCTCCATTTCACCCTCCGACACATATTCCGCAATGACATGCATCACGGATTGAATGTCATGGATTTTCTCCATTCGGGTTTCGAAGGGCTCGAAGCCGCCGTATTCCTCAACCGCATCTGTGAATTCATCGAGATGCCTGAAATGGTTTTTGCTGCTGCCCGGGTTCCAGCCATCCACATAGATCGCCTTGATAAACATGGGGAGCTGGCTGATGAACTGCATCGACTCAAACATGGAAGATTGATCACGCAAGACATGAAGAGTGGCACGAAGCAACCTGCTGGCTCGCGATGTGTCATCTTCGTCTCCGAGTTCGGCGGCGACTTTTTTCAGGAATTCTTTTCCTGTCCGGGCATACTTTTCAAAATCGATTGTCATAATCAGAGATACTGCGATTTCATGACGCCGGATGCTTCATGGATTTTGCCAATCTAACGGCATTTTTTGCATCGAACCATTGCCAGAAATCTTTTTTAAAAACAGGGAGAAAATATTTGATGACCGTTCTAACTCTTGAGGGCATCAAGAACATTGTGGGCTTTTCTGCCTACGGATTGTTTCGCTTTCTTGATCCATTCGCCGGATTTCTCACAGGCACCGCCAACGTTTTCCTTGGCGAGATCACGGATTTTTTCGAAATCTTCAAACAGTTCACTCTTCGCGGCTTGCAATTTTTCTTTGCTCTTTTCATCCGCCAGCTCGAGACGGATGCGGGCTATCGTTCCGGCCGACTTCAGGTGCAACCAACTGCTGTGGATCCTGTCACGGAGGGCATCAATCTCCTCCTCGCTCAGCCGTTCCAGACGCGAGATGGCATGCTTCATCTGATCGTATCCGTGACCGATGCGCCTTTCAATTTCATCCAACTCGTCAGCCGCATCCATTTTGCCGAGAGCGAGCTGAACCTGCAACTCGTCAATGGCCGCACGCAGGACATTTGATTCCTGCCGTCCCTGGCTGTCCAGATGCGGTTCGACTTCCCTGATACCGGAGGAAGCGTTTTCCGTTTCCTCACAAAGCTTTTTAATGCTCTCACTGTCACTCAACAAGATTCCCTTCTCCACGGTATCGAGGTAGTAGGCGATATCTATTCTTTCTGTCATAATGGGTGTTTTCATGGCCTTACGGATAAGATTTCTTGCGGATTTTTGCTTCGCATGTGTTGCCGGAAACTGTGCCGGAATTGCCAAGATGGCGGGGACGCTCGGTTACCAGCGCCAGAGGCAGCGCGAAAAACGCCGGAATTCCTCAGTAGTAGCTGAAGAATTCGTTGTCATAGGCCGGAACATATTTCTTGTAATGGGCATGCAGAAAGACCACGAGATCGGTCATTTGTCGCACTGTCATCGTCTCGTTGTATTCCGGCATCGGTGATTTGAACCCCGCGCGCTCCGCCTGTTGTATGGTGGCGAGGTAATCAGGTGAGACGACATGTTGAGGCTGTATGATTGCGGTGACCAGCTCTCCGTATGATTTTACTTTTACAACTTCTCCTCCAAGAGCGTGACGCACGCCGGACGTTTCCGCAACCTCCGGAAGATCCGCGCCCTCCACGAGATGGCACTGGTGGCAATCCAAGCGAATGAAGGTTTCCCTTCCCCTCTCCTCATCACCCCCGGGAAGACGAAAGCCCCGGTTCTTTCTGGCTTCAATCCTTTCTTCCTGATCGCCACAGGAATTCAGAAACAGGGAAATTGCAGCAAGGAAAATGAAGATGTAGCATGGCGTTTTCATCATGTGAAGGGACAAGGGTTCGGACTTGAAAAATGAGGTTATTTCACTTCGATTTTTTGGCTCACACCGGCGGTCTCATTGCCTTTCGGAATGGTGATGGTCAGGACGCCGTCCTTGTATTCCGCCTTGGATTGGCCCGGATCAATACCACCCGGCAAACTGAACGAACGAAAGAACCGCCCATGCATCCGCTCCGTATGGAGAGTTTCTCCATCTTTTTTTTCAACAATCTCCTCCCGTTGCCCTTTGATCTGCAACAGAACGCCTTCGATGGAAACCTCAAGCTGGGATTGATCCATACCCGGCACGTCCATTGTGATCAGATATCGGTCCTCCTTGGATTCGAAGTCTGCGGCAGGTATGTAAGGTTTTTTCAACCATGAGAGATCAAACCCGGGCTCTTCCCGAAACCTCTCCAGACTGCGGCCGAACATTTTATCGATCCGATCGCGCATGCCCTGTATTTCCTGAAAGGGATTCCAATCCTCCACAGGCGTCAGATCCTTCTCCGTATCAACCGAGGACTCATCTACCGAATCCGAAGATTCCGAATCAGAAACCAGTTTGTCGCCTATCCGCCGTTCGAGTTTCCTGGCTTTGTTTGCAATCGCATCCTCCAGTGAGCCGACACGTTCGGCGATTTTGGCCAAGTGGCTTTCGGGATGGTGGTAGGTGTAGAGCTTGCTGACCGTAATTCCCTGGATGACCAGGACGATGATGAGCAACACGAGCAGGATCCATATCATATAGAGGGGCGTTTGTTTGGAATCGTTCATTTTTTTGCCTCTTCCGCAAAATCTGTGGGTTGAACTGGCATCCGAGCGCTGTGTAGCTGCGAGAAGTTCTTGAAAGTTGTC
>JBIKNX010000073.1:0-11568 GCA_044358435.1 Luteolibacter sp.
CGACGGTAAAGGCTCATTCTCGAATCGGTCTGTTGTGGACAACTTTCAAGAACTTCTCGCAGCTACACAGCGCTCGGATGCCAGTTCAACCCACAGATTTTGCGGAAGAGGCAAAAACATTGGCGCGATCCTAACCATCGCAGGATCGGATTGTTCAGCCGGTGCCGGCATGCAGGCGGATCTGAAAACATTCCAACACTTCGCCCTTCACGGTCTAACAGCTGTCACCTGCATCGTATCCGAAACCGCAAACCTCGTGCGTCGGGTTGATTCGGTGGATCCCTCCATGCTGGCAGACCAGATCCTGCTCATGCTCGATTCGTTCCCGCTCGAAGTCGTCAAAACCGGAATGCTCGGTTCCGCCAAACACGTTGAATGCGTCGCTGAAATTTTTAAAAATCATCCTCACATCAAACTCGTCGTTGATCCCGTGATGATCGCCTCCACGGGCGCGACCCTGATCGAAACAGACGCCATCGCAACTTACCGCGAACAACTTCTTCCCCTCGCCTATCTCATCACCCCGAATCTTCCCGAAGCAGAAACCTTGCTTGGAGAAACCATCCCATCTGTCGATGCAATGAGCCATGCGGCCAAATCTCTGTCAGAAGAATTCGGTTGTGCGGTTCTGCTCAAAGGCGGTCACCTCGATTTCAAAGACTGCACCGATCTTCTTTACGACGGCAAAACAGAACATCGCTTTACCTCACCACGCCTCGCCGTCCAAGCTTCTCACGGCACGGGTTGCACCTTGGCAGCCGCCATTGCCGCCAATCTCGCGAATGGGAGAGATTTACCGAGCTCAGTCTCAGCAGCTAAAGATTACCTCAATGATTGCTTGAGACACTCATATCGTTTCATCCATCCGAATGGCGAAGTCATCGCCGCACTGAATCAGGGAACCCGATTTTGATCGCAAGGACCTGAGGTATACTCAGATCTTTTTCCAGATCTCCCTCAAATTAAAACCTTGTGCAATCATCACAATACCGAAAACGTAGCTATTTTATGAAATGGCTACTTCTATCGCTTTTCCTCACTGGGTGGGTTACAGCAAAAGCCCCCAACATCATTCTCATCATCACCGATGATCAGGGATATCCCGCAGTCGGCGCGAACGGCACCTCGTGGCTCAGAACACCCAACATGGACAAGCTGCGCAAAACAGGCACAGCCTTTGATCGTTTCCTCGTAAGTCCAACCTGTTCCCCCACACGCTCCTCACTGATGACGGGCCGGCATCCGATGAAAAACGGAATCACACACACCATCCTTGAGCGCGAGCGTTTAGCCCTCAATGCCGTCACCTTGCCTCAGACGCTTGCAAAAGTCGGCTACCACAGCGGTATATTCGGTAAATGGCATCTTGGTGATGAGGCGGAATACCAACCCGAGAAACGCGGATTCGAGGAAACCTTCATTCATGGTGCTGGCGGCATTGGACAAGCGTATGACAGTTCCTGCGCGGATGTGCCCAAAAACAAATATTTTGATCCGGTCATCCGCCACAACGGACGATTTGTAAAAACCAAGGGCTTTTGCACCGATGTGTTTTTTTCCAAGGCAACCGCTTGGATAGGCAAAATGAAAAATGGCAAGGAACCCTTCTTCGCCTACATCGCAACAAACGCTCCGCACGCTCCTTACATCGCACCCGATGAATCCAAGAAACGCTTCCTCGACATGGGATTCGATAATCCATCCGCAGGTTTTTTTGGAATGATCGAAAACATCGATGAAAATCTCGGTAAGCTCATGACCAAAATGGATGAGTGGGATCTTTGGAAGGACACGATCTTCATTTTTATGAGCGATAACGGCATGGCTGGCAACGTCGGCAACGAAGGAAAAGTGTTAGGAAAAGACGGAGAAACCGAAATCAAGGGCTACAATGCCGATACCAAAGGATACAAAGGCTCATTGGACGAAGGTGGTGCACGGGTTCCGTTTTTCATTCGCTGGGATGGAAAAATAAAAGCAGGGAAAACGGTGAACCAAGTGGTCGCGCATATCGATCTTCTACCGACCCTAGCGGAAATCGCCGGTGCATCGCTCCCAGACAAACAAGTCGAAGGCCGGAGCTTTTGGTCGCTTGCTAAAGAGGAAAACGCCGAGTGGCCTGATCGGATGCTGTTTGATCACTCTGCTCGTTGGCCAAAAGGGGCAAATCCCGATGATTTCAAGTGGAAGAACTTTTCTGTCCGCACCTCCCAATATCGTCTGGTCGGAAAAGAGGAGCTCTACAACATGGCAACCGATCCGGCTCAGAAGAAAAACATCGCAGCAGAGCATCCCGAAATCGTCGCAAAATTGCTCAGCGCTTACGAGAAGTTCTGGAACGAGACAAGACCGCTGATGGTGAATGAAGATGCACCGCTCTCCAAAGAACGTCCATACCACGTATGGTATGAGCAACAACTGGCGAATGGAGGAATTCCTCTAGACGATGGCGCAAAGTAAATCCCACAAAATGCGTTCTACCGGGTGAATGGAGAAGTTTTTCCACCTAGAGATTTACCGGAAATTTCCAGCTGTTTTTCCCTGTCAATGGATCAACCGTGGAAGTTTGGCTCACTTGGCATCTTTGAGCCCCAACCAAACCTTGTCCAACGCTCCGCGCAGTATCCAGGCACGTTTGCGGCCGGACTCCTCGGCACGCGCTTCCGTAATCGCTTTCGCGAGATTGACCCGGGATTTTTCCGGCACGCCATCCATACCTCGCAGTGCTTCGACGGCAATCTCATAGATCGCCGCACATTCGTCGACCCTGTCCTGATTAAAAGCTGGGACCCCACGTTCAATCGCCAGTTCAATCAACTCGACCGCTTTCAATGGCTTCGGGGGCTTTGTATCCGGTAGCAGAACCTGATCGATGACATGAATGATCCCGTTGGACCCCGCATGATCCGCCTTCAATAAAACTGCTCCGCCCACAAGAACGCGTCCCTCGTCAAAGTGAAACGTGATTTTCGAACCATGCAGTGATGTAGCTTGGCGGACTTCAAGCGCCTTGGCGAGATTGACTTCTCCGGCGATCACGTGATTTTTGAGAACCGCCACCAATTGATCCCGATTTTCCGGCAACAAAAGCGTATCCACGGTGCCCGCGGGTAGTTTTGAAAAGGCATCGTCGGTGGGTGCGAGAAGGGTCAAAGGGCCATCCCCCGAAAGCGTATCCACAAGTCTTGCAGCGGTAGCGGCAGCCAGAAGGGTCTTGAATTGACCGGACTGTTTGAGCCAATCCACAAGGGTTTTTCCATTCGCTCCATTCGCTTTCTCTGCCACGGAGTTATCTTTGGTGGCTTTCACATGTTCTATTTCAAGAGAAAACGGACCCTCCTGCTTGTCTGCCAGCGTAAAGCCAACCGAAACGATCAAGTCGGGATGGATCGGCTTGGAAGGAACCTCGCGCCCGAAGGACTGCAACTTGAAGTCCTTGAATGACAATCGTGTCTCATTCCATTCGCCATCGACCGTCGGGAGATAAGCCCGATAGGAGCTTGCGGGCATCTGGTCGGAAACCCGCAAGTCCACCCAATACGTCCGCCCGTCGCCTTTCGCCCTCACGATGATTCCGGAATTTCCAGCCAATCCGAGTTCGCGCGGATTCATCCGGATCGATGCGAAACCTCCGTTGTTTTTGAGCGAAATTTCGCCCGTGAAAAGTAGCGTTCCTGCCTCTGAAAGCTTGAATCCACCTTTGGACACACCGCCCATCACGCCATCGTTTACAGACGTCCAGAATTTTACAGAATCAGCATCACGGAAGGAAGCGATCCATTTTTCCTCACCCTTCAATGGCTGGCTCATGAAAAAAGCGGCGATGGCCAAGGTGATGCAGCCGTAATTTGGCGATGTGATGATGCTTTTCATGGATGGTTGATTACGTTTCACGCTCCCCCAAACAGTCACATGGGGAAATTACGCTCAAAGCTATCGCGCGGAATATCCGTTTTTCAAGAGATGAAAATTCAAGATCCCTAACTGCCGAGCTGGGGATCTCCGACCATGGGACCTTTCAAAATCAGAGGTGTGCAAAATCGGGCTCAAAAACCGTCAATCCGGATCATCCGCTGCGTGATTGATTGCCGGAATGCTGGTGGTCTTGAGGTGGAGAGATTTGAAGGTAGCCACCAATGCGCAGGACAGGAGAAGAACGATGGCGCAGCTATAAAAAGCATAATTGGCCGCATGGTCAGGATAATGATCCGTCAAATAACCAAACGCAGGGGGCGCAATCAGTCCTGCGGAAGCCCAGCCCGTGAGGATTTTACCGTGCACGGCAGACATGCGTTTGGGTCCATAAAGATCACTGATGAGTGAAGGAATCGTACCGAAGCCGCCACCATAAGAAGCCAGGGTGTATGCCAAAAGAATACTGAAAAGGACAGGCGAATCAACATGGGGCAGGATCAGAAAGACCACCGCCGCACTGCTGAGCATGGCAACAAAGGTATTGACGCGACCGATCTTGTCGGAGACCGAGGCCCAAAAGAGGCGACCCAAACTGTTACTCAGGGAAGTCCAGCCAATAAGGGTGGCACCCATGGCGGCGAGTGTCAGTTTGTCCAGGGATGGATCGGCAGTGCCTGCGATTTTTTGGAAGAGAGGAGACTGAAGGCTTATGATTCCAAGACCGGCAAGACTGTAGAGGAAACATACGGCCCAGAGTTTGATCTGAACCCCTGCATTGTGCTGGATCGTTTCAGCAACCGTGGTTGACGCCGCGTTAGTGGTGGAACTCGGCGGACTGTGAATACCAAGGCAAGCCAGTGGCATGATGATGCAGAAGGCCAGCCCGATCAGAAAAAACGTCTGCGGCAAAGAGTTGTTGGCCGCACTGAGCGCGTAAGGGGCGATCACTTTGCTCATGAGCAGCGCACCGATCCCGAAGCCCATCACCACCAAGCCCGTTGCAAAACCTTTTTTGTCCGGAAACCAACCGGCAATCGTGGTCACACACGTGACATAGCCCGTGCCAAGACCTATCCCACCAATCACACCGTAGCCGAGATAGAGCAGCGGCAGGTTTTTCAGGTGCAGGGCAAGGGCCGAAATCAAATAACCTCCGGCAAAAAAGGCGGCTGAGCGAAACATGAGTTTTCGTGATCCGAGTTTCGATACTTTTGGACCGGTGTAAGCGGCAGACAGCCCCAAACCGGCAACCGCCAAACTGAACACCCACGAGGTCTGCATTTTCGACCAGCCATAGGTTTCACACAAAGGATTGGTAAAAAAGCTCCATGCGTAAACCGAGCCCAAACTCGTCAACAGGAGAATGCCACAGAAAAGCACGATTCGGCGGTTTGGCTTGGTGCTCGGAAGGGTTTCAGTAGGGGTATTTTGCATAGGGAACTGGGGTGTTTTTTTTCAGCAGCAGAAGAGAAATCTGACCGCTAACTTTTTGCAGTCAATCTTGAAGCTGGCGGCAGTAAAACCGAAAAATCCTCCAAACAGAGAGAAAACCTCATGCTTAGCCAGAATGCCTGCCAGCGTTTACGTGTTTCCTTGGGCGCAGGTGAGATCGTTGACTTTAACAATCCATCACGAATTATCTACAACTCCTTGTTTTCGCGTGGGTTCAGTTGTGAAATGACTTTCGAGTTTTCACTTTTTTAAAGACCCAAAAGCCTACCAATACCGAAAGAAAAAACCAGACGCTGCAAAGATTTCAAAAAGCATCCCCCGCCTTCTCAACGGAGAGAATTGCTCCAGCAGCGAGAAAATCCCAATCGCGCAGTATTACCAACTGGACAATTCGAGCATATATCAAGCCACCTGCCGATCCACGTCCTCTCTCAAATTCTCAATGATGTAATCCTGGCGGCTCGGGGTGTTTTTACCCATGTAGAAGGCCAAAAGCTCTTTCACGCCCTTGCCTTCCTCGTATTCCACAGGATCCAGACGCATGTCCGGACCGATCATGAACTTGAACTCATCGGGTGAAATTTCACCCAGACCTTTGAAGCGGGTGATCTCGGCATTTTTTCCAAGTTTCGCGATCGCTTTGACGCGTGAATCCTCATCGTAGCAATAGATCGTTTCCTTTTTATTGCGCACCCGGAACAAGGGAGTTTGCAAAATGTAAAGATGACCGTCGCGAATCATCTCCGGGAAAAACTGCAAGAAAAAGGTCAGCAGCAACAAACGGATGTGCATCCCATCGACATCGGCATCGGTTGCGATGACGACCTTGTTGTAACGCAGCGCTTCGATTCCATCCTCGATATTCAAAGCCGCCTGCAGCAAGGCGAACTCTTCGTTTTCGTAAACAATCTTACGCGGCAGGCCATAGGTATTGAGAGGTTTGCCACGAAGCGAAAACACGGCCTGGGTTTCAACATCACGACTCTTGGTGATCGAACCCGATGCGGAATCACCCTCGGTGATGAACAAGGTGCTTTCCTCGCGGCGCTTGTGCTTGGAATCAAACCGCACCCGGCAATCGCGCAGCTTCTTATTGTGAACTTTTGCCTGACGGGCGCGCTCACGGGCGATTTTCTGAATCCCCTTCAAATCCTTGCGTTCACGTTCGGCCGCCAGAATGCGTTTCTGGATCGCTTCCGCCACTTGCGGATGCTTGTGCAGATAATTGTCCAAGGATGATTTGAGGAAATTTCCAATGAACGTTCTCAGGGATTCGCCCTCCGGAGCAATGGTCGCGGAACCCAACTTGGTTTTGGTTTGCGATTCGAACACCGGCTCGATGATGCGAACGCAGATCGCCGCTTCGATGCCAGCGCGAATATCCGATGGATCATATTGCTTTTTGTAGAACCCGCGGACCACCTGAACCAAAGCTTCACGGAAAGCTGCCAAGTGCGTGCCGCCCTGCGAAGTATTCTGGCCGTTCACGAAGGTGTAGTAATCCTCGCTGCTCTCGGCAGAATGCGTGAAGGCGATTTCAATATCCTTACCCACGAGATGGATCGGCGGATAGAGCGCCTCGGTCTCCATTTCCTCACGCAGCAAATCCAACAAACCATCTTTGGAGCGGAATTTCTTGTCGTTGAATATTACGGTGAGCGCCGGATTAAGGTAGGAATAATACCGGCACATTTTTTCCACGAACGGCTCTCGAAAACGGGTTTTTGCCGGAAAAATCGTTCGATCGATTTCAAAGGCCAACCGTGTTCCGTTCAAACCATCGTCCTTGCGTGGTTTTTTCATATCCACGGTCAGTTGGCCTTTGGAAAACTCCAGTGCCTTGGTCTCACCTTCGCGCCAGGATTGAATTTCGAAAAACGATGCCAAAGCGTTCACCGCTTTGATACCAACCCCGTTCAAGCCCACCGATTTTTTGAAGGCCTCGCTGTCATACTTCGCACCGGTGTTGATCTGCGCCGCGCAGTCGAAAAGTTTCCCCAGCGGAATCCCGCGTCCGAAATCGCGCACCTCGACCCGACCTTCCTCGTCAATCTCGATCCGCACTTCTTTGCCATGTCCCATGATGTGCTCGTCAATGGAGTTGTCCACGGCCTCTTTGAGCAAAATATAAATCCCGTCCTCCGGAGCGGAGCCGTCTCCCAGTTTGCCGATATACATGCCGGGGCGCAGCCGAATGTGCTCGCGCCAATCCAAACTCTTGATGTCGTCTTCCGTGTATCCTGATGCCATAATTATTACGCATTTCTAAAAGATTCCATCCGGAGGCGCAAGCACCCAAAATCAAAACCTGAAAATGGGCTAAATTCGTAGGGTAGACCTCACATAAAAACGGGCTTTTTTCAAAATGAGAGAGGAGGAAAAAGGAAGCGGGGAGCGAATTCCATGAAAAAAATCGATATTCGGCTTCTTCCTCTCACCTCCATTTGATCCTGCCTCCCTTTAAAACAAACTCAAATCCCGAATCATTCACAATTCTCTCTCAACGAAACTGCTTCTGCTCTTCTCGGAATTCATACCCCGCCTTGCGCAGTTTTTCAATGAGTTCGCTCTCGGAAATGTCATGGGTCTTGACCAAATCGTCGAGTGATTCCGAGTGATTTCTGAGCTCGGTATTCACCAATCCGACCAAAAGATGGGGATCCATACCCCGCCAATTTGAAAGGTCCATAGAGCCTGATTATTTCCCTTTGAGTTTGGCGAGCAAGGACTGATCCAGATCAAAATAAGCTGTGCCATGAGGTGCGGCGGCTTGCTTCTCCGCCACCTGATACTCAAATACCTTGATCGGCTTCACCCCCTGAACTTCCGAAAGGAGATAAACCCTGATGGTCATCGCCTCTTGGCCCGTTCCTTCCTCAAGTTTCGTCACCGCATACTGGACCTCGTTCAAACCGCCGCGGGCACCACCAATGACTGTCTCAGCCTCTTTACCATTGATGAATTTGTGCCTGCTCACCTTATTGACCAGGACCTCGACTTCTCTTCCGGGACAGAAGACATATACCTTTGCAAGGGTGGTGGCGGGTTGCACCGCAACCGGAGCAACTGGAACAATGCCTGTCGGCTGCGCTTCCGGGACTCCTTTGAGATAACTCAAGTCACCTCTTGCCAATTCTTCACGAACATCGGGCAGCGCGGTCAAATTCACAAAATCGGCTTTATCGTAAAGGAAACGATCACCGTTTTGAATAAATGATAACACCAAGAGGTTGTCCGTTGGCTCGCCACCCACGCCGAAATCGATCTTTCCGAAATAGGAGGCTTTTGCGGTGCGGCCATTGCGGGTTGCCGCCAAGAACTTCAAGCCGCCCAAAAGGGGTGGCGGCGCAGGCAAATTGAAAACGGAAGCAGGAAATGGAAGTTTTTCAGAAACGATCCGATTTTTCACTTCTGTCTGGCGATGTTCTGCCGTCACTTGCTGCCATAAACGGAAATCCTTTTTGATCAATGAATCGCGCCAAACAGAATAGGTTTTCTCCAGTTTGGCTTTCAGTGCTTCATCGGCCATGGAAATACCGGGAAAAATCAAAATAAAACCGAGAATTAAACCTTTCATGGACAAAACGATTGGACAAAAGCTCCGAAATCACAACAAACAAATCCATGCGATTCCCAACTCGTTGGGAATCGCCTTAATCAACCATGAGTCAAATTTTACAAAGGATCGCTCCGATCGGTGAATCACGGGATAAAGAGCTCCTGAAATCGGCAACCACCCACGTTTACGTGAACCACAACGGTTTCGACCTGATTGCCCACGTGTTTTTTCCCAAAGGTGACGCCTCGACTCCCAGGCCTGCGATCGTTTTCTTTCACGGCGGTTTCTGGGATGTGCCGATGGTTCCGCAATTCGTTCCTCACTCACATCACTTTGCGGCGCGCGGCATGGTTGCGATTTGTTTCGAGTATCGCGTTAGTTCCAAACATCAAAGCACTGCGGTTGATGCGATTGACGATTCGATTTTCGCCCTGAACTGGCTGAACGCGAGCGCAGGAGAACTTGGAATCGATCTCAACAAAATGGTTTTCAGCGGTGCGGCCGGAGGAGCATGCCTCTCGTTGCTGCTGGCGATGCGCAAAGACAAGGATTTGGCTCCGCCCTTTCGCCCCAGAGCGCTGGTCCTCTTCAGCGCTTTGGTCAATACCACCCCCAAGGGCCTGCACTCCGATCGTTTCCCAACCAAAAAAATGAGCATCAGGCTCAGCCCAAGCCGACTGGTCCGCAGAAAGCTTCCACCGATGATGCTCTTTCACGGAACATCAGACCGGGTCACGCCGTTTGCGGAAATCGCCTCCTTCTGCCGCCGCATGAGATGGCGGGGCAACCGCTGCCAGTTGATCGACTTCAATTCCGCGGAACACAGCTTCTTCAACTTCAATGTCAGCCATTCGAATTTCGAACTGACCATCCATACCGCGGATCGCTTTCTCGTCGATCTGGGCATCCTTGAAGAACCGCCCGAGGAAACCTATGACGTGCGGGAGGTATAATAAAAAATCCGCAGCGAACTGCGGATTTTTTATCGTTATCGGTTAAAAGGGATTATTTAGAACAGTCTTCCCTAATAACTTATAACCAATAACTTATGACTAAATTCACCCAATCACCTCTGGCCAATCCGTATGGAACATTTCGCCGCGTGGCTTGTCGGTGCGCTCGTAGGTGTGGGCACCGAAGAAGTCGCGCTGGGCTTGCAGCAGGTTTGCAGGAAGCACGGCGCTGCGATAGCTGTCGTAGTAACCCAACGATGCGCTGAACGCAGGAACCGGAATACCGGCGATCGTTGCGAGGGAAACGACTTCGCGCCAGTTTTGCTGGAACTCGTTGAGGAGTTTCGTGAAGAACGGTGCGAGCATCAGGTTGGTGAGCTTGGGGTCTTTGCGATAGGCATCGGTGATGTCGTTCAGGAAGCGCGCACGGATGATGCAGCCGCCACGCCAGATCGCAGCGATCTTGCCGAGGTCGAGACCCCAGCCTTTTTCCTCACCCATCGCAGCGATGAGATCGAGGCCTTGTGCGTAGGAAATGATTTTCGATGCGAACAAGGCATCATGAACTTTTTTGACGAGATCGGCTTTTTCGGTGGAAATTTTCACTTCCGGCCCTTTGAGGAAGGCGCTGGCAGCGACGCGCTTGTCTTTCATCGAGGAAAGGATACGGGCTTCAACCGCGGCGTTGATGGTGGAGATCACGACGGCGTTTTCAACGGCGTTGATGAGCGTCCATTTGCCTGTGCCCTTTTGACCGGCGGTATCGAGGATGACGTCGACAAGCGCCTTACCGGTTTCAGGATCGTTTTGTTCGAAAATTTTCGCGGTGATCTGGATCAGATAGCTTTCAAGATCGCCGTTGTTCCAATCGGTGAAGACTTTCGCAAGTTCCGCAGGAGTGAAACCAGCGGCTTTGAAAATATTGTAAGCTTCGCAGATCAACTGCATGTCGCCGTATTCGATACCGTTATGGATCATTTTCACGTAATGACCCGCACCACCGGTTCCGATGTGGGTGACGCATGGCTCGCCGTCGACTTTGGCGGAAATGCTTTCGAAGATCGGCTTCATGACATCCCAGGTCGAGGTCGGACCGCCGGGCATGATGGATGGGCCTTTGCGCGCGCCTTCCTCACCACCGGAAACACCGGCACCGATGAAACGGAAACCCAGATCTCCGAGCCATTGGTCGCGGCGTTCGGTATCGGTGTAGAGAGAGTTTCCGCCGTCGATGATGATGTCTCCCTTGTCGAGAAGCGGAATGAGCGATTCGATCACCGCATCCACCGGACCACCGGCTTTCACCATGATCATGATCTTGCGTGGCGATGCCAGGGACCGCACGAAACCTTCGAGGGTTTCCTCACCCACGATTTTCTTGTCAGGATGTTTAGAGACAAACTCCTGCATCGCGCTGGTCGTGCGGTTGTAAACGGAGACTTGGAAGCCTCTTGATTCCACATTCAACACAAGATTCTGACCCATGACGGCCAGTCCGATTAGTCCAAAGTCACTGTTGCTCATAATTATTTCGGGAGTTCCCTGCGCGGGGAAATAAGAGACTGGGCGATTCAGTGCAACACCTTGTTGCCTTTTCTCCATCAATTTCGCAAATTCCCCATGTGAACCTTCCGAACGCGATCACCCTCTCTCGTCTTATCCTGACAGCCGCTTTCATTATTTTCGTGG
>JBIKNX010000253.1:0-3357 GCA_044358435.1 Luteolibacter sp.
CTACAAACCACTCTGTTTCATACACTTGGGAAACTACCGGAGCCGAAGTTCACCCACAAATTTTGCTGAAGAGCCTTTTTTTTGTTAGGCAATGATCCGTAACTTTCAATTCATGTGGAAGTTTATCCCGATATCATGAAAAGGTGGTTGTTCATCCCGGTGCTGTCGGTCGCTATGATGGGTGCGGTGTATGCGCTCGAATCCATTCCTAAGAATTTCAAAGTTGGAACTGTGGATCGCCATGGCCTGGTGTTTCCAGTGGCTGATGCAAAAAAGAGAGAATCTGACGTGCCGCTGGTATTTTGTTTTCAGGGCCATGGCGGCGGTGCCCGCCAGGCGTCGCTGTCATTTCGGATGCATGATCAATGGCCCGAGGCCATTATGGTCTATCCGCAGGGATTGCATGTTATACCATGCCGTGGATGAAAACGTTGGAGTTCCCATGGTTCGATCGCATTGACCCGGCTTGTTGATGGCATGGCTCGCCGGGTTTTTGTTTGCTTAAAAAAGGAGAGAGGTTATCGATCTGGTTATCGATGAATGCCGCCGAACTAGCACGATCCGCCATGCATGACATGCAGCCGCCAGCCGGATTGAATGCTGTCGGCGAATGTCTGTGGTATGCCCGGGCGGGCCAATGGGACAAGGCACATGATCTTTGTCAGGATTTGCCGGGGCAAACCGGATCATGGATTCACGCATGGTTGCATCGAGAGGAGGGGGATTTGGGAAATGCGGGTTATTGGTATTCGCGTGCCCGCAAGGAAATGCCCGGCAAGAACGTGAGCATGGAAGACGAATGGATGGCGATCGCTGATGAGTTGTTAGCTTAGGTTTCATATGGAATTTTTGGAACGAACAGATATCTGGATTTCACCCTACCGCCTCAGGGCGCGTCGTTTTTTAAATTCGATTTCATCACGGCGTGATTTCGAAGGGGTATTGATACGCGTGGGAGAGGGTTATGGCTGCATTCATCCATGGCCGGAATTGGGAGATCCGCCGTTGGAAAAATGTTTAGAGGATTTGAAAGGTCGACGCATCTGGCCGATTGTGAAACGCGCTCTGCGCTGTGCGGAATATGACCATGCGGCTCGGTTGGCTGAGGAGTCGTTGTTTGAAGAAATGGAAGTCCCTCGCAGTCACGCGACATTGGTGGATGCGAATGTCAAAGAGCTGGGGCTTGCGGTTGAAGCGGGTTTCGATGCCGTGAAGATTAAGGCGGGTCGGAATCTCTCCGTGGAAAAGCGTTTTCTCGAAGAGATGTCGGTCGAATATCCGGCGCTGAAATGGAGAATCGATTTCAACGAACTTCTGGATCCTGAATCGGCTGAGCGGTTTCTGGGAGGACTTTCAGATGAACTCAAACGCAAGATCGATTTCATTGAAGATATCTGTCCATTTTCAGAGAGTGTTTGGACGGAGCTTTGGAAAAAGCATCGTGTACAGCTGGCGGTCGATCACGAATCGGCTCCTCATCGCAAGGCGGCGCAGTGTATGGTGATCAAGCCTGCGGTGGATGAGCCGTTCTTGTTGGGTGAGGCGGCAGTGATGAATTCTCAGCGTGCCGTGATTACCAGTTACATGGACCATCCGTTCGGACAGGTATTTGCGGCATGGGAGGCGGCACGGACGGAACTGATTTTTCCTGGTCTGATCGGGACCTGTGGAGTGCAAACCCATCATCTTTTTGAAAAAGACGCTTTTGTTGAGAAGTTGGGCGCATGGAAACCGGCATTCGAAACGCCCGGCGGAACGGGATTGGGTTTTGATGATGAACTTGCGGCACTGACCTGGGTCGCTTTATGATCGTGATTTAACGCGGATTTTTGACCATGGATCGCAACCCTTATACCTTGTCATCATTTTGGAATGATCCTGCGGATGTTGTCTTGGGAAAAGGGCTCAAGCCTATTCCTGCGTTGGGCTGTATGGGTGGCTCGGTGATCTTCAGGACTTCCGGAACTACCGGAGTTCCGAAATGGGTGGTTCATGAGAAGCGGGCCATGCTAGTTTCCGCGCAGGCGGTCAATGCCTGGCTTGAGGTGGATCCGCATTCCAAGTGGGGACGGGTCTTGTCCATTGAACATGTGGGTGGGTTTGCGATTTTGGCAAGGGTATTTCAGGCAGCTTGTGGCTTGGCCGAATTCGACGGGAAGTGGGATGCGAGTGAATTTCATCGGTGGCTTGGAGTTGAGAGCGTGACCCACGTTTCTTTGGTTCCGACCCAGGTGCATGATTTGGTCAAGGCCGCATTGCCCGCACCCCGGCATCTTCGTGCGGTGGTGGTGGGTGGCGGTTGCTTGAATGATAAACTGGGGCAAGCCGCGCGCGATTTGGGTTGGCCGGTATTGGCGAGTTATGGAATGACCGAGGCGGGTTCTCAGATTGCCACACAAGCCATGGGTCATCTGGACAAACCTTATGGGGATAGCGGCCTGACGATCCTGCCGATCTGGAAGGTGGAGAGCGATGCGCAAGAGAGGCTTGCGATATCAGGTGAAGCATTGTTCCGGGGTTATATTTTTCACGATGGAAACAACGCCCGGTTCGAACCCCAATTAGGCAAGACATTTCAAACTCAAGACCGTGGAATCATTTCACAAAATTATCTCAACCTGCTCGGGCGGATGGACAGCCTCGTGAAAGTGCTGGGCGTGTTGGTGGATATCGAAGCGGTTGAAAAACGGTTTCTCGAACTGGCGGCAGGGCGGGTGCGTTCGGAGAATTTCGCGGTGATCGCGTTGCCGGATTTAAGAAAAGAGCATGTCTTGGTTGCCGTTTTCGAAGGGCAAATTCCTGAGGAATACGTGGAAATACATCAACGTTTGGCGCCGAAATTGGAACGCTTTTCCGACGTTTTGAAGACAGATGTTTTTCCTCGTAGTTCGCTTGGAAAACTGCGGCGTGGGGAATTGGTTGAAATGTGCAAGGGAATGAGGGGCATTCAACAGGATTTTTAAATACCGCCTCTTACCGAGATATCACTTCGTATGTCCCTTTTCTCTTTTGGTCGAGAGAACCGCTTTGATCATTTCCTTGACCTCATCATCGGAATTCAGGGTGTGTGCCGGCATGGCTTGTTCACCCCAAGTTCCGACGCTTCCACCTCTAACTTTTGCGAAGAGTTTGTCAACCGCCAGAGGGTCTTTTCCATACTTGTCGGTAATGTCCGCGAACGACGGGCCAACGAGCTTGTTCTGAGCGGCATGACATGAAAGGCAGGTGGTGGCCTGCATCAGCTTGATCCCGTTCATTTTTTTGGCTCTTCAGCAAAATTTGTGGGTGAACTTCGGCTCCGGTAGTTTCCCAAGTGTATGAAACAGAGTGGTTTGTAGCAATTCGAAGCTGCGGTAG
>JBIKNX010000254.1:0-3353 GCA_044358435.1 Luteolibacter sp.
CCGACGGTAAAGGCTCATTCTCGAATCGGTCTGTTGTGGACAACTTTCAAGAACTTCTCGCAGCTACACAGCGCTCGGATGCCAGTTCAACCCACAGATTTTGCGGAAGAGGCTAATATTTTGACTCGTCCTTGGGTTGTCCATTGGTCGGTATTTTCAAAAAATGTCGGATTGATATGGTATTGTTGAAACTCTCCCAAGTCGATGATGAGGGTGAAATCGTCGATCTGTTTGTTCGCCCAACGCAAAGCTGGCGTGAGTAGATACTCGATTTCTGTCTCGGTCAAAACCGATCCCGAAATAGCGTAATCGTAGGTGTGGATCACACGTGTATCGCCCTTTGGGAAAGTGGCAGGGAAGTGATAGACGTAGAAAAAATCTGTTACTTCTGTATTGTCAATCTCAGGCAGAGGTTGCTGCTTTTTGAGTTCCTCAAGTGTGTATATTACCTTGTCTGCGTCCTTTCCATCTCGATCAGGAACAATAATTGTAACCTTGTGTGAAATATTCTTCTCATTAAGAGTCACAGTGAAATTTTCGATATAAGGATGTTTCCCGTTCTTTGGGGTGCCATTTACACCACCCGATGGAGATCCAGCCTCAAATCCCATAAGAATTGTTTTTTCTGCACCGGGATTATGAAACGTGTAATCCACTATGACTTGGACTTTGTCATCCTTGATCCGCTTGATGGTCAGCACTTCTTGTTTTACGGCGATGTCCGTTTCTTGAAGCGGAATGATTTGGTTGCCGCTGGCGTAATAGGAGCTGTCGTTTGCCGTCGCTGGGGCGATGAAGCTGAGCGAGAGAAGTGATGCGATGAGGGGGTGACGGAGATTCATCGCGTTAGGTTAGCGAAAGTAGTTATTTTTTCAAGTGGAGAGTATGGATTCCTACAATGCTGAGCGTTTTTTTCCCCGAAGGCTATGGACTGCTGGGATGATTCCCAGCTTTTGCTCTATGCGTTGGTGATCGGAGCGAAGGGTTGTTGCCGACAATCGCTTTTCTAAATCATCAACCTTGAGAGCTGTGGATGAAGAACCACAGCAGTCCAGAGCCTGCGGCGGATGTGTGGATTGAAGAACGGCGACCGAAGATCGCCGCTACTCACAGCCCGTGTTTGGCTTTCACCTGTTCGATTTCCTCGGTGAGGGAGGACCAGCGGGAATAGCCGAGTTCCAAGGCTTTGGTGACTTTTTCGACGGCGTTGGTCGTGGAGCGGAGTTTCTCGGCGTCGCTGGAAATATCGGGATTGGAAAGTGCGGCGGTGAGGGTGGATTGGGCGGATTCTTGCTCGGCGATTTTTTCCTCGAGCGTTTCCAGTTCTTTTTCCAATGGAGCGAGAATTTTGGTGCGGGCTTCGCGGGCTTGGGCTTCCTGGCGACGTTGGTCTTTGCGGTTTACGCCGGGAGTGGAATGGGTTTCATCCGGGCGTTTTGTCAAAACGCCCCTACCCACTTCCGCATCTGCGGTGGTCGCTGGTGGTTTGCGGGTGGGTGTGAATCCGGAGGATTTTTCTTCGGCTTTCTTATCGAGATAGTAAGCGATGTTTCCGTGGAAAAGGCGTGGTTCTTCACCGGGGCGGAATTCGAGGGTTTTGGTGACGAGCGGATCGAGGAAATCCCGGTTGTGGGAAACGATCATGACACTGCCCGGATAATCCAACAGGGCGCGTTGCAGAACGCCTTGGGATTGCATGTCGAGGTGGTTGGTCGGTTCGTCGAGGATGAGGAAGTTCGCGGGTTTGAGCAACATGCAGGTCAGCGCGACCCGTGAGCGTTCACCTCCGGAAAGGACGCCGATTTTTTTGAACACGTCATCGCCGGTGAAAAGGAAGCAACCGAGAATGTTGCGGACCAGCGGCATCGCATCGCGGGAAGCGACAGCTTGCACGGTTTCAAGAATCGTCAGATCAGGATCGAGTTCATCGGCGTGGTTCTGTGAGAAGAACGATGGCGAAACGTTGTGGCCGAGGGTGACCTTACCGGAATCGGGTTTTTCCTGAGCGGTAACGAGGCGGCAGAAAGTGGATTTACCCGCGCCGTTCGGGCCGACGATGGCGAATTTCTCGCCTTTGTTGATTTCGAAATCGAAGCCGTTGAAGATCTGCAGCGGGCCGTAGGCTTTGGCGACGTTTTCGACCTTGGCAACCGTATGGCCGGAGTTCGGTGGGGGAGGAAATTTGAAATTCATCACCGCGTCATCGCGCTCGGGCTCAGGGATGCGGACGACTTTGGCGAGCAGCTTGATGCGCGACTGAACCAGAGTGGCCTTGTTGGCGGAGGCGCGGAAGCGATCGATGAAGCGTTGGGTTTCCGCGATCTCGCGTTGTTGCGCGGTGTATTGCTTGAGCTGGATTTCTTTCCGTAAAACCGATTCCCGTTCGAAGTAGGAAAAGTTGCCCGCGTATTCCTCGGCGCGGCCGTGGGCGAAAGCGATGGTGCGGGTGCAAAGCGTATCCAACAGCGCGCGGTCGTGGGAGATGAGCAGGATCGCGCCGGGATAGTTGACGAGGTATTGCTCTACCCAGATCTGCGTTTCAATGTCGAGGTGGTTGGTCGGCTCGTCGAGAAGGAGGACTTCGGGTTGTTGAAGGAAAAGTTTCGCCATCGCGATCCGCATCTGCCAGCCACCGGAGAATTCCGAGCAATCCCGGGTGAAATCCTTTTCCTGAAAACCGAGGCCTTTGAGGACCGATTCGATTTTCGGTTTCATCAGCGAGGGATCGTTCGCGTAGAGTTTCAGCTCGAGTTCACCGATCTCCTCCAAGAGATCGCCATAAGGAGAGGAACGCGGATCCATTTTCACGAGTTCATCGGAAAGGCGATCGACCTTTTCCTTGAGAGCCATGATTTCACCAAAAGCGGATTCGGTTTCGGTCCACAAGGTGCGGCCTTTGACGTGGATGCCTTCCTGGGGGAGATATCCCACTTTTGTGCCTTTCGGTGCGCTAATGATACCTGAACTCGGCGGAATGATTCCGGCGATGCATTTCATCAACGTGGATTTCCCGGCTCCGTTGTGTCCGGCGAAGGCGATGCGTTCGCGCGGTTGGACGGAGAAGGAAAGGTTATTGAAGAGGATGCGCGGGCCGAACTCGACGCGAAGTGCTTGGACTGAAATCATGGACGCGGCGAGGTTGCACACCCGAGGCGGTTGGTCAAGCCGTGGAAGTAAGAGTTGTGCTTTCTAAAAACCCTCATTGAAATCGTTTTCCGAAGCAGTAACCGCGAAAAAACACCAAAAGCAGGAAAAAATCAGGAGGGTCCGGTTGTGGAGCGACTCCACATGGACCGCGCGACTCCAGTCGCGCGCTTAGGTAGCAGCGCGACTGGAGTCGCGCGGACCATCAA
>JBIKNX010000201.1:0-4721 GCA_044358435.1 Luteolibacter sp.
CGTAATCCACCTCGAAAAAGCCGGAGACATACTTGGAAATCGATTTCCTCAAACTCAGCAATCCGAGGTTCGAGGTATAGGTCGTCTGGCCTTTTTCCAAAGAATAAATCGCCGCTTCACGAATATGCCACGGCGTCACAAAATCCGGCTCGCCGACCCCCAATGAAATCACATCATCCCTGCCCTGAACCAATTCAAAGAAATCCCGAATCCCCGATCTTGGAATCGATGCCACGTGGCGCGCTATTTTCGCTGTATAATCCATAAAAAATCCGCAAACGGCGGAAAGCGATCAAACCTCCCATCCCCACCGCCGTCAAGGACTTGGAAAGGCTACAATCATTCAAAAATGACGAACTGACACCCCTTCAGTCGATCCGAACTGCTCCCACAACCCCAGAAATTCGTAGGAAAACGCACTTTCACAATTCAAAATTTCCGGTTTAAGTTCCGGCGCCCATGTCCACTGAAGCCATCCTCTCCACCGCCAGACAATTTCTTGAGGTCGACCCCACCACGCCCATCACGATGATTCCGATCAAGCGTGGCGCGTCCGGCCGCACCATCGCCAGAGTGAAAACTCCCGTTCACGATGATTTCATCGGTGTCCATTGGACCGATGAGCGGGAGGACAATGCGCAGTTTGTGCCGATTGCGGAATTCCTCAGGGAAGCCAAATTCAACGTTCCGGAAATCCTCTACGATCGCTCCCAGCATAACGTTGCCCTGATTGAAGACCTTGGCGATACCGACCTCCATTCCCTTAAGGATCAACCCTTTGCAATGCGTCTGCCATATTACCGTTCCGCAATGGAGCAGATTGACCGTCTATTTTTCACCAAAGTCCCCAAAGACCTGGAACTCATGCCTCCCTTTGATGCGGATCTTTATCGTTGGGAGCAGAAATATTTCTTTGATTATTTCATCGAGGACTTTCTCAAGGAAAGCCCGGTGGCATTGGAGAAAAATGAGTCTTTTATCGAAATGGCGGAGGGACTTGGCTCAAGTCACAAGCATCTGGTGCATCGCGACTTCCAATCGCAAAACCTGCTCATCAAGGATGGCCGGGTCCACATGATCGATTTCCAGGGCTTGCGCCGGGGCAGGCAGGAATACGATCTCGCATCGCTCATTTTCGATCCCTACATGGATCATTCCGCAGACGAACGAGAGAAACTGCTGGATCTGTGGGAGGATATTTCCGATGAACGGCCCGAGACCTCCCTGTTCCACAAATGTGCCGCCCAGCGTCTCATGCAAGCGCTAGGTGCTTTTGGAAACATCATCGAAAATCGCCACGATGAATGGTATCGCCAGCACATTCCTGTTGCAATGAGATCCCTGCTTTACGTGATAAAAGGTTCCGACATCGAAGACGCACTTACCCCGGTTCTCACCAAGCACCTTGCGAGTTACTGATCCGTTTCGATCAAATATCGCATGGGAATCATGCTTGAATACTTGAATCCCTGTTTCTGGAAAAACTCCTGGGATTCCGCACTGATCTTGTCGGTCAGCAGGGTGATGCGCAGGAATTTTTTCCGCTTCGCAAACTCAATGACATGATTCACCAACATCGTGCCGTAACCTTGACCGCGATGATGGGGATGTATCACCACATCTTCCATCAAAATGACAAAACCACCCCGCGCGGTGGAAATGGTGAAGAGCATGTTGACCATGCCGAAAATCCGGTCCTCGTTCCGGACCACTACAATTCGTCCCCGGCTGGGCTGCTCCAGAATCAATCGCAAGCCTCGCTCCTGTAACGCCCTATCCGGCATGAAATCTCCCGAAGACATCGAAAACAATTCCACAACCAGTTCCGTCAACGCGGGCAAATCTTCCAAGGTCGCCATCTCAACCTTCGCGGTTTGATTCAAAACCTTGTCCATGGGGTTGGAAATATCTTCGGCACTCATATTCAGACAGGATGCTTCACCATGGCAACATGAACCAAAATTGACAGCATGTTTTGCGGAAAAATCTAGGTATCTGATCAAGTCATAACCGATGCAAATGACCAGAGCGTAAGTATGGTATACCATTTTCTTGGCGATCTTGCATTCCAATAACTCGCGGTGAAACTCCTGATACAGCCCGAATTCCCCACAATCATTGACGATCATGTCTAGCTGATATCCTTTTTTTCTTACCTGCATCACAGCCGTTGCTATACCAAATTACGGATATGCTAATAAGTTCATCTTAACTCGATCTGTGGTGAATTTGATTCATTTGCCATCCTTGAAATTCCCCATATCCCGCCTAATGTCCTTTCCGTGAACCTGAACAGCACAGAATCCGAAACCCCTTCCCTCCGTGGTCGGTTGCTGCTCGCGACCCCGACCCTGCGTGATGGAACCTTCGATCATTCCGTGATTTTCATCGCTGAGCACAGTGCCATGGACGGGGCTTTGGGCGCGATCATCAACCACCCGATCGGCAAAACGGTGGGTGATCTGGTCTCAGAACTTGAACATACCGCTCTCGCGAATCTACCCGTGTTGCAGGGCGGCCCTGTCGGCACCGAGCATCTGAATTTCACCGTTCTTTACATCGATGCCGAGAACCAGACCCGTCTCATTTCCAAGATTTCCACAGAGGCGGCGGAGAGCATGGTCGAGAAAAAAGGTCATCTCGTTCAAGCCATCGTCGGCCATTCCGCTTGGTCTCCGGGACAACTGGAAGATGAAATTGAACGCAATGCTTGGATCACTCTTGATCCTCCCCTGGACTTCCTCAGCCACCCTCACAACCTCGACCTCTGGAAAAGACTTCTCAGCAGCATCTCTCCCTATCACGCTCTGATTTCGCAAGCGCCAAAGAATCCAATGCTGAATTAATTTTCAAATCTCAAATCTAAAGTTGTCACCTTTCACTCTTCACTCTTCACCAATCCCTTTTCCATCCTGTGCCCGCCCTCACCTTCCATCCCATCGATGAAATCATCGCTGAAATCACCGCCGGAAAAATCGTCATCGTAGCGGATGATCCGGATCGCGAAAACGAAGCCGATCTCGTTTGTGCGGCCTCGTTGTGCACACGGGAAATGGTCAATTTCATGGCGGTCAACGGCCGCGGTCTGATTTGCGCACCCATCACTTCCGAACGCGCCGAAGAACTCGATCTTCCCCAAATGACCCGTCGCAATCACGAGGGCATGAAAACCGCGTTCACGATTTCGGTGGATGCCGCGAAAGGTGTCACCACCGGAATTTCCGCAGCCGACCGCGCCCACACGATCCAGCTTCTCGCCGATCCCACCGCGCACATCGATTCCTTCGTCAAACCCGGTCACATCTTTCCGCTCCAAGCGATGGCTGGCGGCGTGCTGCGTCGCGCCGGCCACACCGAGGCGGCGATCGATCTCGTCACCCTCGCCGGCCTTCCGCCTGCCGGAGTGATTTGTGAAATCATGGACGAAGACGGCTCCATGGCTCGCGTGGGCGACCTCGGCGATTACCAAAGCAAGCACAACCTCAAAGCCTGCACGATCGCCCAGCTGATCGAGTATCGCAGACGCTCCGAAAAATTCGTGAAACACGAGAGCACCATTTTGATGCCCACCGACTACGGCGATTTCGACTGCCATCTCTATACCGTATCGCTGGACCATTCGCATCACCTCGCGCTCACGCACGGCAAGATTGGTCCTGAAAAACCGACCCTCGTCCGCGTCCATTCCGAATGTCTAACAGGTGATGTGTTCCACTCGCAACGTTGCGATTGCGGCCCACAACTCGATGCCGCCATGAAACGAATTTCCGAAGAAGGCGGAGTCCTGCTCTACCTCCGTCAGGAAGGACGCGGCATCGGCCTACCTGCGAAAATCCATGCCTACAAACTTCAGGAGCAAGGACTCGATACCATCGAAGCCAACGAAAAACTCGGCTTCGCCTCCGACCTCCGAGACTACGGCATGGGCGCCCAAATCCTCCACGACCTTGGCGTCCGCCGCATCAAACTCCTCACCAACAACCCGAAAAAAGTCGTCGGGCTGGAAGGATACGGTTTGGAAATTTCAGAACAAATCCCGCTTTCCCTGCCCGCGAATATCCACAATCAGAAGTATCTGGATACTAAGCGGACGAGAATGGGTCATACGTTGTGAGGATTAATTCATTCTCTAACTTATTTTTAAACGGAGGATCGGAAGTAACGGAGAATACGGAGAAGATTAAAAGTAGTTTTCTGAATTAAGCGTAAAAATATTCTCCGTTCTATTCGTTACCTCCGTGATCTCCGTTAAATTTTAAATCAACAACGCGATTTGTTCGCCCGGGCCGTGAACGCCTTCAATCAAAATTCCTTCGACATCCGCCGTCTTCGAAGGACCCGTGCACCAAATGATATTCGGCGCATCACCAAAAGCCGCGATGGCATCAGGAATCGTGCGATGGATTTCTGATTTTTTCAAAACCCCGACATGCACCCACGGCGATAGTGCGGCAAGACGATGGGTGGTTTTGAAATCATCAATGATAAGCGAGCCTGATTCAGCAATCGCACCCGTCGCGCGGGTGATGCCGAATTGATAGTCATCGTAGCGATCCCGATCGTAAGTCGTTTCCACTTTCAAACCCGCTGCCTCGAGAGCTTTTCCAATGATTTCATAAAGCGCAGGATCGCAGTAACCGACCTTTTGGTTGTTTCCATCAAGAAACTCCGCCAACTGCTGCACGGAGTTCATAGGCCGGCCGTTGACTGCTTTGAAATTT
>JBIKNX010000152.1:0-6710 GCA_044358435.1 Luteolibacter sp.
CAGAAAACGCATCCCAGAGATCGGCTTGTTTGAGCTTCACATTCGAATGCATCACTGAAGTTTCATAACTCGGATAAGCCGCCTTATCAGAGATGTGGTCAGTGGTTTCGCGGATTTTGGAGAAAATTTGTGAGCGGGACATGGTTTTGAGATGGTTCGGGCTTTTCTAAAAATGAGGCACGGAGGAAGAGGAGGACACTGAGTTTTGATTAGTTATTTTGGCGGATGACACGGCGTTTACCTAGAGGCCAAGATTTGAAATTAAGTAACAATCCGACGTCAAGGCCGGTGATGTTGAGATAGCCGAGAATTTGTGAAGAATGAACATCGGTAAACATAGTCACACATTTTGTATCCACAATAACCATATCTTCAACGACGAGATCCGGTATAAGCTGACCCAGATGTTGACCTTTATAGCAAACGTCGTAACGAGGCTGTTGTGAGCAGCGGATCCCCATTTCCTCAAGCTCGATGCGGAGAGCCCGCTCATATATCTTCTCATCCAATCCGGGGCGCAACGTTTCATGCACGGCTATAGCAGCCGCAATGATCTTCCCTGTTAATTCTTCATGTAACATTTTTAATCTACTCCGTGTCCTCCTCTTCCTCCGTGCCTCATTTCCAAAAAAGCCCCTAACTACTCGATCACTTCTTACGCGCCTTCAACCATTTTCTAAAATCCCCACCATGGGACTCAGGCAATGTCCGCTGGCCCAGCCAGTCTTGCAGGGGTTTGATCGGCGCGACTTCGATGGGCAGATGATTCATGGCCTTGGACATGGTCATCGCCGTGCGCCAGAGCGAGGGCGAGGTGGCGAGGGTTGCGAAAGGCGTCATGGGAATGGCTCCTTCAGATGGGATTTCCTCGCGTTTCGCTTTGTCCCGCAGGCGCAGCAACAGGTCTGGAATCGGAATATCCACGGGGCAAACTTCATTGCACGCCCCACATAGTGAGGAGGCTTTTGGCAGGTCTGCGAGTTCGGGAAAACGTTTTCCGAAAAGGATGGGTGAGAGCACCGCCCCGATCGGACCGCCATACACGGAGCGGTAGGCATGACCCGATGCCTGACGATAAACCGGACAAACATTCTGACATGCGGAACAACGGATGCAGCGCAGAATTTCCCGGCAGTTCGATGCCAAGACATCCGTCCGACCATTATCCATGAACACAACGTGCATGTGCTCGGGACCGTCGGGTTGGTTTTCGGATTTTGGTCCGTTGATGAACTCGGTGTATACCGTAAGTTGCTGGCCTGTGGCGGATCGGCCCAGAAGATTGAGAAAAACCGAGAGATCGCGTTCCTGCGGAATGACTTTTTCAATGCCAACCAATGCGATGTGCACGTTCACCGGCGCCATACCGAAACGTGAGTTGCCCTCGTTGGTCACCAATACCAGTCGTCCGCTGTCCGCGCAGACGAAATTCGCGCCGGTGATCCCGGCTTCCGCCACCATGTATTTTTCGCGCAAATGCACCCGCGCCCGACGTGTGATCGTTTCCGGATCGTCATTGTAATCCGGCGCGATTCCTTCTCGCAAAAACGTGTTCGCGATTCCACGGCGGTTCTTGTGAATGATGGGTTTGACGATGTGGGACGGCTCATCGCCATCGAGCTGAATGATGAATTCCCCGAGATCCGATTCCAGACACTCGATGCCGTTCTCAATCAGAAACGGATTCAAGTGGATTTCCTCCGCCGCCATCGATTTGGATTTGGTCAGTTGTTTGACGCCGTGCTCTTGGAGAATTCCGAGAATCGCCTGGCGCGCATCCTCATCCGTCGATGCGAAATGGACATGCACTCCTCTATCGGTCAGCGCCCGCTCCGCCTTTTCCAAATATTCATCCAGATGATGCAAGGTGTGATCCTTGATGGCTCCGGCCAATTTCCTCAGGGAATTCGGATCCTTGTAATCATTGAACAAGACCGAATAGCGCTTCTCCGTACCTTTGGAAGAACCATCGATGACGGAATGCTGTTTCTCATCGGATATGTCCCGAGCGTATTGATCAATCTGCTGTGGCATGTTGTGTGACAGTTTGTTTACGGGGAAATCTAATCCATTCTCACCAATTGACCAGACGATGTTTTCTCAGACTCTCACCAAAGTCTGGTCAAAATCTTTCCAGACGGGATCGATGTTCTGTTTTCTCAGCATTTCAGCGATTTCCGCGGGGCTGCGGGTATCGTGGATTTGAAATTGCTCGGTGGCTTTTTCCCTGCCGCTGCGATCGGCGAGTTCGACCCTTCTACCTTTGACCGTGAGGTGAAGATCCTCCGATCCGGCACCCGTGTAACCTCCGGGCTCCGTACGAGCACCCGCGGACATATGGGTAATACCAAGAGAAGCCATCGCATCTCGCAGGTATGCCGGCTCTCGGGTGGAAAGCACAATCGCCACTTGCGGGAAAACGACACGGAACGCCGTGATCAGACGCAGCAAGGATTCATCCGGCAGAAAACGATCCGGATCCGCCTGATACTCATAGTTTCCCGCATACGGGCGCATCCGGGGAAACGCCACGGAAAGCTGCGCTTTCCAACAATGCTTGTAGAGATGTTCCAGATGCGCGGCAAGCGAGAGCGCCTCATGTTTCCAATCGGCCAGACCAAACAACGCACCGATCCCTATCCTGCGGAATCCTCCCGCATACGCGCGCTCCGGACAATCCAGGCGCCAGTCGAAATTCTTCTTCGGTCCCGCGGTGTGGAGTGTCCGGTAGGTATCACGATGATAGGTTTCCTGATAGACAATCAAACCCTCCGCACCGTGATCGACCAACTCCCGGTATTGATCGTCCTCCATCGGTCCGACTTCAAGTGCCAAGGTCGGAAACAACGGAATCAGCGCGTCCAGGCATGCTTGCAAATATCCTTCAGAAACAAATTTCGGATGCTCTCCCGCCACCAACAACAAATTTCGAAATCCCTGCGCGTGCAGATATTTGCCTTCCGTTACGACTTGATCAACGCTGAGGGTTGTCCGGAGAATCGCCGCATCTCGCGAGAAACCGCAGTATGAGCAGTTGTTCACGCATTCGTTCGAAACGTAGAGCGGAGCAAACAACCTCATGGTCTTGCCGAAATTCTGACGCGTCACTTGCTGGCTTTTCGCCGCGAGATTCTCCAAAGACACGTTCTCCTCCAACAAACCCATGAAATGACGCATCAGCGGCGTCGGGTTGGCAAGCAGGTCGGGATAAACAGCGGAAAACAGCATGTCCCAACCTGAAATAGGAAAAGCCCAAGGTCCAAGCTCTATCGTCCGACTTTCAAAGAAATCTGAACAAGCCATAAATGATTCCCAACTTTGCGATTTTTGCGGCTTTGCGTTGAAATCCTTTCTCTACCTTCGCTATTGCCCAAACCGCCCCACCCATGAATCATCCTCGTGTGGCGGTTATTTTGGCAATCGAGAGCTCTTGTGATGAAACGGCGGTGGCGATCCTTCGGGGTGAACCGAACCAGCCCGCCGAGCTGCTTTCGAGCGTGGTCGCCTCTCAAATCGAGGAGCACCGGGTCCACGGCGGAGTTGTCCCGGAAATCGCTTCCCGCAGCCACTCACTCAATCTCAATGGTTTGGTGGCAAAATCCTTGGAAGTCGCCGGGATGTGCATGGCGGATATCGATGTCTTCGGAGCCACCATGGGCCCCGGCCTCGCCTCTTCCTTGCTTGTCGGGAGCACCGCCGCCAAGGCGATGGCCTGCGTTTCAGGAAAGCCCTTTATCGCCGTCAACCACCTCGAAGGCCACCTTCTCTCCCCTTTCATCGAACAGACCCAAGTCCCCCACCACACCGGCTTGATCATCTCCGGAGGACACACTCAGTTGATGGAAGTTTTCGGACCGGGCAATTACCAAAAACTCGGCAGCACCCGCGATGATGCGGCAGGCGAGGCCTTCGACAAAGTCGGTAAAATGCTCGGCCTCCCCTATCCCGGCGGACCGGAAATCGAAAAAGCCGCACAAAACGGAAATCCACAAGCCTACGATTTTCCCCGCTCCATGATGCAGGGCGGAGAGCTGGATTTTTCCTTCTCCGGACTGAAAACCGCCGTGCTCTACACCTTGCAAAAAGATCCGAGGGCCAAGTCCGAAGACATCGCCGCTTCCTTCCAAGCCGCAGTGGTCGATGTCCTCGTCGAAAAATCCATCCGCGCCGCGAGAGCCACCAACACGCGACTGATCGGCCTTTCCGGCGGCGTCAGCCTGAACCGCTGTGTCCGTGAAGCTTTCATCAAACGCTGCGCCAAAGAAAACCTCCAACTCGAAATCGCCAGCGGTTCGCTGTGCACCGACAATGCCGCCATGATCGCCTTCGCCGGGCTCCTGCGCTTTCTATCAGGCAAGACCGATCCTCTGAATGGCGATATCGATCCGAATCTCAAACTTTGAATCCGGTGGATTTCAAGCTCGCATCTCATCCCTACCGTATCCAAATTGTTTTCAATGAAATACCGAGCGCTGGTTTTTGATTTCGACGGCACCATAGCCGATACGCTCGGAGAAACCCGCAAAATTTTCAACGAGCTCGCGCCTGAATACGGGATCCGTGAAGTCAATGAGCACGAGGTCTCCGCGCTGAGACATCTCTCTTTGAAAGAAATTTTGTTGAAACTGGAAATACCGAATTATCGCGTTCCCGCCATCATTGCCCGCGGCACCGGTATGATGAGAAAAAACATCGATCGACTTCATCTTATCGATGGCATGAAAGAGGCTTTGACCGAACTTCGCGACCATACCGAAAACCTGGGAATCCTGACATCGAATGCGACGGCGAATGTGGATCTGTTTCTGAAAAACCATGGTATACGGAATCTCTTCGATTTCGTTTCCTCGACTTCGAAACTCACGGGCAAATCACGTCATTTGAAAGCCATCCGCAAGACCTTCTCGCTAGATCATTCGGAAATGATTTACATCGGCGATGAATTGCGCGACGTGAAAGCCGCCCAAAAAGCCGGCATACCTCATGCCGCCGTCTGCTGGGGATTCAACTCCCGCGAATCCCTCGCAGAAGCCCATCCCACCTATCTCTTCGATCATCCCGAAGAACTTTTTCAGATCAGGGGCTAGAGCGGTTACAAAAAGGGTTTAGCCGTTTTGGCGAGAGATTTTCAGTCAATTGCAAGGCGTTGTGAAAGAATGGATGAACATACACGACTAGACTGTTTCTCAACCAACCGGCACGACCGCACCTCACACGACTTGAAAATAAAAACGGCTACAGATTTTCTGGAAATGCTCTATCTTCGGTTGGCGTCACGTGTTGAATAACCTCGCTAGCATGCGCATTCACAGGCTCGTGCTCCTTTGCTGGACCGTTCGGCAGGAACACAAAACAAACATAGACGACAATCGTTGGCGCAAGAGCGGCCAGAAACAGTTTCAGCGGAGAAACCCCACCATCGAAATATTTCGACAAAATGCTCTGACCCGCTGGGTTGGGCGCGTTGGCAATCACCGTGAGACCGCCACCTGTCACCGCACCCGCCACAACGGCATGTTTGGCACTGAATGAAATTCCCTCAACCTGAGAGGCGAGATAGGTGATCGCGGCATTGTCATTGAATCCTGTCAGAATAGTCGCACCCAACATCAAGGCATTGTCCGATAAGGTCTGAATGATGGGACCGATCCACCATCCCTGACAGCCACCGTGAATCACCAGGCCGGCAAGAAAGAATCCAACCATCATCGGACTCCTCATGGAAACCGCATTCTGGTGATGACGCGTCGCCATCAAAAACGCCAAGAAAAACAGGAAGCCCCCGACAAACAAAACCGGATAATGCGCGGTATAAACCGTCCATCCGAGGAACAAGAGGTGAGCGAACATGACCCAGGCAGGAATCGGCGTTTCACGCTCGGTCCATGCTTGCGGATTCAGCTTGTTATCCTCAACCCCATCGGCAAGGTCGGCCAACCGATACAATGATTTTTTGAAAATCAGGAAATACAAAAGGCTTGAAAGAACCACTCCTATTACCGCCTTCCATCCGAAATGTTCCAACATGAACAGCGTGTCCCATCCCCATGTCCCGGCAACCATTAGAACCGGCGGAGCGGCAAAATGGGTGAGTGTCCCGCCCACCGAAATATTCACAAACAGCAAGCCGATCGTCCCGTAAGCCAGAGCGGGTGATGGCTTGAACTGATAGAATTTTTTAGCAAGCAACAAGGCGGCGATTGTCATCGCGGCCGGCTCGGTGATGAACGAGCCGAGAATCGGGCCGATGATCAAAACGCTCAGCCACCATGCCGCAGGCGTGCCCTTGCCCAAGGCCGCGGCAACGGACATGAGTTTTTCCGCAAATCGCAAGACAGGACGACTCGCGGCAATCGCCATGATCACCACGACAAATAAGGGCTCTGTGAAGTTTTTATCTTCCGAGAGATACAATTTGAAATCCCCCCAGCTGTAATAATAGGCCGCGGCTCCAGCCAGAACGATGACCCAGATTCCGAAGATTGCCTCTACCTCACCGAGGAAGTGAAAAAATGTGGCTTTGAACGAAACCTCAGGTTCGCCATCCGGATGTTCATGATCGCGAGGCCCGCGTTTTCTCAGATTTTCCTGATGAATGTGCTCGTAATGATGGGCCAATTTACCCAGTGGAATGGCGACAAAGGTATGGCAAATTGCCAAAAGGAAAATGATCGTGGCCGCCACGTTGAAGGGATCTTCTGACGCTCTGG
>JBIKNX010000074.1:0-11400 GCA_044358435.1 Luteolibacter sp.
CCCGAATCCGATGCCCTGAGCAAAGCCCTCAAAAAAGCAGGATTCAAATTTTTTGGCACCACCATCGCCTACGCCTTCATGCAAGCCACCGGCATGGTCGATGATCACGCGGAGGGATGCATGAAGAGTGAATGATGAATAGTGAAGAGTGAAATGATGCGTAGCTCTGCTTTCACCCTTCACCCTTCACCCTTTCCTCACCTGCACCTTATCCGGTTCATCGATTTACCCTCCGCTTCCCATTGGATTTGAAAATCGGTTTTCGGGTAGAAAAAGGAATCGTCATTCCACGGGAGGATTTCAAACAAGCCGCTCGCTTGGATTTGATCGCAGGCATACTCAAAATATTCTTCGTGATCGGTCATGAACAGAAACTCCCCTCCGGGAACCAATGCCTTTTTGACCGCTCCCAAAAACGGCACCTGCACCAGACGCCGGCGGTGATGTTTGAACTTCGGCCATGGATCGGGGCAGAGCAGATGGATGCGTGAAACCGCCGCTTCCGGCAGCAGCCACTCAACGACATATTTCGAATCCAATCGCAAAATTCTGGCGTTATTCAATTCAGACCGCGCGATCTTCTTCGCCACCTTCTTGCAGCGTCCCAACAGTCGCTCCACCCCGATGAAATCTCGTTCCGGATGATGCTTCGCGAGATCGATCAAAAACGATCCGTCCCCACAACCCAGATCCATCTCCAAGGGCCGCCCAGCCCTGACCAACTCCCCCTGCTCCATACGCCTGAAATAATGCGACGGAACAAACTCCTTATCGGAAATCGGCTTACGTGTGAGCGTGTGCATGGTCTGAAGTTTCAATTTTCAAATCACAAACTCCAATGAAAATTTTGAACCATGGAGTTCCATCCAAAAGGCAGACTCGAGCGACCCTGTTCGACCGCGGATGCGCGCTTTTTCAACACACGAAGTTGCCGGATGTCAGATGGAGTGAATCCTAAGGATATCAAGCCGGACCGCGTGACTCCAGTCGCGCTTGTGAATGAAATTGGCTTTTTCACCACATGCGGCGGCCTTGCTTTTCTCAAGCTTTGCCCAGCACCAGCGAAATTGTCGGTTTGACATTGAATAGCGATTTGGCCGCTTCCCGGATTTGCAGGGGGGTGAGTGAGCGGTAGATTTCAGGCAAAAGGCGGTGAGTGTCGGCGGCGTGACCGAAGAGCAGGTCGAGTGCGGCGTGGCGGGCGTTTGAGGAGGGGGATTGTTGCTGGATCGCGAGACCGGAAAGCGCGGTTGAGCGGACGCGTTCAAACGCTTCATCGGGGATGCCGTGTTGGGCGATTTTTTCGATCTCGCGGAGCAACTCATTGCGGGCGAGGTCGATTTGTTCCGGTGAGGTGGCAAGGTAGAAAAAGAACAATCCTGTATCGTAGCCGAGAAACTGGCTGGCACCGACGCGGTAAGCGAGACCGAGTTCTTCGCGAATGCGACCGAAGAGCGGGCCCGCCATGTCGGAGGCGTATTCCTGAAGAAACGCGAGCGCGTGGCGATGCGGACCGTTGATGTCACTGCCGGGATAGGCCATGGCGAGAACAGCCTGTTTTTTCGGCAGGCTCGTCTCAACGGATTTTCCCGAGGTGATATCGGATTTCGGCGCTTTCCATGCGGCACCGCCCGGCAGGGTTTTGAGATGGTCTTCGAGGAGTCCGAGCAGCTTCACCGAATCAAAATCACCTGCGATCGCCACCGTCAGATTGGCAACATTGAAGAGCAGCGAGTGATGTGCGGCCAGCGTGAGACGATCGATGCGCGGAAGGCTTTCAAGCGAACCCAACGAATCGAGCCCATAACCCTTTCCCGAGAAATGCGTTTGACGGAGTTGATGGAAGCAGATGTGTAAGGGATCGGCTAGCGCCTCTTCCAAGGCTGCAAGCTGAGAGGCTTTTTCACGTTCGAGCGCATCCGAGGGGAAAGAAGGATTGAGCAGGACGTCCGCAAAAATCCGCAGGATTTCCTCTGCGTCGGGAGCAAGGCCGGCCGCTTGCAGCAGCAGGGCGTTGTTTCCCGCGGATGCGGAAATCGATGCGCCGAGTGTTTCCAAACCTAGCGCAATCTCATCCGCGGAGCGGGTAACAGTGCCTTTGGTGAGGGTTGAGGCAAAAAGTTGGTTCAGTCCATTGTTATCGGGAATTTCCGAGCTTAGGCCGGCGCCGACGACGGCTTGGAAATGAATCAACGGCACGCGACGATCCGGCAGCAAGGCAATGCGCAGACCGTTCGACAGCGTATGCGTCGTAATCTCCGCCTGACCCGGCGCCTGCCGCTTCTCAACTGCTTTCGGAGCGGCTCCCAATGGATCGAGCGAGGTGAAAGTGAGCGAATCTTCTGTTAGATTCTGGCACACGCGACGGATGTCCGCCGCATTCACCGCTTGAATTTTCGCAAGATAAGCGCGGGTGAAATCGAGATCGCGCGCTTCATGCCAGTTCGATGCGAGATCCGAGGCGCGGCCTGAGGCGGTGGTCAAAGTACGAAATTGCGAGACGGCAATCTGTCGTTTTACCTTCGCCATTTCATCATCGATCGCAGAGCCTGGCAGCGCACAGAGCTCGGCGAGAATGGCGGATTTGAGTTCATCGCGACTTTGCGGATGAGCTTCCGCGGAGATGGCGAAGAGACCTTCCTCGTTCGGACCGGTCCAGGTCCATGCGGATATTTCGAGAGCCAGCCCGCGTTGATCGCGCAAGACCCGATGAAGCCTGGAGGAGCGGCCGCGCCCGAGAATGGCGGCGAGGATCTCGTAGGCAGGGACATCGGGATGTCCGAGCGCGGGAGTTTTCCATGACAAGCAGAGACGACTGGTGGGAATATCGAACGTGTCGGAATCTTCTCGTGGCCCAAGTTGTTGGGGATCGCGCTGGATATGTGGCTCCGGACCGGAAACCATCCGGCAGTCTTTTGTCAGCGATGTGACCAGATCCACGGCGTGATCCGTATCGAAATCACCGGAGATCACCATGTGGATGCGGTCCGGGGTATAGCGGCTGAGGTGGTAATTTTTGAGATCCGCGTAGGAGATCTCGTCAAACAGATGCCGATGACCGATGACCGGATGGCGGCGCGCATCTACGGTAAACGCAGTAGATAGCAACAAGCGGGTTGAGGCTGTATCAGGATCGTCCAAGCCCATATCGATCTCACGGCGGATGACGTCCTTTTCGTTTTCAAAATCAGCTTCCGGAATGTTCGGAAAGAACACCAAACCGGTGAGGCATTTCAAAAACGTCTCCAGAGAATGCGCCGGTCCATCGATGTAATAGACCGTGCGATCGAAAGTGGTATAGGCGTTCCAATGCCCCCCACCAGCTTGAACGGCTTGGGCGAGTTCGTCGGCCGTGAAGTCGCGCGTCCCTTTGAAAACCATGTGCTCAAGAAAATGCGAGAGTCCGGAGCCGAGTTTTTCGCCTTCATGAATGCTGCCGGTGGCGACCCATGCCTGAACAGAAAGGACAGGGGCAGAGGGATCGGGATCGAGGATCAGCGTGAGACCGTTGGGAAGCGTGAGGCGGGTGGCTGAGGTGAGCGGGTATTGCATGGAAAAGAATAGGAATGTTTAAGGTCTAAAAGTCTTAAGGTCAAAGGTCCATTTCCAATCGCACCAGCGATTCTAGATCTGACTTTTAGACAAATGACTGAAGGGGGTATTGGAGTGCGTGACTCCAGTCGCGCATGGTGGATAGGAATGCAAATAGAAGAGCGCGACTGGAGTCGCGCGGTCCGTTTGTGAATAACAAAAAACCGACGCCTCGGGTGAAGCGCCGGCTGGATTGAGATGATGATTCGGGCGATTACTTCTTGTAGATCGTTTTACCGGTGGAGCGGAGTTCGTCACAGGCTTGTTTCATGCGATCACAAAGACCTTGCTCGCCTTTTTTAAGATATGAGCGTGGATCGTAGGCCTTCTTGTTGCCGACTTCGCCATCGATTTTGAGGACTCCTTCGATGTTCTGGCAGATGTGGGTAACAATCGGACGGGTGAAGGCGTATTGGGTATCGGTATCGATGTTCATTTTGACCACCCCGTAGTCGAGCGTCTCCTGAAGATCCTCGCTGGAAGTTCCGGAGCCCCCGTGGAATACGAGATCCATTTCCGCGGCAGCACCATGTTTGTCGGTCACCGCTTTTTGGCCATCGCGCAGGATGGACGGCTTGAGCTTCACCGCGCCCGGCTTGTAGGAACCGTGAACGTTTCCGAAAGTCGCCGCGAAAAGGAAGCGGCCGATTGGCTGCAGGGCTTCGTAAACCTCCACCATGTCTTCAGGGGTGGTGTAGAGTTTTTCGATGGGCAGGCCAGAAGTGTCATGGCCGTCTTCCTCACCGCCAACGCAACCCGCTTCGACTTCGAGGATGATACCGAGCTCGGCGCACTCTTTGAGGAGCTCTTTGGAAATGCGGAGGTTTTCTTTCAGATCGACCACCGAACCATCGAACATGTGGGATTGGAACAATGGGCCTTTGCCGGCAGCAATGCGCTCACGCGAGGCCAGCAGGAGCGGCTTGAGGAAACTTTCGACTTTTTCCGGGTGGCAATGATCGGTATGAAGGGCGATGAGCACGTCGTGTTTCTCCGCAAGAAGGTGGCACGCCTCTGCGAGGATGATGGCACCGAAGGCAGCGTCTTTCACCGCTGTGCCGGAAGCGAACTCGCCACCACCCGTGGATACTTGGATAATACCGTCCGATTTCGCCTCGGAAAAGGCTTTGAGCGCACCGTTGATCGTGGTGAGTGACGTGACGTTGATGGCCGGGTAGGCGTATCCGCCTTTCTGGGCGGCATCGAGCATGGCGGCGTATTGGGCAGGAGTTGCGATAGGCATAACGCTTGGTTCGGTAGCCGAATCCATGCCAAGGGGCAAGGCAAACTAAAGGTCGGAATGTCTTAAAGTCGAAAGTCTAAGCCAGAATCGCTGGTGCGACTGAAAAATGTCCTTCGACCTTCGACCTTCGACCTTCGACCTTCGACCTTCGACCTTCGACCTTCGACCTTCGACCTTCGACCTTCAGACCTTTAGACCTTTAGACCTTTAGACCTTTAGACCTTTAGACCTTTAGACCTTTAGACCTTCAGACTTTAAGACTTTAAGACTCTTTCATTGAAATTTGAAATTTGAGATTTGAAACTTAAAAGTAGCAGGACATACTGCCGCCTCACGCCAAAGTTAGGTCCCGTGGTCCAATGGATAGGACGATGGTCTCCGAAGCCGTAGTTTCAGGTTCGATTCCTGACGGGACCACTTTTTGAATGTTGAGACGGGCTATGGCGCCCTACTTGGGTTTTCTGCCTTCCGATGGATACAGTGGCTGGGGATTTTGAACTTTTCCCGCGGGACGGGACGCGGGTCCATTAGGCATGCCGATATCCCTTTTCATTTTTTCCGCGAGTGCGGTCAGCTTTGCAACGGTTTCGGGATGCTGGGTCTACACCAAAGTTTGGGGGATGAGGTATTTTTTGGTTTATGTTTAGGGTTGGGTGGTTGGTTGTTGTTTAAGGACTATCCGCACGGGGTCTACACCAAAGTTTGGGGGATGAGGTATTTTTTGGTTTATGTTTAGGGTTGGGTGGTTGGTTGTTGTTTAAGGACTATCCGCACGCGGCTATGACTCGCAGGCGGTAGTTGTTGAAGTTTCTAAAGCCGTAAGCGCGGCGTTGGATGAGTTTCATTTTTCGGTGGAAGCCCTCGGTAATGCCATTGTTTTTGGTAAATCGCCACATGCAGGCAATTTCCTCCCGCCAACTATCAAGGGTTTTGGCCAATGTGACCAGAGGAGTGAAATGGCTGTTGGCGAGTTGGGAGATGAGGTGGATGAGGCGCCGGGCAAGCGGCCTGCAATGAATGGCTTGTTGATGTTTTTTACGCATGAGGCCGCAAACGCGCTGAAGCTGGTCGTAAATGGCTCGCAGTGCCGGATGGGTTAGGAAGAGTTGATCGAGGCGGGAGCGCTGGAGATCTGTCAATCGCTCGGGATGTTTGCGCAAGGCCGCAAGGTAGCCACGGTGTTGTTTGATCGAAGGGGCGATTTGGCGGCAAAGATCCATGAAGTGATGTTGGATGAGGCGGATGACATGGAAGCGGTCTGCAACAATGCGTGCTTGAGGAAAGTATTGTTTAACCAGCGCTCGGTAGCTGGCGCTCATATCCATGCACACGACCCGGACTTTGTCGCGGCCTTGCAGGGATTTGAGGAAGGACTCAAGATCCTGAGCGCTTTTGCCCTCGGCAATATCGAAGACACGGTGTCTTTTAAGATCGCAGAAGGTGGTGGCAAATCGACATCCTTTGTGGAGGGTATGCTCATCGATACCAAGGACTTCGGGGCATTTTCGGGAAAACCGCTCTCTGGCTTTGCGTTGTGTGAACTGCTGGTAAATTCGCTCTACCGTGGCGCTGCCGATTTGAGTGATGGCGGCAAGCCGCTTGCCGCAGATGCCGTCGTGATGATCGCGGTAAATGCGCTCGCGGAAAGGCTCGGTAGAATGTCTTCCTGGTAAAATACCGGGAAGCGGTTGCACGAAACTCTTGTTGCAGTCGAGGCAACGGAAGCGCCGGCATTCCACAATGAGCGTTGAAAATCTGCCAAAACTCTCCAAATGACGCGCCTGTCGCCAGTAGCGCCCTTTGCTGTGGAGGCGGCCGCCTCCACAGCAAGGACAGGCTTTAGGCCGTAGCTCCTCAGGTTGAAGTAAAAGTTCAATCATACGCTTGCTCTGATAGCCGATCATTCGGTATCCCTTGATTCCTATCTCACTAGGTGGGGTCATGGGGCTCATGATTCATTCTTTGCCTCATGTCCCCAATCTTTGATTAAGAGCCGGGATGCTGTGCCGCCACGTCGGTGCGCTCACCGATTTCCTTATCGAGATTGTAGAGCCGTGGTCCGGGGATCTTTGCATCGTCGCTAACGCTCCGACCCATGGTTTCGTTTTGAGGAGCTAAGGCGAGTTTCCACGGACCCTGACGAACCGCTTCGAGTTTGTAACCCTTGAAATAATAATGAGCTTCACGCGGTGACTGCTTCGAATCTCCCAGCAACAACGGAGAAATGTCACGGCCATCGATCACAGGGTTCGCCGGAAGCTGTCCGCCGGCGAGGGTGACGGCTGTCGGCAAAAGATCGATCGTTCCGGCAACGGCATCAAGGGCAGAGCCGGATGTGATTTTTCCCGGCCACCAAGCAAGGGTTGGAACGCGCATACCGCCTTCCCAAGTACTGCCTTTGCCGCCGCGCAGAGGACCCGCGCTTCCGCTGTCTTTTTCCTTGATCAGCCACGGACCATTGTCACTGGTAAAAATGACA
Organism: Luteolibacter sp.; assembly: GCA_044358435.1. GTDB lineage: Bacteria > Verrucomicrobiota > Verrucomicrobiia > Verrucomicrobiales > Akkermansiaceae > Luteolibacter. Next base: position 7,314 of record JBIKNX010000074.1, read on the forward strand.
AGTGTGTTTTCAGCAAGTTTCAGTTCACGCAGAATATCGAGAATGCGGCCGGTGCTCCAATCGACTTCTTCGATCCAATCTCCGACTCGGCCGTTATCCGATTTACCCTCAAAAGCTTTTCCCGGATAGATCGGGGTGTGGATTGCGGTGTGAGGAAGGTAGAGGAAAAACGGCTTGTTTTGATTTTTGGAAATAAAGCCGATCGCTTCATCGGTGTAGCGTTCTACGATGCGGGATTGTTCTTCATCGGTCAGAAGTTCGAGAACCTTGTCATCCCGCAGGAGCGGAGTGACACGAAGGCCGGATTCCGTGGACGTGCGCTGCATGTCATTCGAATATGGAATGCCAAAGTAGTGATCGAAGCCCTGTTTCGTGGGGAGAAATTCGGGCTGATCGCCGACGTGCCATTTGCCGATGCACATCGTTGCGTAGCCAAGTTTTTTGAGATGGTCCGCAATGGTTATCTCCTTAGGATTCAATCCCTCTGAACTAACGGGCATGTAGACCCATGGCACATTAATACGAGGCCCGTAACAACCTGTTAAAAGCTGGGCACGGGAAACGGAACATGCAGGTGCCGCATAAAAAGATGTCAGCTTCATCCCCTCTTTCGCCATGCGATCGAGGTTCGGAGTTTTCTGTTTGGTTGCACCAAAAGGACCGATGTCACCATAGCCCATGTCATCCATGAAAATGACAACGACGTTGGGTGGGGTTTCGGCGGCATGCGAGAAGCCTAACAGAAGTGCGCTGAGACATACAGATACGAGTAACTTCATGATCTGATGATTTAAATTTCAGCGATCCAGATCCAACCCGTCGAATGTGGGGATGGGTGCCGTTTCAGGCTTGTGAAACTTGAGTAAGGACTTGCCGGCGCGGGCTTGGAGGGATTTCCATCCCGTGTAGTTATCGTCTTTGCTCATGTGGGCTTTGATACCGCCTCGCAGGTAGGAAACCTCGATGTATTCGATGAGTTGGCGCAAAGTTTCCGCAGCGATTTTAGCATCGGCAGGGCTCAATTTTTCCATGCCCTCGGCATTTTCAACAATGCTTTTGGCGGCGGATCCAACGCCTTTTTCCAAACAGAACATCAGGGCGCGGAGTGCGCGGGCTTCATGGATGGTGCCGAGCAGTTGGATGATACGAGGCTCGAGCGTGAGCTTGAGCATGGCTTCAGCAAAGTCCATCCGGTCCTTGCTATCGATGTCGCCATAGCCCTTCGGTCCGATAACCATGCGGCGGTCACCATACACACCCACGATCGCGGCGCGTTTGGGGTTCTTGGCGGCAATGTCCAGCATCACCTTGTCTGCTTCACGGGAAGGCGAATAGGAGAGAGCGAACATGACTCGGGCAAATTCCTTGGGATCTTCCGTGGCCGCCACCTGACGTAGAACCTCGATGGATTTCGCATCCCCGATACGGGCCAACAGATAATAAACGCTGTCGAGAAGCATGGTTGAAGCTCCCGACTTGATGGCAATGAGTTGGTCGCGAATGCGACCGGCGGCTGCGGGAGCAGCACAGCGGGACAGGAGCGCATCCTCACAGGCGTGACATTCTTCCAAGGATTCTGCGGTTTGGAGGATTTTGACCAAATCCCCGGTGGCGGCTTCCCCGCCTAAAGCGGAAAAAGTACCGATTGCAGCCGCGCGGACCGCAGGGGATTCGTGTTTCATCGCTTGTTTGGCGATATCGAGACCGCCTTTTGCCCCACTGATGGTCAGCATTTGAAGGAAGCCTGTTTTGGACGAGGTTTGGGTCGTCTCGGCAAATAATTTAGCGATCTGTGCAGCTGGCATGCCTTTGACAAGATCCGCGGCAACGCGGCGCGAATGCTCGCTCAAACGCCAGTAATCATGACCGAGATACGGTAGCAGATCATTCACTGCATCCGGGCCGCTTAGCTCAACCAGAGCATCCATCGCGGCGATCTGACGGAACGTTTGCATGCTCTGCGGATCCGCCAAGGTATCACGACACCATTTCATCTTGGCACCCGTCCCATCGAGAGCAGCCAACTCGGATTGAAATATTTTGCGCACATCACCCGCGATACTGGGCAGGGCTGCGGGCGTTTTATTCGCCTCGATGGCTTTTAAAATCTTACTTAGCGGAGTGCTGACTTGGATCCAGTTGGTGGATTGATCCTTGATCATGATCATCTCGGACGGACTGTCGATGAGGATGGTCTTGATCTCATCCGCATAGTCGGCAAAAACGCCCGGCTGTTTGAAAACCACATCGGGATTGACCATGGGATCCTTGAAGCCGGAAGCCGCGCGAATATGTCTTGGAATATTCGCTTTTTGCATGAGACGGTAGCCATTGGTTTGAACCCCCTCGAGGTAACCGAACTTGCCGAGCATGGCTTGCGCCGGCGCGTTTCTTGCGCCGAACATCTGATCGTATACCTGCTCCTCCTCGGCAATGAAGGTCAGAGGACCGGCCAGACGAACGACGGTGTCCTTGTCCCAGGTCTTGACCTTGGATTCCACCAGGGGACCACCACCGGTTTCTTCCAGAATGAGTTTGGTGAGCGCCTGCTCGACAAGCTTATCGTCGAAGCCCGCTTTGAACGGAGAATCGGAAATTGCGGATTTGACCTTGGAGCTGAACAAATTGGATTGAACCGAGTTACGCACACTGTTCGGAGCTTCCGTGTGCTGCTCCGCCACCGTCGTCTTGAGAATCGCGAGTTGCGCCTCCTTATCATCGGTCGCCTTGGAAACCAGTTCAATCGCGGTGATCCGAACGAAGTCTTTCGGATCGTCAAGCATGGCTACAATCTTGGAAAGATTCGAGAGCATCACATCGGTGCCGCAAGCATCGAGTGCACGCAATGCCCCATGGCGGAAGCGTGCATTTTCGTGAGTCAAAAGCGAGACGAGGCGTGGTGCAATTGCGGCTTCTCCGGCCTTAAAGCGCTTGCCCAACTCCGCGGCGATTTGATTACGGGTCTTGGGCTTAAACATATCCAGCAGATCAAACAGTTCATCCGTGGATCGCTCAGGCCAGGGTTTGCCAGCGAGATTCTTGAGGTAGTCGTTATTAAACTGACCTGCAGCGCTTGTTAGAAGCTGCTTCATTTCTCGTTCGTTAAGATACATTTTCTCATCGGCATCTTTGCCGCTGATCAGGGTTTGTTTGTGGATCACGACCTGATTGAAAACTTCCGTTGCGGTGGGGTCACGCAGGGTTCCGTATTTTTCTGTCGGCGAGTGATACACAAAGCTGCCGTCATACATGCGGCAAAGAGTACGGCGCCAACGCATGTTGCGTTCCGCCATAGTGCGGACCTCCGGACCACAGAGGGTGGCGCCCCAGCTGGACCACTGGGTGTGGTAGTCATGGGCATGGCCGCCGCGGGGGGTAAAGGAGGCGTGTGCGGACATCATGGCGAAGTATTTCGCGCTGTAGTCGTCGCCGATGAGTTTCATGGCAAAGGCGGTACCGGCATTTTTACCATTGCTGTCATCGGTGGCTGCGGCTGGATGATCACCGTAGGGAATCGCACCTTGGTCGACATATGAGCCGAAGAATCTGTGCGCGCGTTTCACGGCAAGATCGATTTCCGGATGTTTGATGCCGAGTTTCTGTGCGAGAGCAACGAGGAAAAAGCAGCGGTTTCCGGCAGCATTGAGCGCTCCGTATCCCGGATTCATTTCGTGTAGTTTACCACCGTTGAATGAAGGAAAGGCGAATGTGTGACCCCAAGTTCCGGCATTGCTCTGCCCCATGGCGGTCTCGATCGCATACTTGCGCAGAGCGGGAAGCACGTAGTCGTCACCAGTCGCATCGTAATACAAGGCGCATTGGAGACCGATGAACCCGTGATGCCAGCTCTGGTATCCGTTGTCACCCTTGTAACCCGGTTCAAACCTCGCGCCGATGGGTTCGGTAGGTGGCTGCCATGGGCAGTCTTTGCTACGCACCCATTCATGCACGATTTTTCTGTGCTCGGGTTTTCCGGAAGCGACGAGCGCCATGGCCTCGATAACACCGCCTTTGCCGCTGCCCGGCTTTTTGGGATCTGCGACGAATCGTTTCTCCAGCACTTTCCATGCGTCTTCCAGAATCGCTT
>JBIKNX010000255.1:0-3333 GCA_044358435.1 Luteolibacter sp.
GATGGTAATAGATGGAATTTTCGTTTTCATGGCAGTGGGGAGATTATCACGGCGCTCAAGCGCCGCCTCTCACTGCCTTCTCATCTAATCTTGTTCGCCCAGTTGTTTCGCTATGGATGGGTTCATATGTGATTATCCCCCAGAGTGTGCGTAGCTGTGGAACGTGCACCACAGTCCAAGGCCGCTAAGAATCGCGAGCAGAACTGATGCAGTCGCAAAACGAGCAGTCGTGCGAGCCCGAATAAGGACGATGGCAATTGCGCAGTAAGCGAGCAAAAAACCTATCCCCACGACTGGCCGCCATGATGGTTGGTGGATAAGCGCACCCGCGTTGCCTGAGAGGAAGAGCGGAGTGAACAAACCTGACAGAATCGCCTCTCGATGCCTCACATCTGGTGGGCACGCATCAGTCTGGTATGTTGTATAAAGCACAAACCCACATGCGACCCAAAGACAACTAAACATCGCAATACGCAACAGCCTGGATGGTGAGTTAGTGGACATCGATTCGTGTATCATTACGAGTTCTTCTTTTCAGGCGAACAGTTTTAATCAATAGCGCGCGGCATTTGTCCCACAAATACCGCGTGCAGTAGAACCCCTACAAATACAGCATAGCTGAATTTCACGAGTAAAATTCCATTCATAAAATGATCTTGTAGATCCTTGCCAAGGAACTGCCAAGCAAGAAGGACGATGTAATCGTCGACTCTTGTGAAGGCGGATCATCTTCCCCGCTTCGCAGCGGTGGTTTTATCAAAACCGACCTACCCTTTTCACTCTTCGCTATTTTTTCTTCCCATTCCGCTGTCCCATGCTTCCCTAATTCCGTGATTCCCAAGACTTACCTCGACCGCGTTATCGCTCCCTCCCTGCTTGCCGCCAATTTCTCGAAAGTTGGTGAGGAAACCACCCGCGCCATCAATGCCGGAGCGGATTGGTTGCACCTCGATGTGATGGACGGCCATTTTGTCGACAACATCTCCTTCGGCCCCGCGATGGTGCAGGCGGTTCACGAATCGAACGATATCTTTCTCGATGTCCATCTGATGATTTCACGACCCGATCACTACCTCCCTCGCTTCATCGCCGCCGGATCCGATTGCATCACGGTTCACGTCGAAGCCAACCACAACGTATCCGAAACTCTCGTCCGCATCCGCGAAGCGGGCTGCCTTGCCGGACTCGCTCTCAATCCCGCCACACCTTTTTCCGAGGTCCTGCCGTTTCTCCATCAAATCGATCTCCTGCTCTGCATGACCGTCGTCCCCGGCTTCGGTGGCCAACCCTTCATGCGGGAAGTCATGACCAAAGTCGAAGCCGCCGCCACCTATCGCGCCGAACACGGCCTGAATTATCACATCCAAGTCGATGGCGGAATCGGCGCGGAAACCGCCGCGATCAGCTACCAAGCCGGTGCCAACGTCATGGTCGCAGGCTCCACCACCTTCGGAGCCAAAGACATGGCCGCCGCGATCCAAGCGATCCGCGAGGCTTGAGCAAAATAAAATTTTAACCGCGAATGAACGCGAATAAACGCTAATGGAATTAAGAAAATCCTGATCATCTCAAAGATTTTCGGGTTAAATACTGAGTGATCTGAAATTATCATTTCTCTAAAATTCGCGTCCATTCGCGTTCATTCGCGGTTTTCTTCATTTTAATTATCCATCAACCTATTACTTTTAATCACATGCCAAAAAAAAGCGGAACCGAACGCGTCGTAGTCAAAGTTTTCACCTACGGCATCCAACCCAAGATCTGGAGACAATTTTCCATCGATACTTCTGTTAGCTTTTTGCAGTTGAGCGATGCGATCCAAGCCGCGATGGGTTGGGAAAACAAACACCCGCACGAATTCCGTCACGGCAAAGGCAAGCGCCTCGTCGATGTCATCGGTCCGGTCGGTTTGCAGGATCAGACACTCGGTGAATTTCAGGACGAGACCCTGCTAAAGGTCGCCGAATACATCGGACGCAAACGCCTGCCGATGCGCATGCTCTACCGTTACGACTTCGCGGATGAATGGATTCACGAGGTGGTTTTTGAAAAACGAGTCGAAGCTGAAACCGTTACCGGCCCGGAAATGATGGCTGGAGAACGCGCCTGCCCACCCGAGGATTTCGGCGGAGCCTTCCAATACATGATGGCAGCCGCCGGTGAAATTGAATGGGCTCATCCCGGATACGATCCCGCTCACTTCAATCCCAATGCCGTCGATTTTGAAGCGAAGAAGACGCGCAAGCGCAAATAATCCATGCGATATCATACCCTCATCTTCTTAATTGTTTCGGCAATGGTAGGCTCGTTTGCGGTCGCTGAAGAGAGCTGGCCGCTAAAAATCTTTACCGTGAAAGCCAGTCAGGGAGTTGCAGTAGATGGCAAATATTTCTACGCCATCAGCAATACCAGTATTACCAAGCACAGTAAGGAAACCGGCGCACAGATCACCACGTGGGAATCAAATCCAAAAGATCCCGCGCAGGCCCACTTCAAACACATGAACAGCGGCACGGTGATCGATGGCAAACTATACTGCGCACACTCGCGCTTTCCCATTGCTCCCAATGAAAACACCATCGAGGTCTTCGATGTGGATGGTGAGAACCTGGAACACGAATCCACCATCCGCATGCCAGGCGATCACGGTTCTCTAACATGGATCGATAGGAAAAACGACACTTGGTGGATGGGTTACGCGGTTTACGGAAAACCCGAAAACCGGAAAACCAAGCTGGTCAAATATCGTTTCGAAAACGGCAAATTCATCGAACAACAAAATTGGTTTTTTCCCGAAGAAACCGTCGCCAAATGGGGAACGATGAGTTGCTCAGGCGGCTCATGGGGACCTGACGGAAATTTATACGTCACCGGCCACGACAACGCCGAAGTCTATGTTCTCGAAATCGATTCTACAGATGCGCTTCATTATCTCCGCACTGAACCCGTAGCTGGAATCTTTGGTCAGGCGATCGCCTGGGATCGATCCGCAGAAAAACACACTCTCTGGGGCATCGTGAAAAATGGCTCTTCAGCAAAATTTGTGGGTGAACTTCGGCTCCGGTAGTTTCCCAAGTGTATGAAACAGAGTGGTTTGTAGCAATTCGAAGCTGCGGTAGCCGTAGGCTTTTCTCATGCACAGATTGATCCGTAGGTTGAGTCCCTCGACGATGCCGCTGTTATATTGTTTGCCGGCCTTAAAATAGGGCTCTTCGTAAGCGCCCAACAGAACCGCTCTTGTAGAGATGGTAGAGATTAGTGTATCTCTGGTGGTTACGCTATTTTGCTCTGGTGCATTGCTTGCAGCCATGCAGTTGGCAGGAGTTGATCGAT
>JBIKNX010000002.1:0-33659 GCA_044358435.1 Luteolibacter sp.
GGGGATGTGCACGGTCGGTTGCTGGGGTTTCCGCGGCATATTCTGGTCAGATCGCCATGGGCGCCACCGCTCGATCCAGACGGGGAGGGGGGGGAGACCGGGGGTTGGCAGGCAGGTGCAAGAAAGGTGGAGGAAGTGAAAGGTGTTTCCGCCGCCACAGCTTTTGTCTCGGATCATGTGATTTTGGATGTCGGATCCTGGCAGAGGCCTGTGGCATTTCGTGGGATCGATACGGGTGATGCGGCTCAGGTGGAGGGAATCGAGAAGATGTTGGATCTCGAGGAGTATCCCGAGTCGAATGCGGATCTCGGATTGGATGACCGCGCGGTGGTTTCCTCGATTGTTGCCGGTCAGTTTCAGCTCCAGGTAGGCGATACCATGCGCCTTTATTCGACCCGTAATTTCGAAAGTGTGATGCAGGCGTATCGGGTTACCGAGCAACCGGTGGTCCGACAGGCGTTTCCCGAGGCGTGGGCGTTAGTTACAAAAGTTCTGAAGGAGGATTTGAAACAAACAGGTGAGGTGTTCGAGGTTTCGGAGGAAAATCTTGGAGAGGCTTATGATGCGCTGAAAGACATTCACTCAAAGCAGATCCGTGAGCCGGAGAAGGAACGGGTTTATTCGATTTTGCAGGCGATGGAGGCTGGAGATTTCATAGAGGATAAAAATATCTTTCGATTCTCTTCGGAAAATAAAACCCAACTCATGGAGGCTTATGACGCTTTGTTGAAGACCGATGCTGCGGAGATGGATGGTGAAATCCTGAAGGGGATCAAGAGTTTGGTGCTTCCCAAGGAAGTCCGGGTGGTGGGGATTTATGCGGCATCACAAATGGCAGTGACCCCGGATTTATTCGTGCCTTTGCCATTGGCACAGGATCTGGCGGGATTGGGCGGAGAAGTACAGGGCATAGCCTTGCGGTTGGAGGATCCTTATCAGGCCGAGCAAATAGCGGTCAAAGTGCGTCAACATCTGGGATCCGGCGCGTATGTGGAAACCTGGGGCGATCAATATCAGGCATTCTTCAATTTGATCAATCAGCAACGTGTGATGATGTATTTCGCACTGTCCTTTATCGTATTGATTTCAGCGTTCTCGATGATGGCGGTGATGTTTACCGTGACGATTCAGAAGCGTCGTGAAATCGGTGTGATGAAAGCACTGGGTGCCGCGCCCGGTCAGATTGTGAGGGTGTTTTTGTATCAGGGAATGCTATTGGGGGTGATGGGCGCGATTCTCGGGATCGGACTCGGACGTCTGGTGATTTATTTCCGCGGTAGTCTGCAGGAGGGGATGCGGGCGCTGGGCTTCGATCCATTCTCCGCTTCCCTGACAGGTTTTGGCGTCCTGCCTGCTCACAACGATCCCGTCGAACAAGTGGTGATCGGTTTCATGGCATTTTTGCTTTGTTCGCTCGCCGCAATGGTGCCGGCATTTTTCGCAGCACAGAGCGATGCTGCCAAGTCGTTGAGAAATCTTTAATTATGGAAATTTGGCTTATTCAAAACGGCATGAAAACCGGACCGTTTCAAGATTATGAAATTCGGAACCGAATTACCGATGGGCAGATTCAGGCGGATCAATTTGCCTGGCACGAGGGTTTGCCGAGTTGGGTGAAATTGAGGGAAATGGATTTGTTTCGGGATGATTTGGAGCGGGCACAACGGGACAAAATAGAAAGTATCGAACCTGCGGGTTCGGTGGATTGGCCCAAACCGCCGGATGTGATTGCACTATCCGGTAAACGCCATTTGGCCCGGAGGTTCTGGGCAAGATGGTTGGATTTGATGGTTTATACCGCTGTTTGGTGGTTGTTGATGTATGCCGCCGGACGAGATATCGGCGCGATCATTCTCAATCCGTGGATGCAGCTTTCGATTTACCTTCCGTGGTTCATGATCGAGGCATGGTTGCTGCATCGGTTTGGAATGACTCCGGGCAAATGGTTGCTGGGCATTCGCGTGATCAATGACGATGATACACCCCTGACGCTCAAATCATCCATTTGGCGGTCGGTTCGGGTATGGATTGCCGGATTGGGTTTTGGCTGGGGTTTGCTATCGGTATTGTGCCAGGCGATGAGTTGGTTTACGGCCCGCAGAATTGGAAAGCCGGTATGGGATTACATGGGTAAGCACAAAATCACGGTGGTTCCCATGAGCGCATTTAAAATCATCATACTGGTCTTACTGTTTTTCACAGCCATGCAGTTACAAACCGCAGTGAGATTTCCACATGAGAAAGAGATCATCCTGAAACAATATCCCGAATTGAAAGAATTCTTTCAAAAAGGAGAGCCATGGCATTTACCGGTGAAGGATTGATTTTCAGAAATTCGAAATATCATCCTTGTCCTTGTCATCGGTGCCATTGCCGGCCGTCTGACCGTCCTTGCCCATCGACCAGAGATCGTAGTCGGGGTTTAGGGCGCCGGACCCGCGGCGATAAAGGAATTCGGCTTTCCAAGGGTCGATGATTTTCGAGCTCGCGCCTGAACCTTCGATCCATTTTTGGCTGTCGTTTTCCGGATCAAGATCGGTAAGATAGATTGAAGCAGTGCCGTCATCTCCAGCGATGAAGCCGTCATGGTAGAGTGCCTTGAACAGCATGTTGGTTTGACTGCGTCCATCCGAGCCACCCGCATCCTCATCTCCCGGGTAATCGCCGTTATCGAGTTTGTATTCTTCGATGCCACGGGAAAGCAGGTTGATCTGGATTTCCGCTTTGTTGTTGTCCCGTCTGGCATTGACAAATTGAAGACCACCAACGCTCAGTCCTGCCAGAATCATGATGATCGTGATCACCACCATGAGCTCAACCATGGTGAAACCGTGGTGATGATGAGGGCGGAGGCTTTGTTTCATCGACGTCAGGGGTTACTGCGCATCACTCATCACGGAGATCATTTTGATGAGTGGCAGGAACAGAGCGAAAACGACCGCTCCGACGACCAAGGCCAGAAACACGATCATGATCGGTTCCAGAATGGAGGTCAGGGCGGTAACGGCACTGTCCACCTCATCGTCATAAACGTCCGCCACTTTGAGAAGCATTTCGGGAAGTTGACCGGTTTCCTCGCCCACATCGACCATGGAGATCAGCATATTGGGAAAGACACCACTGGCCGTGAGCGGGGTCACGATCGACTCCCCTTCTTTAACGGCTTCATGGACTTTCGAAATCGCGTTCGAGATGACGACGTTTCCGGCTGTGTCACGGGTGATGTTGAGTGCTTGAAGAATGGGAACGCCGGATGTGACAAGTGTGCCGAGGGTTCTTGCGAAGCGTGAAACGGCGGATTTTCGTTGAATGTCTCCAAAGACAGGCAAGTGGAGTTTGAGCTTGTCGATTACCTCGCGACCACCCTTTGTTTTACCCATCGCTCCCAACACCAGATAGAAAACGAAACCGGCGACAAACATCCAGACAACGTTGGGGATGATGGAAATGGGACTGGCTAGACAGAACTCGGAGAATCCGAAAACAACTTGGGAAATCAGGGGGAGTTCGGCATCGTTATCGTTGAACATTTCCTTGAACTTGGGAACGATGACGACCATGAGGAAAACCAGGATGGCCACCGCGATGAACATCACGATCGCCGGATAGACCATGGCAGAAACAATTTTGTTTTTCAGCTTGTCCGCTTTTTCCTGATATTCCGCGAGACGATTGAGAACGACTTCAAGAACACCGCCCAGCTCGCCGGCTTTGACCATGTTCACATACAGCTTGTTGAATATTTTCGGATGCTGTGCGAGGGACTCGGAGAAGGTGGAGCCACCTTGAACGGAATCGGCGAGAACGGAGATGGTTGATTTGAGGGTTGGGTTCGGCTCTTGTTTGCCGAGGACGGTCAGCGAGCGCAACAGCGGCAGACCCGCATCAATGAGGGTTGCGAGCTGCCTTGTGAAAATCATCAGGACTTTCGGCTTAACCGTGTTTTTGGCGTTGCCGATGCCCATGTTCATCGAGCTGGCCTTGCTTTTGCCCCTGGATTTCTTGGGCGCGATGGATCGGGCGGTTGTTTTGACAGTTCCCTCCTCATAGACTTGGGTGGGAAACAAATGTTGTGCCCTTAGCATTTGGATGGCATCTGCTTCAGACGATGCTGAAAGTACGCCGTCGGTTTGCTCACCTTTTGCATCGAGTGCTGAGTAAATGAAATTGGGCATGGGATTTCTTGTTATTTATAGATGAATTGGCAGGAACATAAACATTTTTTTTCGGAATCCGAAGGAGAAATTTGATGGGAATTCCGCTCTAGGTGTATTTCAGAACCTCTTCAATGGTGGTTTTCCCGAGGTAGATATTGCGCAGACCGTCTTCCCGAAGCGTGTTCATGCCCAGTTCGATCGCCTTTTGTTTGATGACGACGGTGGGAGCGCGGTTGGTAATGAGCTCGCGGATCGGTTCCGTGATATTGAGCAGTTCATAAAGACCGGCACGACCGCGGTAACCGGATTGGCCGCAGACATCGCAGCCCGCACCTGTGTAGAATTGCTTGTCACCGAGTTCGTGGGCGGAAACTCCAAGCTGGTTGAGAATGGCTTCGCTGGGTTCGTATGGGCTGATGCAGTCCTTGCAGATCGTTCTGACCAGGCGCTGGGCCAGAACTCCTTCCAGCGATGCCGCGACAAGGAAAGGTTCGCAGCCCATATCGATCAGACGGGTAATGGCTCCGGCCGAGTCGTTGGTGTGAAGGGTGGAAAGCACCAAGTGACCGGTAAGCGCAGCTTGAATGGCGATGGTGGCGGTTTCCTTGTCGCGCATTTCTCCGATCATGATGCGGTCCGGATCCTGGCGGAGGAAAGCGCGGAGTATGCGGGGAAAGTCCAATCCTATCGCCTCGTTGATGGGAATTTGAATGATGCCGTTGATGTCATATTCGACCGGATCCTCGGCGGTTAGAAGTTTCGAATCAATGGTGTTGATACGCCGCAGTCCGGCGTACAGCGTGGTGGTTTTTCCTGCGCCTGTCGGGCCGGTTACGATGAAGATTCCGTTGGGTTTCTCGATGGTATCGACGATATATTCATAGATGCTTGGAGTCAGGCCCAGGTTTTCCAGACTCAGGTTTACGGAGGAACGATCCAAAACCCTGAGCACGACGGATTCCCCATGGTGGGTAGGCAGGGTGGAGACCCGCATATCGACCTGTTTTTCTCCGATCTGTTTTACGATTCGCCCGTCTTGAGGAATGCGTCGCTCGGCGATGTTCATGTTGGCCATGACCTTGACCCGCGAGATGATGGGTAGGGCAAGGTGCAGAGGAGGCGGTGCCATTTCATACAGCGCTCCATCCACTCGGTAGCGGATTTTGAAGTCTTTTTCGAAGGGTTCGAAATGAATATCGGAGGCCTTTTCTTTGATGGCTTGATAGAGGACCAGATCGACATAGCGGATGATGGGCGCGGAGTTCGCCTCGGCCTCGGCATTTGCGGCGTCGATTTCCTCGGTGACAATATCAAGCTGGCTGAGGATATCATTCATGGCACGGCCCTCTCCGCCGTAGCATTCGTTGATTTTAGCTTCGACGAGATAGTCGGGAGCTACGACGACAATGATTTCACGTCCAAGGGTGAAACGTAAATCCTCCACGGTTTGAGGGTTGAGAGGATCCACCAGAACCACATGAAGCCCCTGGTTGTCGAAGTTTACAGGAAGAGCGCCGTGGAGGCGTGCCGTTCCAGCCGGAACGAGGTCGAGCAAGGCTTGGGGAGGAATCCAATTTTTGAGATCGATGGTGTTCGCGCCAAGTTCCGTAGCCACGATCGGCCAGACATCGTCACGGTTTTGAATCACGCCGAAATCAGCCAGGAGTTCGGGCACGGACTTTCCGCTATTTTCGACCTCATCGAAGATCTCCTCGCCAAGGGCGGTATCGATGAGGCCTCTCGATTGGAACAATTCTAGAAGTTGGCGATTATCCATGATGGGGTATGGGCAGGAAGGTGTTTTTGTTTGGCGGTTAATCGAGGTCGCCCATGGTGGCGTGGACGACTTCCTCGGCGGACGTGACGCCCGCCAGGATTTTGCGGATGCCGTCTTCACGGAGCGTGCGCATGCCTAGTTCACGAGCGCGTCTGCGGAGTTGGTTGGTGGATTGTTCCGTATTGATCAGCGAACGGACTTCATCATCGATATTGAAAAGTTCGAAAATGCCCATGCGTCCCCGATAGCCGTTTCCACGGCATTTTTCACATCCTGTGGGACCGAAGATCGATGAATCGGTGACCCGTGATGAGTCAAGGTGGAGGGCGCGCATTTGTTTCTCGGAAAGATCTGCGGGAGACTTGCAGATAGGGCAAAGTTTGCGGACGAGGCGTTGGGCGAGAATGGAACGCACGGCGGAAGCAATGAGGAAGGGTTTGACTCCGATGTCTGCGAGGCGGGCGACGGCGGATGGTGCGTCGTTGGTGTGGAGGGTGGAGAATACCAGGTGACCTGTCAGAGAGGCGTTGATGGCGATATTGGCGGTTTCCGCGTCCCGAATTTCTCCAATCATGATGATATTGGGAGCTTGGCGCAGCATGGCCCGGAGGGCGGCCGCGAAGGTCATGCCGATGTCCGATTTGACCATGACTTGGTTGATGCCGGGAAGTTCGTATTCGACGGGATCCTCAACCGTGATGATTTTCTTATCCGGCCGGTTGATGACGTTGAGACAAGCGTAAAGCGTGGTGGTTTTGCCCGAACCGGTGGGACCGGTCACCAGAATGATACCATCGGGCAATCCGAGCAGTTTCTCAAATTGAGCTTGGTCGTCTGAGAAAAATCCGAGTTCCGGCAAGCCAAGTAACAGAGCGGTCTTGTCGAGGATCCGCATGACGATGGATTCGCCATGGTTCGAGGGAACGGATGAGACACGGAGATCGACCTCTTTCTCTCCCATTTTGAGTTGGATGCGGCCGTCTTGTGGAAGTCTTTTTTCCGCGATCGACATCGTTCCGCTCATAACCTTGATGCGGGCGATGATGGCTGGAAGCAGTTTTTTCGGGTGTGAATCGACGTGTGTCAATTTGCCATCAAGGCGGTAGCGGATGCGGACCGAGGTTTCGAGAGGTTCGATATGGATGTCGGATGCTTTCAAGCGAAACGCTTCGGTAAGCGTTTGTTGGACGAGGCGGATGATGGGTGCGTCATTGGCATCGGCTCCTGCCTCGGAATCTCCCGTGGAGATTTGAAATCCATCACTGCTGGATTTGTTTTTCGTTTGCTCGACATGATAGAACTGTCTGAGGTGGTTTTTGATGTCTGTGGGGGTTGCGCAGGCAAAATTCAGTTCCCTGCCCGTGACATGAGGCAGGCTGTCAAGTGTTTCAAGATTCAACGGATCCGCAACCGCGACAATTAGAAACAGGCCGTCATCCTCGATGGGGACGGCACGGTAGCGCTGGACAATTTCGTCGGGGATCGCGGTGATGATGGATGGATCAAGGGTGAGTTGATTCAGAACCACAAATGGAACGCCTGCGCTGCTGGCGAGGGTTGAACTGACCAGTTCCTCGGTGACTATTTTTGCCGCCATCAGGTGATTGATGATGGTCATGCCCGGAGAAAGCTCGGAGCGATGTTGTTGAAGTTGCTCGGCGCTCAGGATGCCGGCATCGACGAGGAGATCTGCGAGGTATTCTTCGTTGGAAAACACTGGTTTTTGGAAAAGGGGTTTCGATGAAAGTCAGCAAACATCCTGCTAACGGATTTGTATGATCTCAGGATGCTCAGGTGGATTGGCGGTGTCAACCCATCGAAGCGGGTCGATATCATTTTGGATCGGCGAGAACTTGCGGAGATTGGCGGAGCGACATGAAGTGATCACAGGCTGCCAGAAGTTGCGAGTCGTGGGGCTTTGTGAATGGGTGGATGAATTCGGCGAAGCTTCGAGGCGCCTCGTATTGAAGTTCCGGCTCACCCCATTCGATCAAATCCGTGAAATTAACATCTGCGGTCAGATCCTGAAGTCCCGGGTTTTGGTAAATGGCCGGCCCCTCGACCCTATGTTGGAGCAGGTATCCGCGTAGCGACCCTTGAGGGCATCGGTGGTAGAGATTTTCAGCCAAGTTACCGTAATCCATGGTGAGCATTTCGCCACCCCGCCATAGAGGTAACCAGGATCGCAGCCAATTTCGGTAGGATTCGTGAACTTCGACACGTTGGCCTATCGGAAAATCGCGGCTGAAAATTGAGGATTTTGGCAAGGATGAGGGATCCACTAGGATTTCCCGAGTCAGGTTGTCCGAGTGGATCAGAGCGATTTCCTGCCAGTTGCTTTGGTTTTTTTGAAACAGGCGGACAGGAAAGGCATCGACCAGTTCGTTGGAAAAAATCACGGCATTTCCGCCACAGGACTTCAGGGCTTCGTGGATGGTGTTATGAAATGAGGCGCGTTTTCCCAGAGTGTTTTTCTGGTGGGCAAGGAGGGCGGGAGAGGAGTCGACCAAGTGCAATTTGACCGCGAAGCGAAGCGTGATGGGGAGGTGTTGCAGGACCTGTTTTGAAAGGGTGCCCATGCCGGGGCCGACTTCGATGAGGTGGCGGGTTCGGTGAAAACGCATGGCTTTGGACGCCCATGCGGCAATGGCTTTCGCAGGTGCATCCGAGATTTGGGGTGCGGTGGTAAAGTCGCCGCGTGTTCCGATACTACGGATATTTTTTGAGTAATAACCCCGTTGCGGATCATGTAGGCAACGACGCATGAATTGCTCAAAAGTTTCGTGAGACATGAATGGGAGTGGCAATGCGTAAAAAAACCGCAACCCCAGGGAGGAAGCGGTTTTTCAAAAAAAGAAGCGTGTTGAAAAAAGCTTGGGTAATCTTGGGATTACTTCGCTGCGGCCGTGCGGGCTTTGCGGATGAAGCTGTTTACGGTCTCGGATGGTTTTGCGCCCACGGCGAGCCATTTGTCCGCTTTTTCAAGGTCGATTTCGTAGTTGGTGCCTTCGACAAGTGGATTGTAAGTTCCGATCTGTTCGATGTAGCGACCATCGCGACGCTTGCGGCTGTCGACGGCTACGATTTTGTAGTAAGGACGGTCTTTGGTGCCCTTGCGGTTGAGACGGAGAGAGACTGACATGGTATGACGTTTTGTGGGGTTGCCCCTGTTGGGCGGGCGCGGAGGTTGGTGGAATTTGCGGGACAGGACAAGCGAAATTTTGCGAAGAACGCGAGTTTTTGAAGAAAAAGAGAAATGGTGAGGAAACTGACATAAAAAACCCGATCGAAATGAATCGACCGGGTTGAGGAAAGTTCAGATTGATCCGTGTTCAGTAGGATTTGCTGCGAACATGGCTGTAGTAGCTTTCGAAGCCGAGTTCCGGTGGGAATTCTGAGAGGCCTTCATGCACGTTCATTTCGATGCGATTGTCTTGACCGCATTTTTCGTAGGGCGGTTTGAACGTGCCGCGATAGGTTGGGCAGGTGAAGGTGAAGAGCTCGTAGAAGCCGTATCCGAGGCGTTTGAAGGCGCGGTTTGTGCCATCAACCGCACCGTAGCTCCAGCCGGCTTTTGCACCGTAGATTTCGGTTCTGCGGACCATCATCTCGGGAATTTCAACCACGCCATAAAGAATGTTGCTGATCGCGCGCCCCAGCTTGCGAGTGGAGGTGTAATGGGACCCCGGAGGTGATTGGATATCAGCAGCTGCGAAGCCCGAGAGGGCGACAGCACTGGCGGCGATGAACAGGAGTTTTTTCATACGGACGCTAGACTAAAAAAATAGAATGACTGTTGGCAAGGAGAAGTTTGCGAATTTTGCTTAGGACAGCGGCAGGTTTTCCATGCGATCAGAGGCTGATGCCCGTTGCTGAAGTGACGCCGGGGATGGCGCGGATGGCTTCCATGACATTGGCGGGCAACGTCTCGTCCAGTTCGATGATCGAGAGGGCATTGCGTTCCGATTTGTTGCGTGCCAAGGAAAGGTTGGCGATATTTTGACCTGAATTGCCCAGAATCGTGCCAACCGCTCCAACCATACCGGGGCGGTCATCATTGCGAACGATGAGAAAGTGACCTTTGATCGGCGTGTCAACGAAGAGGCGATCGATTTCCACGATTCGTGGGCTGCGTCCGATAATGGTGCCGGCAACGCGGAATTTTTCATCGCCTTTTCGTAGTTCGACGACGAGCAAATCATTGAACTCGGTTTGGGCGCTGATCGTCGATTCCACAAGATCAAGACCCATGGACTTGGCGATGGCGGGTGCATTGACCAGGTTGACTTGACCGTCGTCTCGGGAAGACGCGAGCAGACGGAAGAGGGCGGTGCGGGAAATGAGGCCTGTGTCTTTGCTGGCGAGATCGCCATGATAGGAAACACGAATGGAATCCGGATTGGCAGGGCCGAGTTTGGCAAGCAGGGTGCCGAGCGCGCCGGCAAGATCGAGATAGGGACCGATGGCGGCGATGGCCGCGGCATCAAGCGATGGCATGTTGATCGCGTTGCGGATCTCTCCAGTGGTGAGAAAATCGCGAATCTGGATGGCAACCTCGATACCGACGTTTTCCTGGGCTTCATTCGTGGACGCGCCGAGGTGGGGCGTGAAGGCGATGTGTTTTTTGAGACCGAAAAGCGGATGGTCTGCGGCCGGGGGCTCGGTTTCGAAAACGTCCAACCCGCAACCTGCGATATGGCCGGAATCGATCGCGTCTTTTAGCGCGGTTTCGTCGATGAGTCCACCGCGGGCGCAGTTGATGATGAGAGCGCCTTTGTTCATCAGGGCGATGCGCTCTTTGTTCATGATGTGGCGGGTGTCGTCGGTAAGGGGCACGTGGAGAGTCACAACATCGGCGCCTTTGAGGGCGATGTCAGGCGACTCCGCGAGGGTCACTTTGAGCTCGCGGGCACGGGATTCCGTCAGGAAAGGATCATAGGCGACGACATCCATGTTGAACGCCTGGGCGCGTTTTGCGAATTCGGTTCCGATGCGGCCCATCCCGAGGACTGCAAGGCGTTTGCCATTGATTTCGATGCCTTGATAGGCCTTGCGGGCGGCATTGAAATCTCCCGCAAGAACCCCCGCATGGGCGGGACCGATGTTTCGGGCTGCCGAGAGCATCAGGGTGAACGCGTGTTCGGCGGTGGAGATCGTGTTGCCGGAAGGTGTGTTCATGACGATGACGCCGTGATCGGTGGCGGCTTCACGGTCGATGTTGTCAACACCCACCCCTGCGCGACCGATGGCTTTGAGGTTGGTGGCGGCGGAGAGGATGTCGCGGGTGACTTTGGTTTGCGAGCGAACCACGAGGCCGTGATACTGGCCGATGATTTTTTTCAATTCTTCCGGAGCGAGGCCGGTGTTGACATCGACGGTGATGTCAGGAGTGGAGCGCAGGGCTTGCACACCTTTTTCAGAAATGGGATCGGAGACGAGGACGCGGTAGTTGCTCATAGGGAGGGTGCGTCGTTAGATGAGAAGCGGGTGGCATGCAAGCGGAAGTCGATTTGATTTCATGCAGTTCATTTCCAAAAGACAACTTGCTACATCTTTAGAGCAGATTAGATTTAAAGCATCCTAGCAATTTGATTGGATCCGGAAATTCAGAGTCCTTTGGAGAAATTGGCCAAGAAGACGGGAGGAACCAAAACGTTTTATGCCAGAGATGCGATCCTCGAGTATCTCGATGATCTTGAGGATGTTTACTTGGCTTCACAACGTTTGGCAGAACGCGCGAAGACTTATTCAGCAGACGATGTGAAGCATGAGCTGGGTTTATAGATTCGACGAGCGAGCACTGAAAGATTTACGCAACTTCGCCTGAGAATCTTACTTTACTTCCTTACTTATTAGGCTTACTTTTTCAATCATGCAAGCGACCCTTACTTCAAAAGGTCAGATCACAATACCGGTTCATATCCGCAAACAACTCCATTTAAAGCCCGGTGACGTTCTGGAATTTGATGAAAATGCCCCTTTTCTCAAAGCCACCAAGACGATTTCAAACGAGGCATGGGAACAATTCGGGAAGGCTGCGACCGATCCATGGGGTGACATGACCGTGCTTGAAATCATGGATGAACTGCGCGGCCCAGTTGAGCTACCCGCTAGGATTTCACCCTGAAAGATTTCGCCATGCGCACCGCCATTGACAGTTCCGTTCTCCTTCTGCTCGTGCGCAAACAAAGCGGTTGGGAGGCATGGAGGAATTGCCTTCAGACTGCGGCCAGCGAAGGCCAATTGCTTATTTCACCGATTGCATTTGCGGAGTTTTCCATTACCTATCCGGATGTGGAAGCGGCTCAGGCAGACTTGGATCTCCTGCACATTTTCTACGATCCTATAGCTCCTGCAACCGCTTATCTCGTCGGCCAGATATTCATGTCTTACAGGCGTAACGGCGGGCCACGCCAGAACCTAATCCCTGACTTTCTCATTGCCGCACACGCCGGTATGCAGGCAGAGCGCCTCGCCTCCCTCGATCGTGGTTACCTTCGCTCCTATTTCCCCTCATTGGTCATTCTGACTCCGGCGGGCTAATTACCATTTTCTCATCGATTCGTATTGTATCACGTAAGTGTGATTTCATTTCCAAAGAGATTGACGGGGGTGCTAAGGTTCCGGCGTGCTTCACTGGTTTTCAGACGGAAAATTCCCCTTGTATCTCGCGCCGATGGCGGGGGTGACGGATTTGATTTTCCGTAGGATCTGCAAGGAAATGGGCGCGGACGTGATGGTGACGGAGTTTGTCAGCGCCGAGGGGATCATGCAGGCGGACGAACGGACGCGGAAATATACCGAGTTCGATGAGGGCCAAAGGCCCGTGGGCGTGCAGCTTTTTGGAGCGGATGGGGAACGCATGGGAGAGGCGGCTCGGAAGATTATTGATAAGGGACTCGCAGGACGGATTCCGGATTTCATCGATATCAATTTCGGTTGTCCGGTGAACAAGGTCGTTTCACGAAATGGCGGATCCTCCCTGCTGCGGGATTGTCCGCTGCTGGCCAGTGTGGCGGAGGGGGTCGCAAAGGCAGTCGGGATGGACGTGCCGGTGACCGCAAAAATCCGGATCGGGTGGGATGCGGATTCGGTGAATGCGGTGGAAGTCGCAAAAACTTTGGAAGACTGCGGGATGCAAGCGATCGCGGTGCACGGCCGGACCCGGGCACAGGGATATTCGGGCGAGGCCGATTGGGAAACGATTGATGCCGTGGCACGCGCGGTGAAGATTCCAGTGATCGGCAATGGCGATATTTCCAGTGGAGAAGATCTGGCGAGGCGCAAATGCGAGACGGCGGTCAGCGGGGTGATGATCGGACGTGCTGCGATGCAGAATCCGTGGGTTTTCCGCGAAGCAAAGCATTTTTTAAAAACCGGAGAAGTGATGGAAGCCGTGCCACTTGAGGAGAGATGGGCGTTGATTTTGCGGCATTGCCGGATGGCGGTTGAGAGCAATCGTTATGGGAATGAACGCCAGACTCTAACAGCGATGCGCGGTCGGTTGATGGCATATTGCAAAGGTTTTCCCGGAGCGAAAGAACTGCGGCAGAAACTTTGTCAGGTGGATTCCGTGGCAGCGGTGGAGGGGTTGGCGGAGATTTGTTTGGAAATCGGTTAGACTTTCAAGAACGGCTTTTGAACTTGCGAGGTCCTGTTTTTCTGATAATTTTTCATCATGAACAAACCGAAAGTAGGATTTGTGGGAGTTGGCCGGATGGGTGCGAACATGGCGCGTCGTCTGGCGGATATGGGATACGAGGTAACCGCGATATTCGATCATTTTCATCAGGTTGCGGAATCGGTGGCTGGTGAGCTTGGCGCGAAGGCGATGGCGTGTCTGGCGGACGTTACGGCGGCGTCGGATGTGATTTTCACGGTGGTGACGGATGATGCTGCGATGGAGGAAATCTTTTCCGGTGATCATTCCTTGCTCAAAGGTGCTGCTGGAAAAACCTTCATTCACTGCGCAACGGTCAGTCCGGAAGCGCACATGGGAGCCGCGCAAGCAGCGGCGAAGGTGGGTGCGAAAACCTTGGCGGCGAGCATGGCGTCATCGATCACTCAAGCGCGCCAAGGGACTTTGTATCTGATGATAGGCGGGGAGGAGGAGACGTTCAAAGCGCATCAAGCCTTGCTCAAAGACATGTCGATTTCGTTGCGCTATGTCGGACCCGTGGAGAATGCAGCGCGGATCAAGGCCCTGGTTAACATGGTGATGAACATCAATACCGCGGGACTTGCTGAAGGGCTTGGTTTGGGCGCGGCTTTGGGTTTGGACTTGACCATGCTCAGGGAAATTTTTGCTCAAACGGGAGCGAACTCACGCGTCTTGGAAACGGACAGTGACGACATGGTGGCGCGTGAACATGACTGTTATTTTTCCGCATCACATGCAGCGAAGGACAGTGGTATTGCCAACGAGATTGCCGATGTTTACGGCGTGGAAACGCCTCTCTCGCGTGCGACCGAATCCCAATACCGGAAGCTCATTGAACTCGGACTGGGGGACTTGGATAAATCCGTGGTCGCCGAGCTGACTTTTCCGGGAAGAAACGGACAAAATCTTTAAACCATGCAAACCAGTAGCCGCATTTTAAACCGCCATGGTGAACGTCTCGATGTCGATTTCCATCAGGGAACCCACCAGGGTGCGGTGGTGGTGTTGGGGCATGGGGTAACAGGAAATAAGGACAGGCCGCTGTTAGTCGCAATTGCTGAAGGTTTGGCAAAAAAAGGCTGGCCGTGCATCCGCTTTTCTTTTTCCGGAAACGGCGATTCCGAGGGTGAATTCGAGCATTCCAACATCACCAAAGAGGTGGATGATCTGAAGTCGATTCTGAACTCGGTTCCTCAGGAAAAACGGATCGCGTATGTCGGTCACAGCATGGGCGCGGCGGTGGGTGTGAAAGCGGCATCGGGCGGGATGTTGATTCAATGTTTGATTTCTCTAGCAGGGATGGTGGACACCGCAGGTTTTGTGAAACGCGAGTTTGGCGATGTGGTGCCGGGGAAAGGGTTTATGTGGGATGAAGAAAATTGCCCGCTTTCGGAAAGTTATGTGAATGATTTAAACGAAATCAGCAGCATTCTACCCGATGCGGCGACGGTTGCTTGTCCATGGTTGCTCATTCACGGAACGGAAGACGATGTGGTTCCAGTTGAAGACAGTCGGAGAGCATTCGAAGCTGCGTGCTGTGATAAGAAACTCATCGAAATCCCCGGAGCAGGTCACTCGTTTGATTCCGAAACCTACGCGCTTGTCGTGGATGGAATCGATCTTTGGCTGAAGAAGAGTTTTGGTTGATGTGTGGAACGCGCGACTGGAGTCACGCGTTTCATTGACTTTCAAGGACACTCAACTCCAACACCACCGGCGCATGATCTGAAACTTTCAGTGGCACATTCGGGATGAGCGAGGCTTGGTTTTTGGCGAAGCCAGAAGTAAAGATGTAATCAAAAGTGGTGGGTTTGTAATCTTCGAAGCGCGGGTTGTTGCGCCAGGTGAGGCGGTTTTTCAAAGGAGTCTTATCCCATGTGTTGTGGAAGCCTGCTTTTGTTAGATCCGCGATAGCGGTGCAGAGGGGGAATTGGCGGTCGTGATTGGAATTGAAATCGCCACCGATGATCCAGCCGATGATTTTCTGATCGGCAAACTTTTTGGCGGTTTCATTTTTGTGGGCGATGATTTGTTTGATGGCCTCGGCGCGGGTGATGGCGATGATTTTTTCCATTTTCGGGTCTTCGCTGCCACGATTGCTGCGGAGGTGGACGCAGTAGGTCATGATCAGGCCGCCGTCGGGATGTTTGAGTGCGGCGAAGGCGAAACCACGATTGAGGCTGGGAAGGTTTTTGATGAATTTGTAGGGAACTTCGGATGCACTGTGGGCTTCGAGTTTGGATGCGATGGCGCATTGCTGTGGAAATGGTTTTTTGTCCTCGAAGTTCAGAAATTTCGACATCACATGGATTTTCAAATCCGGGTTGTTTTTGATGAGCGCCTTGAAAGCCGTATCGTCGCGGATTTCCTGAGCGAGGAAAATATCGGGATCTGCGGCAGCGACGATTTTCTGGGCGGCGTTGATGTGCTCGGTCTGTTCGGCTTTGGTCGCTTCGGCGTAACCGCCGGGAAACCATTTCACGTTCCAAGTCATCGTCTTCAGCGGTGCGGCATGGCAAATCCCACAGAGCAGAAGTCCGTAAATGAACACGAAGAGGGATTTGCAGGTGGGCATGGGTCGGGTTCTAGAGAGAAAATGCGCGGGTGTGAATCAAATTGGCTTTGCGGCTTGCAGGTTGGCATGCGGATTGTCAGTTTCTTCCGTCATGAAACAACCCTCACTCCTGATCCGATGGTTTGCCCCGATTCTTTTCGCGCTCACATTAAGCGGTTTCGCAGCGGCGGAGAATCCCGCGCCTGAGGAAAATAAAGCGAAAACTCTCGATCAAAAAATCGATGATTGGTTCGGTAAAGTGACGGGACCCTTTGTGAACGCGGTGTTTTATCCATTGGCTACGGATATCGATGTCGAGAAGGTTTCCAAGATGCCGGAAAATTTGACCCTCGCAGCGCCCGCAGGTGCGGATCTTTGGTTTTACCGTGCGGACGATAAGAGTGAGTGGCAGCGCGTCAGTGTCGGTAAAAACAAAGACGGTTTGTATTGCGAGGAGTTGGGAATGGCTGAAAAAGGCAGCGGCGAGGTCAAACCGTTTTCCGGACAATGGACACCTGCGAAGTTTAAAATTTTCCTGGTGATTTTTTGGTTGGCGGCTGCGGGAGTGATTCTGACCATCGTCTTCAAATTCATCAACATCCGCGCCTTCGGTTTGGCGATGCGCACGGTGCGGGGCAAATACAGTTTGGATAGCGATCCCGGGTCGGTCACCCATTTCCAAGCGCTCACCGCAGCGGTTTCCGGAACGGTGGGTCTGGGGAACATCGCCGGCGTTGCGATCGGTATCCATAGCGGCGGACCCGGTGTGGCGTTCTGGTTATTCCTGAGCGGATTTTTAGGGATGTCCACCAAGTTTGCGGAATGCACGCTTGGGGTGAAATATCGGATTTTTGACACTCAAAAGAATGTTCATGGCGGACCGATGTATTATTTGCGTCTGGGACTGGAAGAGCGGGGGATGAAATCGTTGGGCATGGTGCTGGCTTTCTTCTTCGCGATCTTCTGTGTTTTCGCCTCGTTCGGCGGGGGTAACGTTTTCCAGGTCAATCAAGTCACGACCCAGTTGATCAACATCACGGGTGGTGAGAAATCGTTCTTTTTCGACAACCAATGGGTGTTCGGCTTGATCATGGCATTCATGACCGCGTTGGTAATTATCGGAGGAATCAAGGGCATTGCCAAAGTGACCGACAAATTGGTGCCGCTGATGTGCATCACTTATGTGGTGAGCTGTGTTCTGGTGTTGATCGTCAACGCCTCGCATATTCTCCCGGCGTTGCAGATGATCGTCAGTGAGGCGTTTCAACCGCGTGCGGCGATCACGGGCGGATTGGTGGCTGCGTTCATTTGGGGAATGCGCCGTGCCACGTTTTCGAACGAAGCCGGAATCGGATCGGCACCCATCGCGCATGCGGCTGCGAAAACTCGGCGTCCCGCATCGGAAGGTGTGGTTGCGCTGTTAGAGCCGTTTCTCGATACGGTTGTGATTTGCACGATGACGGCACTGGTCTTGTGTGTGACGATGAACTTTGAGGGAGTCCAATCCGCCAATTATGAGATCAATGGACATTCGTATGTGCTTGGCACTTCCGGTACGGGATTCAAAGAGGGCATTGCGATGACATCGGCGGCGTTTGAAACCGTACACACCTCATTCAAATACATCCTTTTTTTCTGTGTGTTCCTGTTCGCGTTTTCGACCCTGATCACATGGAGTTATTATGGCTTGCAGGCATGGCAGTATTTGTTCGGGAAAAAAGTGATTACGGCATGGGTTTACAAAGTGATTTTCTGCCTGATCATCATTGTGGGTTCGGCGGCATCGATGGCTAACGCCACGGACTTCTCCGATGCTTCGTTGTTTGCGATGAGCATTCCCAATTTGATTGGCGTCTACCTGTTGTTGCCGATCGTGCGCTCCGAGCTGGCTCGGTTCGTTGCCTTTGCAAAGCGGGTCGACGACGGCGCGACCGTGGAAGAGGCTGATGCGGCGGATCGCAAGCACGAGTCGTAACAGACATGGCACGGGAATATAAAATTCAGCGCAAGGCATCGTCTTCGGTATCCGGAATGGATTACGAGCGTGCCCTGAATGAAGAGCAATTCCGTGCGGTGAGTTCGCCGCCGGGCAAGGTGTTGGTTATTGCGGGTGCGGGATCAGGAAAAACGCGGACGCTGACGTATCGGGTTTCTTGGTTGTTAGATCGTGGCGAGCAGGCGCGGAATATCCTGCTGCTGACCTTTACAAACAAAGCCGCTCGTGAAATGGTGGAGCGGGTCAAAAGCCTGGTGGCGGGTGATGTGGCGGATTTGTGGGCGGGGACGTTTCACTCGATCTGTAACCGGATACTGCGCAGACATGCGGAGGAGATCGGTTTCACGAAATCGTTTTCGATCCTCGATAGGGATGATCAGAAATCGTTGATGAAAGGCGTGGTCGCGGCTTGTGATATCGAAACCAAGCAACGCCGTTTTCCGAAACCGGATGTGCTGATCTCGTTATACAGTTTGATCGCGAACACCGGTGCGAATCTGGAGCAGGTCTTGGTCGCAAGGTATCCGTATTTCCTCGAGTGGATGGACGAGCTCGAAAAAGTCCATGCCGCGTATGTGAAAAAGAAGCGCGATACGAACTCGGTGGATTTTGACGATATGTTGCAGCTCACCGTCGAGTTGTTGAAAAACCATCCGCAGGTGCTGGAAATTTATCGAAAACGTTTCCGCAATATTTTGGTCGATGAGTATCAAGATACGAATGCGGTGCAGAGCGAGTTGATCGATCTGCTGGCCGGCGATTCGAACAGCCTGATGGCGGTCGGGGACGATTCGCAATCGATCTATTCCTGGCGCGGCGCGGAGGTGGATCATATTTTGAATTTCCAGAAACGTTACTCGGAATCGGTGATCCACAAGATCGAGACCAATTACCGCAGCGTGCCGGAAATTCTGGATTTATCGAACGCGGCGATCTCGGCGAACCGGATGCGATTTGAGAAAAACCTGAAATCGTCGCGGTCGGAAGTCGGGATGCGACCGGCTCTGGTGCCTGTCGAGGATCCGGCGAGCCAGGCGGGATTCGTCGCGCAGAGGATGTTGGAGCTGCGCGAGGAAGAGGGGATAGAGTTGGCGGAAATGGCGGTTCTCTACCGCGCCCATTTCCAGAGTTTGGAGATTCAGATGGAGCTAACCCGACGTGGGATTCCGTTTTCGATCACCAGTGGCCTGAGATTTTTCGAGCAGGCGCACATCAAAGATGTCGCTGCGTTTTTACGATTTGTGACGAACCGCAAGGACGAGGTGAGCTTCAAAAGAATGGTGGAGATGTTGCCGGGTTGCGGGCCCGGTGTGGCGGAGAAGCTGTGGCAGAAATGGTTGCGCGATCCTTTGTCGGGAAATCCCGAGCCACCAGACAAGTGGTCGGATGTTTTTTCAGGCTACCCTGTACCCAAAAAGGTGGCGAAGCATTGGGAGCAGTTTTGTTACACGCTCGATGAGTTGACCCCTCACGGAGTTTTCGCAACTCCGGCGGAAATGATTTTCAGCGTGCTCGAAGGCGTTTACGACGAGTATTTGAAGGAAAGTTTCGAAAACTACGAGGGCCGGCGGGGCGATATCGAACAACTCATCCAATATAGCGCGACTTTTGAGGATATTCTGGAATTTCTGGCCCAGCTATCCCTCATGAGCACCACGGATGGCGAGCCTACCGGTGAAAAAGCGGATACGGACGATGATAAAGTGACCCTGTCATCCATTCACCAGGCGAAAGGACTGGAGTGGAAAGTGGTGTTTCTGATCTGGTTGGTGGACGGACAGTTTCCGAACGGCCGGATTCTGGAGGCCGACGATGAGGCGGCTTTCGAGGAAGAACGGCGCCTATTCTACGTCGCGCTGACCCGAGCGAAAGATCAGCTCTATCTATCCTACCCCATGATGAATCCGAAAAGCTACACGGGTGACATCCTCTGCCGCCCTTCGCGTTTTCTGGACGATTTCCCAAAACAGCTTGTTGAGGTGTGGAATGTCGGAAATGAGTGGGTGGACGATGATCCTTTCTGACCGGGAAGACATCAAATCTGGATCGGGGTCATTGATTTGAGCATTTGAAACGAAAACGGGCATTATTACAGGTTCGTTGAATGATCGAAATCCCGTAAAATAAAGGCTTTGAGAGAAAGTTGCGAAACAACCACATTTTTTTTGACAGAGTGCAACTCTTTGATAGTCTCCGCCCGCTCTTCCCCATAACGCAGGGGTTCCGCGACCCGTCTCACTCAACATGTGACAGGACGCGGATCTTTTGTCCTTAGAAAGGATGAGCTCACAACAATCCATATTGCTCGTGTAGCTCAGGGGTAGAGCGCATCCTTGGTAAGGATGAGGTCGGGGGTTCAATTCCCCCCACGAGCTCCATGATACACTAGCAAAAACTTCTCAGCGAAACCAATACGAAAATGGCCAAAGAACAATTCCAACGCAACAAGCCGCACGTTAACATCGGCACCATCGGTCACGTCGACCACGGCAAAACCACCCTCACCGCAGCGATTACAAACACGCTCGCCGAAAAAGGTTTAGCCAAGAAGCAATCCTATGCGGACATTGATGCTGCTCCCGAAGAGCGTGAGCGCGGTATCACGATCAACACCGCACACGTTGAATATGAAACCGAAAAGCGTCACTACGCACACGTAGACTGCCCCGGTCACGCCGACTATGTGAAAAACATGATCACCGGTGCTGCCCAGATGGACGGCGCCATCCTTGTGGTTTCCGCTGCTGACGGTCCGATGCCACAGACACGTGAGCACATTCTTCTTGCTCGCCAAGTGGGTGTTCCCGCTCTCGTTGTATTCATGAACAAGGTTGACCTTGTTGATGACGCGGAGCTCATCGAACTTGTGGAAATGGAGATCCGTGATCTTCTTTCCTCCTATGATTTCCCAGGTGACGAGATTCCGATCGTCTCGGGTTCCGCCGTGAAAGCCCTCGAAGGCGATCCGGTCCACATGGCCAACGTTCTCAAACTCATGGATGCGGTGGATTCCTATATCCCGGAGCCGGAGCGTCCGATCGACAAAACCTTCCTCATGCCCATTGAGGACGTGTTCTCCATCGAAGGTCGCGGCACTGTCTGCACCGGTCGTGTTGAGCGCGGTATCATCAAGAAAATGGAAGAGGTCGAGATCGTTGGTATCCGTGACACACAGAAAACCACGGTTACCGACATCGAAATGTTTCGTAAACTTCTCGACGAAGGTCGTGCAGGTGACAACGTCGGCCTTCTGGTCCGTGGTCTCAAGAAAAACGATGTGGAGCGTGGTCAAGTGATGGCCAAGCCAGGCACTGTCAAAGGTCACACGATCTTCAAATCCGAGATCTACGTTCTTTCAAAAGAAGAGGGTGGCCGTCATACCCCGTTCTTCTCGAACTATCGTCCACAATTCTACTTCCGTACGACAGACGTGACTGGCAGCATCAAGCTTCCAGAAGGAGTTGAAATGGTGATGCCTGGTGACAATATCAACCTTGAAGTTGAGCTCATCAACCCAATCGCCATGGAACCCACCATGCGTTTCGCTATCCGCGAGGGCGGCCGTACCGTCGGTGCAGGTCGTGTTGGTGAAATCATCAAGTAATATTATTCAACGGTATCACCGGTTCGTTAAACCGAACCGGTGAGCCATGCACTTGGGGCACCCCGCTAAACCGGGGTGCCCTAAAGTCGCCTCAAAACCTTTCACTTTTTCAATCCAACGCGTCAGTAGTTCAATTGGTAGAGCGTCGGTCTCCAAAACCGAATGTTGGGGGTTCGAGTCCCTCCTGGCGTGCCACTTTCCGTTACCCCTTCACAGCGAATGAAATTCCTCGAATACATCAAGACATTCCTCGAGTCCATCAAGATCAACGATAGTTGGATCGCCACAGGGATCGTCTACGCGCTTCTCATTGCGGTAATTGTCTTGTTTTTCCGCAATCTTGCCAAAATCTCGAGTTTTACCAACGAGGTAAAAGGAGAGCTTCGCAAAGCCAGTTGGCCATGGGATTCCGATCCCAAAGCAAGCGGTTTCAAAAAGTATAAGGAACTCATCGACTCAACGATCGTCGTCCTTATCGCCGTCATTCTTCTAGCGGGCTTCGTCCAGTTTTGGGACTTCTTGCAAGTTTACGTGGTCGGTTTCCTGACCAAAATTTCCGTCTGATTTTTTATTCGCCTAACACCGTTTTCCAATGCCAAATCCAAAAGAATATAAAGACCAATGGTATGTCGTCCAAGTGCTTTCAGGCATGGAAGGCAAAGTGCGTGAACGCATCGCCCGCCAGGTTGAAGCTGAGGAAATGCAAGATTACATTCGTGAGGTATTGGTTCCTACCGAAATCGTCTCTGAAATCAAGCGTGGTAAAAAAACCGAGACCAAAAAGAAATTTTTTCCCGGTTACATCATCGTCAACATGTATCTCGCAACCGCCGATAACCAATTGGTCGAAAAAACCTGGTTTTTTATCAAGGAGATTGAGGGCGTGATCGGCTTCGCAGGAACCAAAGATCGTCCCGCTCCCATGCGTCAGCGCGAAGTTGAGGCGATGCTTTCCCAAATCCAGGAACGCGAGGAAACGGTTCGCCCGGCAATTTCCTTTGAAGTTGGAGACACGGTCAAGGTTGCCGATGGCCCCTTCCAATCCCAAAGCGGTATTGTGGAGGAAATCGATCCAGAGCGTGGAAAACTCCGTGTAGCCGTCGATATCTTCGGACGTACCACTCCGGTTGAACTCGAATACTGGCAGGTCGAACGCGAATGATTCGTTCGAATCTCAAATCACCTTTTAAAATCAATCTGTTACCAAATTTTTATCTACTAATATCATGGCCAAGGAAGTTATCAAAATCATCAAACTCCAGATCCCTGCTGGAGCCGCCAACCCATCTCCGCCAGTCGGACCAGCTCTCGGTCAAGCAGGTGTGAACATCATGGGATTCTGCAAGGAGTTCAATGCAGCCACCCAATCACAGTCCGGCGATATTCTTCCGGTGGTGATCTCTGTCTATAAAGACAAGTCCTTCACCTTCATCACCAAGCGCCCACCCGCTGGCAACTTGCTCAAAAAAGCAGCAGGTCTTGCTTCAGGTTCGGGTGAGCCCAACAAGAAAAAAGTCGGCAAAATTTCCAAAGCCAAACTTATGGAAGTGGTAAACATCAAAATGCCTGACCTCAATACGAAAGATCCGGAAGCCGCAGCCCGAATCCTTGCCGGCACCGCCCGCCAGATGGGTCTTGAAGTCGAAGGTATGTAAATTCTCAGTCCGCTCACCGCATCAAGGCGGTCGGCGGACACCGCAAGAGGGTAGGTCAACCGGCATGCCCGTTATCACTGCAAACCAAACAAACACATGTCAAAACAACGCAGCAAACGCTACAGAAAAGCCGCCGAACAGGTAGGCTCCGACAAATCCTATTCTCTCAAGGATGCGATCAGCACCCTGAAGAATTTACCGGCTCCGAAGTTCACACCTACCGTGACACTCTCTTTCAAACTCGGTGTAGACCCACGGAAAAGCGACCAAATGGTCCGCGGCTCTGTATCTCTTCCTCACGGAACCGGTAAAAACGTCCGCGTCGTCGTATTTGCGCAAGGTGCAGCCGCTGAGGCTGCCATTGCTGCCGGTGCTGAACACGTCGGTTATGATGATCTCATCAAGAAAATTCAGGAAGGTTTCGTTGACTTCGATTCCGCAATCGCCACTCCGGATGCGATGGCTGAAGTCCGTAAAATCGCCCGTGTTTTGGGACCCCGCGGTTTGATGCCAAATCCGAAAACCGGAACGGTTACTGACGATGTCGCGAAAGCCGTTAAAGAAGTCAAGGCCGGCCGTATCGATTACAAACTTGATAAAAACGGCAATATCTCCGGCGCGATCGGTAAAGCCAGCTTCGATGAAAAACAACTTGAAGACAACGCACGCGCGTTTCTCGACAGTGTGGTTCGTTCCAAGCCACCTTCCGCAAAAGGTAACTTCGTCCAGGCGGTGACACTCGCTGCTTCCATGCTTCCGGGTCTGCCACTTGATGCAGCATCCTACACCTCCAAAGCAACCGCATAATCCCCAGCACCCAACGACCATGAATCCAGACAAACAAATCATCATCCATGGACTGCTGTCGCGCGTCAATGAGTCTCCTTACGTCATCGTTATCGATTACACCGGCCTCACTGTGCCTCAGTTCAGCGAGCTTCGTAACCGCTTGGATGACAATGGAGCCAAGTGCACCGTTGCCAAGAACAGCTACATGCGCAAAGCCCTTTCCGAAGCGGGTCTTCCGGATGTCGGTGCCGATCTCGTCGGTCAAACCGCTTTCGTCACCGGCAATGCCGAGGTCTTTTCCGCGGCGAAAGTTCTCAAGAATTTCGAAAAGGAATTCAAGAAACCCGAAATGAAGGTCGGTATTCTCGGAACGGATATCCTCGATTCTGCCAAGCTCAAAATGCTTGCTGATATTCCTTCTCGTGAAGCGGTTCTCTCGCAACTTCTCGGCCTCATCAACGAGCCTGCGACCCGCATTGCCCGTATCTTGCTCGAGAAATTCGATCCCGAGCGCGAGCATTTCAAATCGGAAGGATCGAAAGATTCAGCCGCGGATTCAACCCCAGAAGAAGCAGCTGCCGAATAACAAACAATCTGAATGGATGGTCTGTCGCGTCTCCACGCAATGACCTGATTAACAATGGTACCTCGTCGGTTTCCCAGCAGGGAAATTGAAATCTCCGGAAGCTCCGGGGGCGACGAAACCGCAAAGGAGAAAATAACATGTCAAATATTGCAAACCTCGTAGAAGAACTCGGCAAGCTTACCGTTTTGGAAGCTGTCGACCTCGTTAAACAACTCGAAGAAACCTGGGGCGTATCTGCCGCAGCTGCTGTGGCCGCCGGTCCTGCCGCTGCCGGTCCGGTTGAAGCCGCAGAAGAAAAAACCGAGTTCAATGTCGTCATCACGGATGCCGGTGCCAACAAGATCGCTGTCATCAAGGCGGTTCGTGAAGTGGCTCCCGGTCTCGGTCTTGCCGATGCCAAGAAACTCGTCGAAAGCGCACCTGCCAACATCCTCGAAGGTGTTGCCAAGGACGCTGCCGAAGCCGCCAAGAAAAAGCTTGAAGAAGCTGGCGCAAAAATCGAGCTCAAGTAATTCGTTACGGATTTTTCCCGGAGCGGTTCTGCCGCTCCGGGCATTCTCCCTCATCAACACAAATCAATACTTTGCAAAACCGGAACCGACGCGTGACACCACTCAAAACCGCGGCATTACGCGTCGCTTTCGACCATTTGTATCCTTCTCACATCTCCTGATCCTACCTCCGCTCGAGCCATCACCGGCTCGGGCTCAAACTCGTAACACCCACCACCACCACACACCATGGCTGAACGTCTCTATTTTGGTAAATTTGAAGAGGTCATTGACCCGCCTAACCTCATTGAAGTCCAAAGCCGGTCTTACGACGATTTCTTGCAAAAAGATGTCGCTCCTGGAGATCGCGCTGACTCAGGCCTGCAAGCCGTTTTTCGCGAAGTTTTCCCGATCAAATCCTATGACGAAGCCATCGAATTGGATTTCGTTGCCTACGATATCGAAGATCCGAAAATCACTTCCCTCGAATCCCTTCGCAACAGCGAATCCTTTTCCGCAGCCCTTTACGTGACCTTCAAGCTGAAGGATGAAACGGGCACCAAAAAAGAACGCGTTTACATGGGCGAATTGCCAATGATGACCCGCCGTGGAACGTTCATCATCAACGGTGCCGAGCGCGTCATCGTTTCCCAGTTGCATCGTTCACCCGGTATCTGCTTCGAGACATCCCAGCACCTCAACGGGAAAATGCTTCACAGCTTCCGTATCATTCCCGACCGTGGATCATGGTTGGAAGTGCAGTTCGATACCAACGATCTTCTCTACGTTTACCTGGATCGCCGTCGCCGTCGCCGGAAGTTCCTTGCAACCACTTTCCTTCGCGTTCTCGGTTATCCAACCGATCGCGATATCGTCAGCCATTTCTACTCCATTGAAAATCTTGCTCTCGGCAGCAAAATTGACGAAGCAGAACTCGGCCACAAAGTTCCTTTCGAAGACATCCTCGACGGAGAACTGGTCATCGCCAAGGCCTACGAGCCGCTTACCGCTGGCATCGTGAAACAACTGGTCAGCCTCGGTCACAAAAAACTCGAGGTCATCGACGGTCGCGAAGACGAGATTCTTCTCAAATCCCTCCGCAAAGATCCTGCGAAAGACGAGGAATCCGCACTCAAAGACATCTACCGCAAGCTTCGCCCGGGTGATCCGCCGACAGCTTCCAACGCACGTGCCTTGCTCAAGCGTCTGTTCTTCGATGCGAAGAAATACGACCTCACCCGTGTCGGACGTTACAAAATCAACCAGAAGCTCGGTATCAGTGTGGATTCCGATCAACGCATCATGGTTCCTGAGGATTTCCTCGCAGCCGTTCGTTATATCCTCAAATTGAAAAAAGGCGAGGGTGTTATCGACGACATCGATCACCTCGGCTCACGCCGTGTGCGTGCGGTCGGTGAACTTCTTGCCAACCAGTGCCGCGTCGGTCTTGCCCGCACGGAGCGTTTGGTCAAAGAGCGCATGACCTTGTTCGATGTGAACATCGAAGGGATGACTCCACAAAAGCTTATCAACCCGAAAGCGCTCTCCGCAGTCGTCCGTGATTTCTTCGGTCGATCTCAGCTTTCCCAGTTCATGGACCAGACCAACCCTCTGGCCGAA
This sequence comes from Luteolibacter sp., assembly GCA_044358435.1. GTDB lineage: Bacteria > Verrucomicrobiota > Verrucomicrobiia > Verrucomicrobiales > Akkermansiaceae > Luteolibacter. Next base: position 26,890 of record JBIKNX010000002.1, read on the forward strand.
CTGACTCACAAACGTCGTCTTTCCGCACTCGGACCGGGCGGTCTGAACCGCGATCGTGCCGGATTCGAAGTCCGCGACGTTCATCCATCCCACTACGGCCGTATCTGCCCGATTGAAACCCCTGAGGGTCCTAACATCGGTCTGATCAACTCGATGTGCACCTACGCTCGCATCAATGAGTTCGGTTTCATCGAAACCCCGTACCGCAAGGTCAAGAAGGGCAAGGTCACCAACGAGATCGAGTATCTCACCGCCGACCAGGAGGAAAACTACAAGATCGCCCAGGCCTCCAATGTCATCGACAAAAACGGCAAATTTGATAAGGAGCGTATTGACGCTCGAGCACTTGGCGAGTTCATCGAATCTACGCCTGACGAAGTGGACTACATGGACGTTTCGCCGAAACAGCTTGTTTCGGTGGCCGCCGGTCTCATCCCGTTCCTTGAGCACGATGACGCGAACCGTGCTCTGATGGGATCCAACATGCAGCGCCAAGGGGTGCCGCTTCTCGTTTCCGAAGCTCCGCTTGTCGGAACCGGTCTCGAAGGTAAAGCCGCTCGCGATTCCCGCGCAGTGGTGGTTTCCGAAGCCGACGGGATTGTTGCCGCAGCCACTGCGGAAATGATTATCACATCCAGCGATGGCAAACTTCCGGTTTCCGACGAAAAATTCCTCAGCGAACCCGAGTCCGTCAAAACCAACGTTGCCAAAGGCATCTTCGCTTACCCGCTGCGCAAGTTCATGCGTTCCAACGCCGGTACATGCATCAACCAGAAGCCTATCGTCAAACTCGGTCAGAAAATCAAAAAAGGCCAAGTCCTCGCGGACGGTCCGAACACGGAAAATGGCGAACTCGCGATCGGCCGTAACGTTCTTGTCGCTTTCATGCCGTGGAACGGCTACAACTTCGAAGATGCCATCGTCATCTCCGAGCGGGTGGTGAAAGACGATGTTTATACCTCGATCCATATTTCCGAGTTCGATGTTGCTGCTCGAGATACCAAACTCGGCCCTGAGGAAATCACTCGTGATATCCCGAACGTCGGAGAAGAGGCTCTGCGTAACCTCGACCATGACGGCATCATCCGCATCGGTGCGGAAGTGAAACCCGGCGACATTCTCGTGGGTAAAATCACTCCCAAGTCCGAAACCGAACTCGCTCCTGAAGAGCGTCTGCTTCGCGCGATCTTCGGTGAAAAAGCCGCTGACGTGAAAGATACCTCGCTCCGTGTTCCTTCGGGTTGCACCGGCATCGTTCAGGATGTCCGCGTTTCCTCACACGGTCTTGCCAAGAAACGTGCGGAAAAAGTCGATCCTGTCGAGCTCAAGAAGCAGCTCAAAAAGATCAACGATGAGCATAAGAAAAAGGCGGACAAGCTTACCGACGACCTCACCGAAAAACTTTCCGACATTCTGCTTGGTGAGAAAATCCCGCTTGATGTCGTGAACGCTCAGACCGGTGAAATCATCATCCCTGCAAACCGCAAGATCACCAAGACCCTGCTTCGCAAGCTTGCTTCGGTTCACGATCATATCGAAATCGATCCTTCTCCGATCCGTAACAAGATCGTCGAAATTATCAATTCCTTCGAAAGCCGCTTCCAGGAACTGGATACCGACCGCGAGCGCAAACTCGACTCGCTCGAGTCCGGTGACGACGTCGATCCAGGCGTGATCAAGGAAGTCAAAGTATTCATCGCCGCCAAGCGCAAGCTCTCCGTCGGTGACAAAATGGCCGGACGTCACGGAAACAAAGGTGTGGTTGCGACCATCGTTCCTGAAGAAGATATGCCTTATCTTCACGACGGAACCCCGGTTGACATCTGCCTCAACCCACTCGGCGTGCCTTCACGGATGAACGTGGGTCAGGTGCTTGAAACTCACCTCGGTGTTGCTGCAAAAGCACTTGGATTCAAAGTCGCGACCCCGATTTTCGACGGTATTAAAGAAGACATCATCTGGAACTTCATGTCCGAGGCCAAGAAAGTCGACGGTGTGAACATGATCGGTGGTGGTGAAAAAGCCCGCGTGCGTAAGCCAAATGAGCCGGAAACCCCGGGATACACCTGGATCGGTGACGGTAAAGACGGCAGCACCGCCGGCAAATCGACTCTCTATGATGGCCGCACCGGTGAAGCTTTCCACAACCCGGTTGTGGTCGGTTACATCTACATGCTCAAACTCGGTCACCTTGTTGCTGACAAGATTCACGCACGTGCCGTTGGTCCCTACTCGCTCGTCACCCAGCAACCCCTCGGTGGTAAAGCGCAATACGGTGGACAGCGCTTCGGTGAGATGGAGGTTTGGGCGCTCGAGGCATACGGCGCCGCTTACACCCTTCAGGAAATTCTTACGGTCAAGTCCGACGACGTTCAAGGACGCACACGCATCTACGAAGCAATCGTCAAAGGCGACAACAACCTCGAGGCCGGAACTCCGGAATCCTTCAATGTTCTCATCAAAGAGATGCAATCGCTCGGCTTGGATGTCCGTCCAGGACGCCAGGGCCAATCGACTCATGGCTCACCGCTTTCATCCGGCGGTGTTGATGATTTCTCACTTGATGATCTCACCCTGTAATTTGAAACGCGAAACCGAACCCCACATCCCGAACTATTACCTAATATGAGTGTCGACAATAACCTTCGCGAAATCTTTGGCGTGGACGAACGTCCTGAAGCCTTCGATCAAGTTTCCATCACCGTAGCATCTCCGGACACCATCCGCAGCTGGTCAAAAGGTGAAGTGAAAAATCCGGAAACCATCAACTACCGGACCTTCAAGCCGGAAAAAGGCGGTCTTTTTTGTGAGCGCATTTTCGGGCCAACCCGTGACTGGGAGTGTGCCTGCGGAAAATACAAACGCATCAAACACAAAGGCGTCGTCTGTGACCGTTGCGGTGTCGAAGTTACCCTCAGCCGCGTTCGTCGCGAGCGTATGGGTCACATCGAACTCGCTGTCCCGGTTTCCCACATCTGGTTCTACAAGTGCATGCCTTCCCGCATCGGCCTGATGCTTGATATGAGCGCACGTCAGCTTGAGCGCGTGATCTACTACGAGGATTATGTGGTTACCGACCAAGGCAACACCGCTCTCGAAGTCGGACAACTTCTTACCGAAGTCGAAATCCGCGAAGCGGAAGACACTTATGGTGACGGCTCCTTCAAGGCGATGATGGGTGCGGAAGCGATCATGGAGCTGCTCAAGCAGATCGATCTTGCGGCACTTGCTGTCAAACTTGAGGAAGAGCTCGGAACCACCAAGTCCAAGCAGAACAAGAAAAAGCTCTCCAAGCGTCTCAAAATCACTCAAGGTTTCGCCGCTTCCAAGACTCGTCCCGAGTGGATGATCCAACTGGTGCTGCCTGTCATTCCTCCAGATCTTCGCCCTCTTGTGCCTCTCGAAGGCGGACGTTTCGCGACTTCCGATCTTAACGATCTCTATCGCCGCGTCATCAACCGTAACAACCGTCTCAAAAACTTGCTGCTTCTCAAAACTCCGGAAGTCATTATCCGCAACGAGAAACGCATGCTCCAAGAGGCTGTCGATGCACTCTTCGACAACGGTCGTCACGGCCGCGCCGTCACCGGCGCTGGCAACCGTCCGCTCAAATCCCTCAGCGACATGCTCAAAGGCAAAGGCGGTCGTTTCCGCCAGAACCTTCTCGGCAAACGCGTCGACTATTCCGGACGTTCGGTCATCGTTATCGGCCCCGATCTCAAGCTCGGCCAGTGCGGTCTTCCGAAGAAAATGGCCCTCACTTTGTTTGAGCCTTTCATCATCCGCCGCCTGAAAGAACTCGGCTACTGCCACACGGTTCGCTCGGCTAAGAAGATGATCGATCGTAAAACGACGGAAGTCTGGGACATCCTCGCGGAAGTTACCAAAGGACATCCTATCCTGCTCAACCGCGCTCCGACCCTTCACCGTCTCTCGATCCAGGCTTTCGAGCCGAAGCTCATCGAAGGTTCCGCCATCCGCGTTCACCCGCTGGTTTGTACCGCCTACAACGCGGACTTCGACGGTGACCAAATGGCGGTCCACGTTCCGCTCTCGATCGAAGCGCAGATGGAGTGCCGTCAGTTGATGTTGGCGCCCAACAACATCTTCTCGCCCGCATCCGGTCGCCCGATCACGGTTCCTTCTCAGGATATCATTCTCGGAACTTACTACCTCACATGGGCCGGCATCCGCACCCAAGTGGATCGTGACAAACAAGAGCATCTGCCACTGTTTGAAAACTCCTCGGAAGTCGAGTTCGCCATCGCTTCACGCAAGATCGATTACCATTCCTGGATCCGCATCCGTAACCAGGACTTCGGCAAGAAAACCGTTTACGGTGAATCCGATCTCAAGATTATCGAAACCACTCCGGGTCGCGTTCGTTTCAACGAAATCTGGCCTGCCGAACTTGGTTTCTACAACAAAACCGTCGGTAAGAAACAAATCGGTGACATCATCTGGCGTTGCACTCAAGCCGCCGGTAAGAAGAAAACCGTTGAGGTTCTCGATAAATTGAAATCCCTCGGCTTCATGGAAGCGATGCGCTCCGGTATCTCGATCGGTATCGTTGACATGCTCATCCCTGAGGAGAAACCGGAAGTGATCGCCAAGGCCTACGAGGAAGTCGAAAAAGTTTCGAAGCAATACCGCAACGGTGTCATCACCAACGGAGAGCGCTATCAGAAAGTCGTCGATATCTGGACTCAGGCCACCGACACCATCGCCAACGCTCTCTATCGCAAGATCGAGTATAACGAAGGCAAGAAAAAGGCATCGCCTCTGTTCATGATGGTCGATTCCGGTGCGCGGGGTAACAAATCCCAGATCAAACAGCTCGGTGGCATGCGCGGTCTGATGGCCAAACCATCCGGCGAAATTATCGAACGCCCGATTATTTCTAACTTCCGCGAAGGTCTCTCCGTGCTCGAGTATTTCATCTCCACTCACGGTGCCCGTAAAGGTCTCTCCGATACCGCGTTGAAAACCGCGGACTCCGGATACATGACGCGCAAACTCGTCGATGTTGCTCAAGACGTGATCGTATTCCAACAGGACTGCAACACTGCAAACGGCATCACCGTTGAGGCGATTTACGACGGTGACGAGGAAGTTGCCTCACTTTCCACCCGTATCTACGGTCGCGTCTCTTGCGAGCAGATCAAGGATCCGATCAGTGGCGAAATCATCGTGAAAGTCGACGATGTCATTACCGAATCCCAAGCCAATATGCTTGAGAAAATCGGTCACGAAAAACTCAAAATCCGTTCGGTCCTCACATGTGAAGCCGATCGTGGTTGCTGCGCAAACTGCTACGGTCTCAATCTCGCGACCGGTCTTCCGGTCAAGATCGGTGAAGCTGTCGGTATCATCGCCGCTCAGTCGATCGGTGAGCCGGGAACCCAGCTTACCATGCGTACTTTCCACGTCGGTGGTGTTGCCTCAGCAACCTTCAAACAACCCATCATCAAAACCAAGAACGCCGGACGCCTCGTCTACAAGGACCTCCGCGTCGTTCAAGACTCGGACGGTAACTGGGTTGCGCTTAACAAAAACGGTTCGGTCTCGATCCGTGACAAAGGCGGCCTGGAACTCGAAAGCCACTCCATCATCATCGGTTCCATCATTTCCACCAAGGACGGTGAAGATGTGAAGAAAGGCGATTCGATCGTGACGTGGGATCCATACAACTTACCTATTCTCACCGAGAAACCTGGTAAAGTTGAATTCCGCGACATGATCCTCGGTATCACCATTGCTGCCGAAATCGATAAAGAAAAAGAAGAAGGACACAAAAAAATAACGGTTACCGAGCACAAAGAAGATCTCCATCCTCAGGTTTGCATCACCGATCCGAAAACGGGCGAAGTCATCATCAGCTACTCCATTCCGGTCGGTGCTCACCTTTCCGTTAAAGAAGGCGAAGTCGTTTCCGGAGGAACTCTGCTTGCGAAGACCCCACGTAAAGTCGTCCGCACTAAAGACATCACCGGTGGTCTCCCACGCGTTGCCGAGCTCTTCGAGGCCCGCAAGCCGAAAGAGGCCTGTGTTATCTCTAAAATCGAGGGCGAAGTTTCGTTCGGTAGCAACGTCCGCGGCAAGAAAAAGATCATCGTTACCGATTCGACTACTGGCGAACAAGTCGATCACCTCGTGCAGATGGGCAAACACATCATCGTTTCCGAAGGCGACAAAGTGAAGCGCGGCGATCAAATCACCGAAGGCCCTGTTTCTCCGGAAGATCTTCTCGAAGCATGCGGCGCGACCGAACTCCAGGAACATCTCGTCAATGAGGTGCAATCGGTTTACCGCGTCCAAGGCGTGGAAATCAACGACAAGCACATCGAGGTGATTGTTCGTCAGATGCTCCGTAAGGTGAAAATCACCGATCCGGGCGATGCCGATCAATTCCTGTGGGGCGATCAAGTCGAGCGCACCACCTTCAAAAAGGTCAACGCCGAGATCGTTGCCAACGGCGGTAAGCCTGCCGAAGGCGAGCCGGTCCTGCTTGGTATTACCAAAGCCTCTCTGGAAACCGATTCGTTCATCTCCGCAGCCTCCTTCCAGGACACCACCCGTGTTCTTACCGAAGCCGCTACTCTCGGACGTATCGACTTCCTCACCGGATTCAAAGAAAACGTCATCATGGGTCACCTCATCCCAGCGGGCACCGGCTTCCATCACCACCGTGATTCGGAATTCGAGTTCACCGTCGAAGAGCCGGAGCCAATCATCGAAGAACCGGAAACCTTCGAAGACGAAGAAGACGT
>JBIKNX010000256.1:0-3298 GCA_044358435.1 Luteolibacter sp.
CTTTCAAGAACTTCTCGCAGCTACACAGCGCTCGGATGCCAGTTCAACCCACAGATTTTGCGGAAGAGGCTAAATTATGAACACCATTGATACCGTATTCGAATGGCTAATCGCCGCAACTCTAAGAGCATCCGTCCTCGTCGTCGCGGTGCTTCTTATCCGAATGACACTCCGCCCCTGGCTGTCTGCTGGTTGGCGTCATGCCTTGTGGTTGCCGATGTTGGCAGTCCTAGTTCTCCCTGTTTTGCCTGAAGCCTCGTTCGGCTTATTTCCTAAAGCAGCAGAACAACCGACCACAGCATCTGAAGTATGGGTTAGCTCAAGTGGCTCTACTGAAACTTCCATCAGCGCCATGCCTGCGCCTGAAGTCGAGACAGAAATGAAAACTGCATCTGCAAGCAACGTCGCCGCGCCCGTGAACTATTTTGCCATCGCATGGCTTGTCGGAGCTTGTGGCGTGTTGTCTGCGGGTATCATTGGATACCGCCAGAACATGCTCCGGATACGGACAAATGCCATAACACCGGATCGCATGCTGCAAGCGAGTATCGACGAAGCCGCTCGTGAAGTGGGTCTCAAACGTGCGCCACAGACTTTAATTTCAGCGTCGGTTGAAAGCCCCGCAGTGACCGGATTTAGTCGCCCCATTCTGCTACTGCCTGCAGGTTTTCCTGAAGGTTTCAGTGCATCTGAAGTTCGTTTGATCTTGCTCCATGAGTTCATTCACTTGAAACGACTCGATCTCCAACTGAACTGGTTGGTTTGTTTGCTACAAGCCGCGCATTGGTTTAATCCGTTTCTTTGGTTCGCTTTTACTAGAATGCGTGCAGATCGTGAAGCTGCTTGTGATGCAAGCGTGCTCTCGATCGATGCTAAAGATAACCGTGCAGAATATGGCAGTGCGTTGCTTAAGCTTGAGTGCGTGGCACCATCGCGAAAGCTGAGCCTTGGCTTCGTCGGAATTTTTGAGCGCGGTTCTGAAATCAAATCCCGAATTAAAGAAATTTCTGCACACCGTCCGAATCGATTCTTATGGCAAGCTGTAGGTGGATCCATCGTTACCTTGCTCATGATCTTTGGAATTACGAAAGGTCAAGAAGCTAAGCCTCAAGAAGTGGCAGTTGTGCCCGATGAATTAAAAGTGGATGAAGAAAAGCTTGAGATACAAAACAAACTCAATTCAATCATTATTCCACGCATTGATTTTGAAGACAGAAGCCTCCAAGAAGCTATCGATTTTCTTCGCCTTCGCGCAGCAGAGTTAGATGTGAAAGAATTGGATCCTGCGAAAAAAGGCATCAATTTTGTGATTCAAAAACCGCGTGAGGGTGCTGCAGCTATCAAAATCGATGAGTTGAGACTCGCCTATGCGCCATTAAGCGTAATCCTTAAATACTTATGTGAAAAAACCAACTACCAGTATAAGGTGGAAAACCAAGTAGTTGTCCTTTCTCCTAAAGATTAAGGTGGGGTGGCGATATATATAGACCTAATCTCATGTTCATCAATCTCTTGTGTTGCCAAGGGATTGATGAACTTCCCATTCCATATTTTGATCATAACAATCTGTTACATGGCACACCACGATCTCATAAATGAAGACGGTGCATCCAAAGGTCATTGGGGTGCTTGCGGTGGCGCTCGATGAAAGCGGGTAGCTCGTTGGTGCGTTCGAAACAAAACCTTTGGGTAGGTCTCACTACTTGGATGGTGATCGTGCTTTGGCGTTTTTGATTTGGGTCGACTGCGGCGAGGCGACCCTACCTTTGAAAACTTTGCATTTCATGTTTTTCGAAAAGGGGTTAAGAACCCTTTCATGTCGCGAGAGTTGATCAGGATGGCTTTGAAAGAGGATATCGGTGAGGGCGATGTTACAGCGGCTTATTTTATTCCTGAGGACAGGATGGCGCGGGCGTTTTTATCGGTTCGTCATGAGGGCGTCGTTTCCGGGGTATCGATTGCTGAAAAAGTGTTTTCCGAAGTGGATCCGACTCTGGAGGTACAGGTCTTGGTGGAGGATGGAAGTCGGGTGAGTGAAGGGGCTGTGTTGATGATGATCGAGGGCAAAGCCAGATCGATTCTCACCGCTGAGCGCACGGCATTGAATTTTCTGCAACGCTTGTCCGGTATCGCCAGTGTGACCGCCCGTTATGTCGATGCGGTAAGGCATACCCGAGCAAGGATACTCGATACCCGTAAAACAACTCCGGGTTATCGGGCTTTGGAGAAAAAAGCCGTGATGGACGGAGGTGGAACCAATCACCGCATGGGTTTGTATGACCGTGCCATGGTGAAAGACAATCATCTCGTGGCGGATGGCGATTTGGAGTCTTTGCAGGCGGCGATTCGACTTCTGAAATCGGAAAAGGACTACGTGGAAGTGGAGCTTGAGGCGGATCGTCTGGATCAAGTGTCGGAATTTCTTGAACTCGAGAGTGTGGATTACATTTTGTTGGACAACATGTCTCCGGGTGATCTGCGCAAGGCAGTCAGGATGCGCGAAAAAAATCCAAGGATCCGCCTTGAAGCCAGCGGTGGCGTGAATTTGCAGACGGTCAGGGAAATAGCTGAGACGGGAGTGGATTTCATTTCGGTGGGTGCTCTCACTCATTCGGCTCCCGCACTCGATATTGGTCTGGATTTCATGCCTCTGGAAAAGGCGTAAAACCGCTAACCTACGCCAAAAGAACCGAATGAATTCCCATCCTTTACGGAACGACTTTCAGGATATCGCTGCAGAGCTGCCCGATCGGTTTCGTCTGTTGTGGCGTGAGCGGGTCGGGTCTACGAATGACGAGTTGCGCAAGCTCGCCGAGCAAGGGACGGACGAGGGTCTGGTATTGGTGGCGGATGAACAAACCGCAGGACGCGGCAGGCGTGGTGCGGTGTGGGTTTCACCAAAGGGAGAGAACCTCGCATTTTCGATTCTGCTCAAACCCTACGCCCCGAAAGGCTTATGGCACAGGCTTTCATTGCTCACCGGTCTGGCTGTCGCGGAAACCCTTGAAAATTATGTGCCGCTCTCTGAAATCAAATGGCCGAATGATGTGCGGGTCGGTGGAAAAAAAATCGCGGGTATTCTGGTCGAGGCGGGTAAGGATTTCGTGATTGTCGGGATAGGGATCAATATCAACTCGACCGATTTTCCCGAAGAGCTCGCAGCATCCTCACTGCGCGAGCAGACGGGACGCGTTTACTCGAGGGCGGAGGTTTTGCGTGAGGTCGTGACCCGTTTGAGTCGCTATGCCAATGGCATAAATCAGGGATACGCGGATTCGCTGAAATCGATTCGTGAACG
>JBIKNX010000076.1:0-11264 GCA_044358435.1 Luteolibacter sp.
ATTCTCGGTTCATCCCAAGACCTCTTGCGCTACCTGCCACCATTGATCTCTCCAATTTCAAAAAACATCTTTCAGCAGCCCTGATATGAGTAAACGCATTTTGCAACACCCCGCAGTCCCCAAAGATGAGACCACCGTCTCATGGCGCAGCACTGGCCAACTTGAGGACACCCAGGAATTCCGTAACTGGATGGATCGTGAATTTCCGCAGGGTGCGGCTGAAATGGAAAATCAGGAGGCGTTGGAAACCAGCCGTCGCTCTTTCCTGAAGCTCATGGGTTCATCGACCGCCCTGGCCGGGTTCGGCATGGTTGCCTGCCGCCGTCCGGAAGCTTATCTTGTTCCCTACACCAAGGCACCTGAATGGGTGATTCCCGGTAAAGCCACTTACTACGCGTCCTCTCTGCCACGCGCGACAGGTGCGGTGCCTTTGGTGGTCACCACCTACGAAGGTCGCCCAACCAAAGTGGGCCCAAACCGTTTGCATCCGGATTACGAGGGAACCGACGCGTTCGCCCAAGCATCGGTCCTCGATCTCTACTCCTCCTCACGTTCGCGTCATGTCATCCACGGAGGGAAAAAGGCGAAACTTGCTGATTTTCAAGCGACTCTCAGTGAGATCGCCAAAGACAAGGGTGCCAAAATCGGTTTCGTGTTCGGCGCCGATGAAAGCCCGACTCGTTTGCGTTTGGTCGGTGAACTCGCCAAAACTTTCACCCATGCCAAGTTTTATCAATATGAGGCACTAACGGTTAACGACAAAGATGTCTTTGGTGAGGGCGTCAAGCTCGTCCCGGATTTCGCGAATGCGGATCGTATTCTCTCGCTTGATTGCGATTTCGCCGGCACCGATCCGCAGGGTTCCAACATTGCCTTTTTCAATCGCCGTAAACCCGAGGGTGCGGGTTATGTCTCGAAACCTGATGCCGCATCCATGAACCGTCTTTACTCGGTGGAGTCGGCTTTCAGCCTCACCGGGGGAATGGCGGACCACCGTTTGCGCATCGCTCCCGGTCGCATCGTCGCTATCGCCGCACAGATCGCCCGTGAATTGGGCGCGCCTGCCGGCGATATCGCACCGCTGACCGATGCAAACGAACTCAAGTGGGTCAAGGAACTTGTGAACGACCTCAAGAAAAGCGGTTCAAAGACCGCCGTCCTTGTCGGTTCGCGTCAGACGAAAGCTGTCAAACATCTCGCGCTTGCGATCAACATCGCCCTCGGCAACATCGGCGAAGGCAAGGGCTTGCAGGCCTACCATACGGAAAACAAAGGTTTCGGCGATATCGCAGCGCTCGTTGGGGATCTCAATTCCGCCGCATTGGAGACCGTGGTTTTCCTGACTCCGGCAAATCCGGTTTATGATTCGCCCGCCGATTTGAAATTCTCCGAGGCTCTCGCCAAGGCAAAAAACAGCATTCATTTAGGTGACCGCACCAACGCCACGGCGTATGCCTGCACCTGGCATGTTCCGTCTGCGCATTACCTGGAATCATGGAGCGATGCGAAAAGCGTCCGCGGAGTTTATTCCGTGGTGCAGCCGATGATCCTTCCATTGTATCCCGATTGCGTTTCGGAAGTTGAGCTGCTGCTAGCGTTTCTGGCTGATGGAAAGCTTGTGATCGGGGAAGGGGAGAAAGGGGCTCCGGCTCCTGCCATGTTGGCGGTCAAAACCACGTTCAATGGCACGGAGACCCAGTGGAAAGAAGTTCTCAAAAATGGCTTCCGTGCTTCGACAGCTCACTCATCCGCCCAGGTCTCGCTCTCCGCAGGTGCGGTTGATGCGATCTCCAAAGCGAAAGCAAGCGCACCGGATGCCAAACAACTTGATGTCATTTTTGCGACCGATGCCTCCGTTTATGACGGTCGCTGGATTGACAACGGCTGGCTGCAAGAAGCTCCCGATCCGATTTCCAAACTCACTTGGGATAACGCCGTTTTCATCGCCCCGCAGACCGCCAAAGATCTCGGCATCTATGATCAGATCATCGCGCTTGAAACGGCATTCTCATCGGTTTCACCCGATGGCGAAGGTCAAAACCGCAAGTCTCCCTTGATCGAGGTCACGGTAAACGGCAAATCACTGGTTCTCCCGGTTCTCGTATCCTTCGGTCAAGCCGAAAACACCCTCATCATCCCGCTCGGCTACGGCCAGGGCTTTAACGATGAGGATGAGCTGGGGCGTGGGAATTCGAAAGCCAGCAAGTTTGTCGGACTCGTCGGCATGAACCGCGGATTCGATGCTTATCCGCTCCGCACTTCCGAGAGTTCTTATTTCGCCACCGGCGCGACGATCAAAAAGACGGAAGGGCGCTACTCGGTTGCTCTCACCCAGGAACACAACGCCATGTATGGTCGTGCTCTCGCCCGTGAGATTTCCACCGATACGGTCGAGCACAAAGGCGATTTCAGCAAACAACTCGCGGGGGTTAAAAAACAAGGTAACGACTCGCACGCGCCTGAGAATATTTCGCTCTACAAACAGGAAGACCGTCAGGGTAACAGCTTGCTCAGTGACAAGCTCCATCAATGGGCGATGACGATTGACCTCTCTTCCTGCATGGGTTGCAACGCCTGCCTCGTTGCCTGCCAATCGGAAAACAACATCCCGATTGTGGGTAAGGAGCAGGTCGCCAAAGGTCGCGAAATGCACTGGATCCGCATGGATCGTTATTTCGCAACTCACAAGGAGAACAAATTCGATTCAGGCAATGTTGAGATGGTTCCACAGCCCGTGGCCTGTATGCAATGTGAGTCCGCTCCATGCGAAACCGTTTGCCCGGTCAATGCGACGGTCCACACCGAAGACGGTTTGAACGCGATGGCTTACAACCGCTGTATCGGCACCCGCTACTGTGCGAACAACTGCCCTTACAAATCACGCCGTTTCAACTTTTTCGATTACAACAAGCGCAATCCTCTCATCAAGAACAACCTTAACAAAGGTCCTGCGGGCGAACGTCACGACGGCGAAGCCAATCATCTTCAGAAAAACCCGAACGTTACCATCCGCATGCGCGGTGTGATGGAGAAGTGCACTTACTGTGTGCAGCGCATCAAAGGTGCGATCATCCGTCAGAAACGTGGCCAGAAACAGGAGGTCCTGGAGTCCGGGAAGCAGTCGCCGGATTACCAGGTTTCCACCGAAACTCTGCGGATTCCGGTCGATTCCGTCAAAACCGCCTGCCAGGACGCCTGCCCGGCGGAAGCGATCACTTTCGGCAACCTTCTCGATGAAAAAGCCTCTGCCATGGGACGTGCCAAGGAATTGGATCGTAACTATGACCTGCTCCACTACATCGGAACCCGTCCCCGCACCAGTTACCTGGCTCGTGTGAAAAACCCTAACCCCGACATGCCGGACGCGCCGTTCATCGGGCAAGCCACCATTCACATGGTATAAAAGCCACCAGACTATGAGACAGAAGACAAAAGATCAGATGAAAAAGCACATGGATGGGCACTCCAGCCTGATGTCTCTCGTCTTCTCGTCCTCTGTCTTTCTATCACTCCCGTAACGATTTTTTCCAACACATGGCCTCCACCTCAGATACCGCCCCGCATCAAGACTCAGGAATCAAACTTCCCGTTCTCAAGCGTGAAAAGTTGATTCTCAATGACCGATCCTATCATTGGATTACGGACCGTATTTGCGGGATTATTGAAAATCGCCAACCGTTTCTCTGGTGGCTGTTGTTTCTTCCATCGGCATTGATCGCTTTGATCGGTGTGGGTGGGGGGCTTTTCCATCTCGTATCCACGGGTGTCGGTGTTTGGGGAAACACCAACCGCATCATGTGGGGTTGGCCGATCGTGAACTTCGTTTTCTGGATCGGTATCGGTCACGCCGGTACCCTGATTTCGGCGATTCTTTTCCTGACCCGACAAAACTGGCGGACTTCGATCAACCGCGCGGCGGAAGCGATGACGATTTTCGCAGTGATGTGCGCGGGTATCTTTCCGGCTTTTCACGTGGGTCGTGTCTGGTTCGCCTGGTTTCTCGCACCCGTTCCGAACGCCAACGCGATTTGGCAGAACTTCAAGTCACCCCTTCTCTGGGACGTGTTCGCGGTATCGACCTATTTTACCATTTCCCTGATTTTTTGGTTCCTTGGCATGGTTCCCGATCTCGCCACGATTCGCGATCGTTGCAAGCCGGGCATTCGTAAAATCCTTTATGGAATTTTCTCTCTCGGTTGGAGAGGCGGCAACCGTCAGTGGAGTCACTACGAGATGGCATACCTCCTCCTCGCAGCGCTCTCCACACCTCTGGTTCTCTCGGTTCACTCGGTAGTTTCGTTCGACTTCGCAACCTCGGTCGTTCCCGGCTGGCATACCACGATTTTTCCGCCTTACTTTGTCGCGGGTGCGATCTTCGGCGGCTTTGCGATGGTGCTCACGATCATGATTCCGGCCCGTTTCATCTACGGCTTGCAGGATTTGATCACCATGAAGCACATCGACAACATGGCGAAAATCATTCTGCTCACCGGCACGATTGTGGGTTACGCCTATTTGATGGAGTTGTTCGTCGCTTTCTACTCGGGTGCGATCTACGAAATGGATGCTTTCAAATTCCGCATCGCCGGACCTTACTGGTGGGCTTATGCGGCGATGATGTCCTGCAACGTTCTCTCACCTCAGGTCTTCTGGTTCAAAGCGTGCCGTGAGAACCTATGGGTCGTGATGATTGTGGCGATGTGCGTCAACGTAGGCATGTGGTATGAGCGCTTCGTCATCATTGTCACCACACTCGCACGCATGTGGTTGCCGGGTGACTGGAAAACTTTCTCTCCATCGCCCCAGGATCAATTGCTCTTCATCGGAACGATTGGCATGTTCCTGACCCTGTTCCTGTTGTTTCTCCGCTTTCTTCCATGCATCAACATTGCCGAGGTGAAATGGACAAAACTCGAGAGCGATCCGCATTTTGAGGACAACGAATCTCACCCGGATGCCGGAGCCGAAGTCATTCCCGCCTACCAGCAGGAGCTGAAGGATAAATAAATTTCAAATCTTAAATTCCAAATCTCAAATTTCCAACACGTGAGCACTACCCGAAAACGAGTTTATGGCTATCTCGCCGAGTTTAAAAGCGCCTCGGCGCTCTACAAGGCTGCGGAAAAAGTCCGAGATGCGGGCTTTAGCAAATGGGATTGCTACACCCCTTATCCTGTCCACGGACTAGATGCGGCGATGGGTTTGAAACGTTCCATTCTCCCATGGTTCGTTTTCTTCGGCGGCATCACCGGAACCGCCACCGCTTTCACTCTCGCCTATGTGACCCAGGTTGTCATTTACCCGACGGTTGTCCAAGCTAAACCCACGAACATCTTCACCATTCCGGCGTTCTTTCCGGTGATGTTCGAGCTGACCATCCTGTTCTCGGGTTTCACTGTGCTCTTCGGTTTGCTCGGTCTCATACAGTTGCCACGTCTCAACCATCCCTTGTTTGCCAGTAAACAATTCCACCGTGCGACGGATGACGGTTTCTTCATCGCCATTGAGGCACGTGATGAAAAATTCAGCCCGCAAGGCACCCGCGACCTGCTCGCGGATATCGGCGGCGAGAACATCGAACTCGTCGAAGAAGAACAGAATTAACCCGTTTCATACCCGCACAATCCATCATCAGCCATGCGCTACTTTTTCTTAGCATACGCCATTGTCGCAGTTCTCGTTGTCGGGATGCTGGGCTTTCGTGGTCAGCATTTTTCCAAGCCGCCCATCCAGGTGTTTCCTGACATGGACAATCAAGACAAACTCAAGGCCCAATCCCCGAGCCATTTCTTCGCGGATCGCCAAGGATCTCGCCAACCTGTCACCGGCACCCAGCCACTTGGGTTCAACGAGTCCGGCAGCAAGGAGATAGGTGGAATTCCCGAATACGAATTCGGTGGTCAATCGGGTTACTACTACACGGGTCACGTCGGTGATTACTTCGGCACGGGAATGCCCGATGAGCTTGGACTCGATTCCGAGGAGACAGCTACCCAGCTCATCAAACGTGGCAAAGAGCGCTTCGGGATTTACTGCGCGGCCTGTCACGGTGAAACCGGAAACGGCCTGGGGATCACTTCCCATTATGGCGTGCCGGGTATCGCCAACCTGCACCTCGATCCGTTCAATTCCGCATCATATCCCGACGGTCGCATGTTCGATGTCATTACCCATGGCAAGGGCATGATGGGCGGATACGGAGCCAACATTCCTGTCCGTGACCGCTGGGCGATCATTTCCTACGTCCGCACTCTCCAAGCCGCCAAACAAGCAGCATCCGCATCCAAATAATTTTTCCGATGTCCCATCACGTCACATCCGCAGACATAGCCATCAACGGCGATCACCTCGACAAATCGAAGATCGCCACGATCAAAACCGTATCATTCATCGTTGCCGCGAGCGGCACCATCGTGAGCTTACTCGCGCTGTTCGGTGTTTTTGGTGAGTTTTTTCAGGGAACGTATGCCTACTCGTGGGTGTTCGCTTATTACTTTTTCCTGACGCTTTCCATCGGTGGTGTTTTCTGGACGCTGCTTCACAATGTATCCAACTCGGGATGGGGGACTTCCGTTCGCCGCACTTTTGAGAACGTCGGTTCCACTTTTCCTTGGATCTTCCTGTTCGGCATTCCCTTGCTTTTCCCACAGGTCAACCAATATCTCTTCGAGTGGATGAACATCCACCGTGAAGCCGGTAGTGGTTCTGTTAAAGAACATCTCCATCATTCCGATCATCTGCTCTACAACAAGCATTGGTTCATGAATATTCCGTTCTGGCTGGGACGTTTCGCCTTCTACGGGATCGGTCTCTCCGCAGTGATCTATTTCCTCCGTAAACTTTCCACCGCCCAAGATACCGATCCGAATCCCGGCGTCCGGCGTTTGTTCCGCGCCCGTTTTCATTCGACCTACACTCTCATCGTATTTGCTCTGACGATCACCTTTACGGGTTTCGATTTTCTCATGGGTCAGGATTACAAATGGTTCTCCACGATGTGGGGTGTTTACCTTTTCGCAGGCTCCGCGCTTAACTCTATGGCGGTGATCGTTCTGGTTACGGCATGGTTGAAAAGTAAAGGACATCTCAAGCATGTCACCGGTCCCGAACATTTCCACATCATGGGTAAACTGATGTTCGCCTTCACGACTTTCTGGGCATACATCGCTTTCTCCCAATATTTCCTGATCTGGTATGCGAACATCACGGAAGAAACTTCCTACTTTCTGATTCGCAACACGGGTAACTGGAACATCGGAATGATCTGTCTCGTGTTTTTACACTTTGTTGTTCCTTTCGTGGTACTTCTCCAAGCATGGTTGAAAAAGAATCCCAAATATCTTTCGATCGTCGCGATCTATACGCTTTGCATGCACGCGCTTGATCATTATCTGATCACCATTCCTGAGCGCGGTATTTCGCTCGGACGGATCAATCACAAGGTTTTCGGTGATATCGTGCCCGCCATCCCCGGTGCTTTCTGGGGCGACATCCTTGCCTTCGTCACCCTTGGCGCGGCATTCATTTTTGTTCTCCTTCGTGCGTTGGGCCAACACTCGCTCTATCCGAACCGTGACCCTCGCATCCTCGAATCCGCAAATCTTTCCAACTGATTTTTTCATCTAACCGCATGGACCCCACTCGCGATAATCTACTGATCCGTTTCAAAGCCTTCATCGACGGCCTCGGAATTCTCACACTCTTTGCCGTTTTGCTGCTCGTCATTTTAGGCGCGGCAGCCGCCTTCGGCTGGTTCAAAAAAGGCACTGAGCCCGAAGAGGCTGCGGCGAAAATCCGCCAAGGTGTCAAAGCTGGGGTCGTGGTCGAGCAGGCGAAATTCCTGCCCAAAGAGGCCATCGATTCGGTAATTCCGAATGTTGCGAAATTGCTGACCCAATCCAACCCCATTGCTGTCGAAATTCCTGCCCAATTGGTTCCGGGTTCCGATACGGCCAAGAAACTTGCAGAGGCCGCGCCGATCGATCCTGCCCAAATGGAAATTGGCAAGGCTCAATATTTGGTATGCGCCGCTTGCCATGGCCAGAATGGCGAAGGTGGGCTTGCCGGTCCTCCGCTGGCCGGTTCGGAATGGGTGACCGGACCTGTCTCCAATTTGGTGCGTATTCAGCTGCGTGGATTAAAGGGTCCGATTGAAGTGGCTGGCAAGGTATACGATTTCCCTGCAGGAATGATGGCATTGTCTTATCAAACCGATGAACAAGTCGCAGGTGTGCTGACCTATATACGGAACAGCTTCGGGAACAAAGCCTCTGCGGTAAAACCCGAAGAGGTGCAGGCACTGCGCAGTGAGGTCGGTCAACCCCAAGTCACCGTTCAAGATCTCATCAAACCGTAAGTCAGAAGCTCTAACGATTTAAACAGTCCAGATGTCTACAGAAATTTCAAACACCAATCTTCAGGATGCCCAGCTGAGAGCCGGAATCGACCGCTCGCTTCGCCATCCTGTGATGTTTTTCCTGACCAGCGGCGCGGCATGGCTCGCCGTTTCCCTAATTCTCGGAATTATTTCCTCTGCAAAAGTCCATTCGCCCGGCTTCCTGGATGGTTGTTCGTTTCTAACTTACGGACGCACTCAGGCCGCTCATCTCAATCTGCTCGTCTATGGTTGGGGTTTCCAAGTCGCATTCGGAATCATCATCTGGCTGATGTCCCGGTTGTCGCGCCAAACCTGCAAGGCCGCCGGTTTGATTCTCACTGCCGGTCACATATGGAACCTGGGCGTCACCTTGGGTGTCCTCGGTATTCTTTCCGGTAACGGCACAGGTATTCCATGGATGGAATTTCCGGCTTTCACCTGGCCGGTGCTGCTGCTCAGCTATATTGCGATCCTGATCTGGTCATTTGTTCAATTCAAGGTCCGTCCTGAGGGCACGGTTTACATATCCCAGTGGTATTTGATGGCAGCGATGCTCTGGTTCCCATGGGTATTTGTCACGGCAAACATTCTGATCCACCTCGCTCCGGGAAATCCGGTCATGGCGGCCGGTATCGCTGCGTGGTATAAGTCCGCGATCATCTTCCTGTTCTTCACACCTGTTGCCTTGGGATCGGCATATTATCTGGTTCCCAAAGTGACCGGCAGGCCCGTTCAAAGTTATTCGATGGCGAAGATGGGTTTTTGGTCCCTTGCCGCGATCATGCCATGGGCCGGCATGCAGAAGCTGATGGGTGCGCCGATTCCTTATTTTCTTCCCTATGTCGGCGCCGCCGCAACCATTCTGTTCTTCATCCCGGCACTCAGCGCTGCGGTCAATCTTCTCCAAACGGCCTCGTCTTCCAAGGATGTGGTTGCTCATAGCCCGACTCTGCGCTTCACCATGGCCGGTTTGTTCGGCTTGATCGTGATGGCTCTCTGCGCCGCATTCATCAATATACCCGGTTCGACTCTCAAGCTCAGCCAGTTCTCCATGTCAGGTTACGGTTTCGAAATTCTCGCGATCTACGCGTTCTTCAGCTTCGTGATGTTCGGTGCGATCTATTTCATTGTTCCGCGCATCACCCGCCGCGAGTGGCTTTCGAGACGCCTCATCAAGATGCATTTCTTCATCTCCATTTACGGGATCGTTCTTATTGCCCTGGTTGCTGTCTTCGGCGGCTTGCAACAGGGAATGGGTCAAGAGGAGTTCAACAAACCATGGATTGCGATCGCATTCCGCGCCTATCCGTATGCCTGGGCGACGACGATTGCCTGGTGCTTCATTCTGATTTCGAACATTTTCTTTTTCCTTCACCTGTTGGTCATGTGGTTGCGCCTAGGTCGTCGCAGTATCCACCCGACACTCCTGATATCCGACCACGGCGGTAGTCCGCACGGGGAGGAAGGCGATATTGACAATTGTGGCCCGGGCACAGTCACACCAGCCCACTAAACACTTTTACCCAGAATCCTCACATGAGTTTCCGCACATTCTTCCTCAGTCTCTCCGCAAGTTTCGGAGTCGCATGGTTGGCCGTTGTTGTCGTTCCTTACTTCAAGATGCGCTCGATCGAGCCCATCCCGATGGGGGAAGATGCCACCGGAACCAACGCTGTTTTCATCCCCAAGCGGGCCGGACGCATTGCCGATGGCTCCAAGGTATACGCTGAAAACGGATGCTACCTCTGTCACTCCCAACTGGTTCGTCCAACTTACGCTGGTAACGATATCTATCGATCGGACCTCGGCGGCATGGTTTACGAGGATCAGCGTGGTGACAGCCGTCGTGAAACGAATGTTTACGACTATGCAGGTGAGAAATTTGCCCAGATCGGCGTAACCCGTCTGGGTCCGGATCTCTCGAATCTGGGAGTCCGCGTGGTCAATACTTACGCCAAGGACATTTCCCCCGAGGCATGGCTCTACCGCCATCTTCACAATCCCCGTTCGAGTGCCGCATACAGCCATTCCGCTTGCCCTTCGTTCCGCTTTCTCTTCGAGGAAAAGAAAATTCATGGAATCCCCAACGGAGGTGCGCTTGAACTTGATGCTGCGGGCGACATTGAAATCGTCCCAAGCTCCGATGCCCGTGCGCTGGTGTCTTATTTGTTGTCCTTGAAAAAAGATCAACCTGTTCCACCTTCGCTCAACTTTGCCAAACCGGCTGCGGGAACCGCAACCGCACCTTGATTTCCATACCATTTTTCCACTCTCCATCGCAAAACTTCCCACCATGTCCTCGCCCAGTCCGCAATCGAATCCAAAACCCGATCTTGACGAGTCGATCAATGTCACCAAGGCCCATGGCCGTGTTGAGCTTGAAAGCGCAGCAACGTTGCGTGAAAGACGAATCGCAGACAATGGCCACGAACCGGTTGCCCTCTGGGTCATTGTTGCTTGCGGCATCGTCTTGCTGGTCGCCGGAGCTGTTCTCGGCCGCGCCGGCAACTTTTTCTCATACGGCGATCTCACCCGGCCGAATTACGTGCGCGACGAGATTCCGGGTGGCGCAGCAAAAGGACCCGCTTCCAAGCCGGCTCTTGCGGCATTCAGCAGCCGCGGCAAAAATATCTATGCTTCGAAATGCAACGGTTGCCATGGTGCAGATGCCAAGGGTGACGGAACGAATTACCCTTCGCTCGTTGGTTCCAAGTTTGTCATCGGCGATACTCAAAAATTCGCGATGATTGTTCTCAACGGGATCCAAGGTCCGACCAGCAGTGGAAAAGTCTATGGTGCCGGAGTGATGCCGGCACAGGGTGCGGGTATGACGCCTGTGGAACTTGCCTCCTTGATGACCTTTGTCCGTAACAGCTTCGGAAATGAA
>JBIKNX010000077.1:0-11252 GCA_044358435.1 Luteolibacter sp.
AAACGATTTTGATCCGCTCGTGAAATCCCTGACCGCCAACAGTCGAATGCAGAGAAATCTTGCGATGAGTTCCCTCGCATCCCTAGGTCAGCTCTCGATGGTGGAAAAATCCAGGAACAAGGAAAATCCATCCATGGCCTATCTTTATTATTTGTCTCGGGAAGAGATTGGCAAGGCGCTTGAAGTTCTTGGACTGGATCCGGTCAAGCCGGATTATGAAAAATGGGTGAAGGCGCAATTTGTCCGAATCGAAGAGGGAGATTATCCGGATTCGATCGTTCTCAATCTGGTCCTAATGGCGGCGTTTATGGAAAAAAGAGGTCTGGATCAAGAACTCGACAAAGCGTTCGGCCAACCGCTGACAGATCTTCAAAAAAGCAATCAGGAAGTTTATTGGGAAGTCATATCAAGACTTTTTATGGGTGAGATCGGAGCGCCGCATTTCACCATTCAACATCTCGCGAAATGGGCGGGTGAGGATGTCGAGCGATGGGGTGAGGTTTTTTCATCCGCGCTTGGTGAGGAGGGTATCGTCATGGAATGGTTGGATTGGATTCGTGAAATCGATCCGGAGATGAAAGACAGGGAGGCGTTGGAGGCCATGATGGCGATTTTCAAAATGAGCGGTAGTCCCGGAAAGTCCCGTGAAACCTGGATGAACCGGATCTGGAAGATCGTTCAGGATGAGAAGAACAAAGATTTGAAAATGCAATATGCGAAGCGGATCATGACGCTTTGTATCCAGCAACAGGATGTGCGGAACACGCTCAAGGCATGGGACATGCTGGATCAGGAACAAAAGGAATCAAACCAATGGGGCTCGATTGACATTTATCTCACAGCCGCGGGGCGATGGGAGGAAGCGGCGAAAATATTACTGGATTTTACCGGGGAAAAAACACACGCGTCTCCCGAGGTTCATGCTCATTTGGCCGCGACTTTGCGCCGTGCCGGTATGGAACGGGAAGCACGCAAGCATGATGAAATGGCCGAAAAATTATGCCTTGGCTCCGCTGCGAGTTCCATGCGCATCGCAGCGTATTATGTCTATGGAGGCGATAAACGGCGAGCCGACATCTGGTTCCAGCGCGCCGTACTTGAAGCTGATCCTGCGGATGGTGATTTTTTGACCGCACTGGAAAAATGCGCGGAAAAACACGTGCGGGACAGGAACTGGAGATTGGCGGCTTCCTGTCATGAGGTCGTCGTGCACATCCAGGCTTGCGAACCCTATCGTGAAAATTCTCTGCCTGAATTCGCAAAGTCCAGAATGTATGCGGATCTCTCCAGAGCGATGTCTATCCTGCCTGAAAACAAGGAAAGGGCGCTGCAGACCCTGAAATCCATCCATGAGGATTTCATGACCGACGGGGTTCTGGCGGATGATTTTTTCCCAGCCCTCAGAGAGGCCGGATTGAACAGGGAATTGGAAGCGTGGTTTGCGGACACCTGGAGCTTCATGGTCGAGGTGATCGGGAAATATCCGAAATCCCATAATTCCCGTAACACGGCCGCATGGTTTGCCTCGCGTGCCGGAATTAAACTCGCGGAAGCGGAAAAATATCTCGCGGAAGCTATCGACATGTCGCCCGAGCAAGCGGCATATCTGGATACGATGGCGGAGCTGAAATTCGCTCAAGGCGACCGCAAGGCCGCGTTGAAATGGTCTTCGCAATCGTTGGGCTTCGCCCCGTTCGAGGACGCGATCCGTTCTCAACATGAGCGTTTCCTGACCGCTCC
This sequence comes from Luteolibacter sp., assembly GCA_044358435.1. GTDB lineage: Bacteria > Verrucomicrobiota > Verrucomicrobiia > Verrucomicrobiales > Akkermansiaceae > Luteolibacter. Next base: position 1,741 of record JBIKNX010000077.1, read on the forward strand.
GTTCCCGAAAAATTGACTTTGTGAGGTTTTCGAGAGTTTTGGGTTGTTTGTGAGATTGATTCACGGACAACTGGTTTGAAATGAGCGAGATAAAAAACGCGGAACCAATCCGTATATTGTTTTTGGGCGATATCGTGGGCGAGCCGGGTCGCCAGGCGGTGATTGAAAACTTGGCCGGTATACGTGCGCGTCATGAGATCGATTTTGTGATCGTGAACGGCGAGAACTCGGCGGGGGGCAAAGGCATCACTCCGAAAATCAGCATCGATCTGCTGCGCGCCGGTGCCGCGGTGATCACCACTGGCGACCATGTCTGGGATCAGCAAGAGGTTGTGGATTATTTTCCAACCGAGCCGCGGTTGTTGCGACCGATCAATTATCCGGCTGGAACGCCCGGAAACGGCAGCGTGGTTTTGGGAACGGAAAAATGCCAAGTCGGCGTGATTCAGGCCCAAGGCAGAAGTTTCATTCAGCCGCCTTTGGATAATCCATTCATCGCCGTAGAAAAGGAGATCGACCGATTGAAGGAACAAGGTGTGAAGGTGATCGTTTTGGATTTCCATGCCGAGACGACTTCCGAGAAAATTGCCATGGGAAGGATGCTGGATGGTAAGGCAACCTTGGTGGTCGGCACCCATACCCATGTCCAAACGGCAGATGAAACGATCTTCCCCGGCGGCACGGGATACCTGACCGATGCGGGGATGTGCGGACCAGAGGAATCGGTGTTAGGGCGCTGCGTCGAATCCGTGGTTTGGAGATTCAGGACGGGAATGCCCACGCGTTTCCCGATCGCGAAAGGTGCGGTCAAACTTTGCGGAGTAATCGTTTCGGCCGATCCTTCAACCGGCAGATGTCTCGAGATCGAGAGATTTGCGTTGACCGTGGATTGACTCGAACCTGAGGCGCATCAGCCTCCGATCTCCGTGCGACCTGTCAGCTGGGCGCCTTCTTCCATCGAGAATACCTTGGACTTGATGTCTCCGGTGATCTTGGACTTGTCTTTGAGCTCGCAGCGATGCGAAGTGATTTTGCCTTCGATCTTGCCGAAAACCTTGACCTCTCCGGCGGTGATGTCTCCTTTGATCTGGGCATTTTCACCAATCGTGACCTTGCCTTTGTCGGAAGTGATTTCACCTTCGACTTTCCCATCGATGATCATGTCATTGGAAAAACGAATGGAACCGATGATTTCAATTCCGGTGGAGAGGACGTTGGTGGCGTTTGACATGGTGCTGGAAAGCAAGCAGATACCCGGTTGGCTGGCAACTGGAAAGAATTGTGATCCAAGCGGAATTTACTGCTGCACATTCTGAAATTTTACCTTAGAAGTGTCTTCATTACCTGAAGTCCGATGCCACGAGTCACCATAACCGTCCCTGAAAATTCTCCGCAGCCTTATCGTTTCGATCTCAAAAGAGAGGTCGTCAGCATCGGTCGCAATCATGAAAACGATATTGTGGTCGGTTCCGGCTCGGTTTCCGGCAAGCACGCCGAGATGCGGCGGGTCGAGGGTGGATACCAATTGATCGATGTTGGGTCGACCAACGGGATCAAGATCGACGGTATCCGTCATCAAGTGGCTGTTTTGCAAACCGGGATGGTCGTGAAACTGGGGGGTGTTGAATTCGGTTTCACCCTCAATGAAGAAGAGCTTGCTGAGTTGGCATCCGAGTCGGAAAGACTCATCTTGCCAGCGGCCGACGAGTATCAAGTCGATGAGCAAGAAGATGATTTGGACAAACTTCCCGAATTACCAGCGGCTAAAGAAGAGAAGTCCCAAAATAGAAAAAATCAGAAGGATGAGGATTTCGAGGATTCTGAAGAGGACATCAAACTCGAGAAGCGTGAAAAAGCTGCAAGGCGTGAGGAGGCCAAACAAGCCGCAAAACGTGAGGAGGCTGAAAAACGTGAGCAGCTCAAGAAAGCCAGAAGGCGTGAGAGAGCCGAAAGAGCTGAAAAAAATTCGGATAGGGATGAGTTCTCCGAATCCAAAGCGGTAACGATAGGCTCGGGCTTTATCCTGTTTGCTCTCATCGCGGTTGCCGGCGCTTTTTTCTATGGAGCCAGCACGCGGCATGAAAAGGATACCGGCGAGGGCTTGCTGAAAGCGATGGTCAACAAAGAAGATATCGAGAAAGAAACTCCGGCCGAGCCACAGGATAAAGCCGGTGCGGATGCGGATTCCCGCTGAACGATTTCCTGATCAGACGTTGAAGCGGAACTCGATCACATCGCCGTCTTTAACGACATATTCCTTGCCCTCGATGCGGACTTTGCCTGCGGTTTTCGCCACGGCTTTGGAGCCGGCAGCGACAAGATCGTCATAGTGCACGACTTCCGCGGCAATGAAACCGCGCTCGAAATCGGTGTGGATGACACCCGCTGCGGCAGGAGCCTTGTCGCCCTGAGTGATGGTCCATGCGCGGGTCTCCTGAACGCCGGTGGTGAGATAAGTGCGCAGACCGAGCAAGTGGTAGACTCCGCGGATGAGGCTGGAAACACCGGAATCCTTCACGCCCATGTCGGCGAGAAATTCGGCGGCTTCCTCATGTGACAAATCCGAGAGCTCCTCCTCGATCCTGGCGGAGATCACCACGGCTTGCGCTCCCGAGTGTTCGGCAGCGAATTTGCGAACCTTCGAGACTTCCGGATGGGAGTCCGGATTTTCAACGGCGGATGCCAACTCGCCTTCGGCAACGTTGCAGGCATAGATGGTGCGTTTTGAAGAAAGGAGGAAAAACCCTTTGACGATCTCCAGATCATCTTCCGGAAAATCGATGGTCAGCGCGGGCTTGCCCTGATCAAGGTGAGGCATGATGATGTCGATGAGCTCGACTTCTTTTTTCGATTCCTTGTCGCCGCCCTTGGCTTTTTTCTCGCGGCTATGGCGGCGTTTCTCAAGAGCCGACATATCGGCGAGAATGAGCTCGGCATTGATGATCTCGATATCACGGATCGGATCGACGGAGCCCAGTTCGTGAATGATGTCATCGTTTTCGAAACAACGGACAACCTGGACGATCGCATCGGTCTCACGGATATTGGCCAAGAATTTGTTTCCAAGGCCGGCTCCTTCCGATGCTCCGGCGACAAGACCGGCGATATCGACGAATTCGATCGCGGTCGGGACGAGTTTCTGTGATCCGGAGATTTTGGAAAGCACCGCCAGGCGTTCGTCGGGAACCATGACGATGCCGACATTCGGGTCGATCGTGCAGAACGGATAATTCGCCGCCTCCGCTTTGCGGGTGCGCGTGACTGCGTTAAAAAGGGTTGATTTTCCGACGTTTGGTAGGCCTACGATTCCTGCTTTGAGCATAGGGCGCGGAGATTGCGTGGCTTGGGGGGCTTGGGCGAGAGAAATTTCACAAACGCCATATTCTTTTGGAATGGGTGGTTTCGAGGGGGGTGCGAAAAAATCGAAAAATTCTAAAGATTTCCCGATTGACAGGTGGCAGGCGGCTGCCTAGCTTTCGCGCCCCTTCAGTTGAGAGCGATTTCAAGCCCTCAGGAAGTTTCCTCTATTACATCGAAATGAAAACATTTTCCGCCAAGCCACACGAAGTCGAACGCAAATGGTATGTGATCGACGCCAAAGGCAAAGTTCTCGGCCAAGTCGCCGTAGAAGCCGCACGTTTACTCCGTGGCAAGAACAAGCCGATCTTCACGACCCACGTTGACACTGGCGACTTCGTCATCGTCATCAATGCCGACCAATGCGTGCTCAGTGGAAACAAGGAAACCGAAAAAATTTACACCCGTTTCACCGGGTATGTGGGCGGAAAGAAAGTCGAAACTCCGCACAAACTCCGTGAGCGCCGTCCGACCATGTTGGTTGAGCGCGCGGTATGGGGAATGATTCCCAAAACCCGTCTCGGTCGTGCTCAATTCGGCAAACTCAAAGTTTACGCCGGTGCGTCACACCCTCACGAAGCGCAGCAACCCGTTGCTCACGAAGTTCGCTAACTTATCTTTTTCCAAACATTATGCCTGCTACTGTCACTCATAGTTCCACCGGACGCCGCAAAACCGCTGTTGCCCACGCACGGATCACCGAAGGTTCCGGAGAAATGACCATCAACGGTCTCACCTTTGAAGAATACTTTCCGACGATTGATCTTCAAAACGCCGTCATCGCGCCCTTTCAAGTGGTCAACATGGTCAACAAGTTCGACGTGCAAGTCGTCGTCAAGGGCGGTGGTAAAAATGCGCAGGCCATCGCGATACGTCATGCGATTTCACGTGCCCTCACCAAGGTCGATCCCGCTAACCGCGCTCTGGTGAAGCCGGAAGGTTTCCTGACCCGTGACCCGCGCATGAAAGAGCGCAAGAAGCCAGGCCAGCCAGGTGCTCGCGCCCGCTTCCAGTTCTCGAAACGTTAATATTTATTTCAGTTTGTTTTTCAGTTTGTTTCACAAAAAGCCGCATCTCACGATGCGGCTTTTTTGTTCATTTGACCAAAACTGTACGCAACTTTCGGTTTTAGGTGGGGTTTTGTTCTAAATCATATGAAATCAACTCTTATTATGCCGGGTGCGGCTCTGGCAATAGGTTTGGGCGTGGGCTTTGGGATTGGGAAATCTGGTGATAAGCCCCAAACGGAGACAGCATCGGTTGAATCGCAGATGCGTACGCGCGTTGCGGACCGCAGCAGTTTGGATGCATCGCGAGCCCCCAGAAATGACAGGAAATCGCGAAGCCTGGATGAAATTTATCGCCAACCCGGCCAGAGCAACCGGGTGCAGTCCTTATTGGATTTTTATTCCAAATTGGGACCGACTCAGTTTTCTGCCGAGGCGGACAAACTGGAATCCTTGCCGTTTAACGAGCGTATCCTTGCGGGAGTCTTGCTTTTTGGAAAATGGGCGGAAGTGGATCCGACCGCGGCGATGGCCTACACCGATACCATGGGCTTCGGCGGGGCTTTTGTCAGACCGACCGTCTTGCAAGGATGGGCGAGTGCGGATCCGGTGAATGCTGCGAAATATTATTCGGAAAATCCCGGCCAGTTTGCCATGATGAACATGATGGGCGGACGTGGTAGCGGAGGAATGGGTGCCCAAGGGCCATCCGAAATCATCGCGGGCGAATGGGCGAAACAGGATCCAGTTGCGGCGATGGCATGGGCCTCAGGCTTGTCGAGCAACAGTGCTGCGGCAATGCGCACGGTGATTTCCGAGGTTGCGAAATCCGATCCGATGAAAGCGGTCGGTATGGCGGCCGGAATCAGCGAGGAGGCACGGGGTGGAGCTTACGAAAGCATCGCCAAGCAATGGGCACAAAAGGATTTCAATCAGGCGGCCGCTTGGGTGGCCGGTCTACCCGAAAGTCAACGTGCGCATGCCATGTCTGCCGCGATTGAGGGTTTGGCGCAGGGTAATCCCGCACTGGCGGCCACGGAGTTGGGTAAAATGACGGATTTGGAAGCTCGGGCGGATGCGGTGCCAAGGGTTGCGAAAAATTATGCAAAGTCGGATGTGCGTGGCTCGATGAATTGGTTCAACACACTTGATGATGCCGCTAAAAGTGATTCGATGCGTGAGGTGATGCCGATATGGGCCGCCTCCGACTCGGCGGCAGCCTTGGGTTTTATTCAGTCACAGACATCATCAGCGGTTAAGGATCGCGCGGCGGAGACCTACATTTGGAGCAATCGCACCACACCTCCTGCACAGCTTGTCGAAGTGGCGGCGATGATCTCGGATGAAGGTGAACGTAGCCGCGCCACGGGTGTGCTTGCGGCCCGCTGGATGCAGGAAGACAAAGCTGCAGCCACCGATTACATCAATTCAACGGATGTGATTCCCGCCGAAATGAAAGAGCGGCTTTTGAAGGGTCAGCCCATGTGGGGAGGTGGCGGACGTGGTCGCGGCAGATAAGGTGACGGATTTGTTGAAATTAAAATTGGTCATTCTTTGGTTCATGCATTAAGAATCGTTTCATGATGAGTATGAATTTGATTGTCACTGTTGCAGTTGTCGGAATTCTTGCATTGATCGGAATTTATGTCGTGGTCGTTTACAACGGTCTCGTCCGTTTGCGTAATATGTACAAAAATGCATTTTCGCAGATCGATGTGCAGTTGAAGCGTCGGTATGATTTGATTCCGAATTTGGTTGAAACAGCGAAGGCATACATGGGTCATGAGCGTCAAACCCTTGAGGCCGTCATCGCCGCAAGAAACGTGGCTTCTGATGCGCGCGTCGCCGCCGCTGCGAATCCCGGGGATCCGGCAGCGCTGAGTCAATTGGGTCATGCGGAGGCAGGGCTTGGAGGCATGTTGGGTCGCTTGTTCGCCGTATCCGAGGCTTACCCGGATCTCAAGGCGAACCAAAACATGATGCAGCTCACCGAGGAACTGACGACCACGGAAAATAAAGTGGCGTTCTCGCGCCAAGCCTACAACGACTCGGTGCTCGCGTTTAACAACAAACGTGAGGTTTTCCCCAACAACATCATTGCGGGAATCTTTTCTTTTCATGAAGCCGCTTTGTTCGAGGTTGAAGCGGAAGCCGAGCGCGTGGCTCCCAAGGTTCAATTCTGAGCTTTCCCAAACCATCCACGCCGATGAACTTTTTCGAAGCACAGGAGCGTGCTAGAAAATCGACCCGCCTTCTGGTCTGGTGGTTCGCTTTGGCTGTGATCGGAGTGATTCTGGTGATCTATCTTTGTGTCACCATCGGCTGGCAGTTGAGCGGCCGTAATTCCGAGGGAATCCATGTGGTTGCGAAAGCGAGTGATTTGGCCTGGTGGAATCCCCAGTTGTTTTTGTGGACGACGGTGATTGTGGGCGGGTTGATTTTGATCGGCAGTCTGATCAAACTCACACAACTTTCCGCGGGTGGCAAAGTGGTTGCCGGAAACTTGGGTGGGCGGGCCATCGATCCGGATACCCGAGATCCTCACGAGCGACGTCTGTTGAATGTGGTGGAGGAAATGGCAATCGCTTCCGGTGTTCCGATCCCGGAAGTCTGGATCATGGACAATGAGCCTGGGATCAATGCGTTTGCGGCAGGAACCGATCCCGCGAACGCGGTGATAGGGGTGACACGCGGCACGCTGGAGCGGCTGAATCGGGCGGAACTTCAAGGTGTGGTTGCGCATGAGTTCAGTCATATTCTCAACGGCGATATGAAACTCAACATCCGCCTGATGGGATGGATTTTCGGCTTGGTGATGATTTCGGTGGTGGGTCGTTTTTTGATGGAATCGATCAGGCATTTCCGTGGTTCACGGGATTCAAAAAACAGCGGGCACTTGATGCTGGCCTTGTTGGTTGCGGGCTTGATTCTTTGGTTGGTGGGATCGGTTGGGGTGCTTTTCGCGCGGATGATTCAAGCGGCGATTTCGCGGCAACGGGAGTTTTTGGCAGACGCCTCGGCGGTGCAATTTACCCGTTTGCCGGATGGGATCGCCGGAGCATTGAAAAAGATCGGCGGATTTCCCGAGCATGGTCACATCATGGCTCCTGCGGCCGCCGAGGCGCGGCACATGTTTTTTGCGGGCAGCAGTTTGAATTCCGTGTTGGCGACACATCCGCCTCTGGAGATGCGCATCAAGGCGATCGATCCGAATTGGAATGGACACATGTCAGAGGCAGCCATTCTGGAAAGCGAACAGGAGTTCAGTGGGGCGATGGGCTTCTCGGGTCATGTTGAACCGATTGCCGCGAGTGACCGTCCGGAGATTTTCGGAACCGATGCCCGGATGGACAGTCATGTCGGTGAATCGATCCGAAGGGGTCTTGAATTCGGGCAGGACGGTCAGGAGTTTTCCAAAGATCAGGCAAAGGCCTTGTTGTTGGGTTTGCTGGTGTCGACTCATGCGGAAGGTTTCCGTAGCGCCGGAAATATCCTAAGGGCGCGTGGTTTTGATGAGCGGAATACCGGCGAAGTGATGGCCTGGAGTGAGAAAATGGCGCAAAAAAGCTCCATTGAGAAATTGGCCGTGGTTGATCTTTCATTGGCTTGGTTGCGGAAAATGGATGCGCGGGAGGCCCGTGATTTTATCAGCCTGACACAACAACTCATCGAAGCGGACGGTCAGGTGGAGATGTTCGAATTCATGCTCCAACAAGTCATCCGCAGGCATGTGGAAATCGGGACGGGCATGGTTGCGGTTCCTTCGATCAGATTCCGCAAGCTTGCAGAGATCGAAAACGAGATGATGAATCTTTTATCTGCCTTTGGAAAAGTTTCCGGTGGGGAAGGGGTGGTAGGCAAAGCTTTCCAGGAATATCGTGAACATACGGGTCGCGAGCCTTATCAAACCGAGGTTGACCTGCAAAAAGTGGCGGAAGCTTTGGCTAAAATGGATGCTTCCACCCCTCTGGTAAAACAACAGGTTCTCCGGCTTTGTTCGCTGGTGGTGATGGATGACGGAAAGGTCGATGATCTGGAGATGGAATTGCTTCGGGCCACGGCGGAAGCCATCGGAGCGCCGATCCCTCCCATGGTTCGCCTGACTGTGTGATAAGGATGAATTTTCCGGTAGCGTAGTCGGCGCTTGCGTTTCATTGCTTTCATTGGAAACTTGCCCCGTGGAAATTCTTCGCAAGCCATGGTGGCGTCACGTTTATCTGCTGGGATTGGATGCCCCGCTCATCGCGATGTCGTGGCTGTTTATTTTCGCGAAGACATGGAGAGTGAACTATCATCCATGGCAGGCCTACGTGGCGCTGGGTCTGATGGTATGGGCATTGGGAATCGCAGCAAAACTCTTGAGAAGCGCGCTCATTGCGGATCCGAAAGATCCGCTTCATGCGATGCGCGGCCGTCTTGTTCCCTCTGCCGTTGGCGCAGGGATTTTATCGCTCGCGCTCATTCTCTGGGGTTTTCCCATGTCGATTTATGTAAGGCTGCTGCTCTTGGCGATCTTGATCATTGCCTATTTCGCTCTCGCGAATTTCTCCCCGGCTCCGGAAGGTCAGATATCCTATCCCAAGCATCTTTTGGCAGGGGTGGCTTATGCGTTTGGAATTTCCATGATGGCGCATGTTTATCTGCCTAACCTGTCGATCCATGATCTTGTCTTTTCGCGGGAATGGATCTGCTTTGCCCTGCTCTCCACGATCGCCTCGGCTGCGGTGGAACATTGGGCTCTGATCAAAAAAAATCAAGAAAGCGGCTACCCGGATGAATGGCAGATCTCGTTGCCGCTGACATTACTCGGAGCCTTTGCCCTGGTTTTTGCGGTTCAGGCGGAATCCCAGACGGCACGGCCTTTTTTCTACTGCATCCTTACGGGGGCGGCTTTGTTACAGGTTTTGAACCGCACGTTTCAACGGTTTCAAATCTGCGATATCAAAATTCTTACCAGTGCCTGTTTTCTGGTGCCGGGTCTGATTTTCCAGGCTTACCAGATGAGTCTTTGAATTCTGTTTGGGGCTGTACTAGCTAAGGCTTACTGCTGAGACTGTTTTACCCAGTATTTTAGCTGCTTCAAGAGCATTTGATGGTTACCTCCATTGAAGCGCCATTCACACTCCTTCAAAAACCAGTGAAAGTTCT
>JBIKNX010000257.1:0-3270 GCA_044358435.1 Luteolibacter sp.
TAACCAGACATGTGGGAAAACGGGAGCCCCACTACATCCGGATCGACAAGAACGACCAAATCATCATGGAAACAAAATAGGATGAAGAGGCGGACAAAGATCCGAACGTGAACTTTGGCCGGCCCTACCACTCGGGTGCTTGTTGTCTGACGGCCTCGTATAAGACAATGGCAATGGCGGTCGACAAATTCAAACTCCGCGTCCCGCCGGGCGCCATCGGAATTTTCAATGCGGCATCGCCCGCTGCCGTTACCATCTCCGCGGGCAAGCCTTGGGTCTCTTTACCAAAGACCAGACAATCTCCCGGCGAAAACCGTGCCTGCCAGGGCGAATGACAAGCCTTGGTTGAAAGCATCCACATTTTCTTGCCGGTCATCGCCGCTTGAAATTCCTGCAACGACTCCCAGACATGCAGATCAACATCCTGCCAATAATCCAAACCGGTTCGTTTCACATACTTGTCATCCAGCGAGAATCCCAAAGGCTTCACCAAATGCAATGCCGAGCCTGTGGCGAGGGCGAGCCGTCCCGCAGCCCCCGCATTATGAGGAATTTCCGGCTCGACCAATACGATATTGAACATTTCCGGAATCTAAAATGGGCAAGGGCTGATGTCGATCCCGAAGCCATGCCATCATGGATTGAAAAAGATCTGCTCCATCCTGACCCAACCCGTTTCATCATCCAGCGGAACATACATCCGCTCACAGACTTCCTGCCATTCCCGATTTCTTTGTTCTGCCCCAAGCGCTGCCATATCTCCTTCAAAATCACGACCCGCATACTCGTAATAACCGAACTCATACCAACGATCGCCGATCCGCTGCACAAAGACCGAATAATTCCGCAGATGGTATTTCACCAATAGATCACGAATTCCCGAGCAGGATTCCGCATGCATTTTCCGATACTGATCCAAGCATTCGTCACGTATCCCGATCACCATTCCCACTCTTCTGAGCAACTGGATGTTGGATGGATCGGAAACAAGCGGAGTGTTATAGCTGTCCATGAAAATGAGTTGAAATTCCCGGAGAGGTCGCAACAAAGGAATGCAATCTTATGGAATGGAAACTCCGGATCCCATTCCGCCCGTAGCGGTTTTGATCGAACATTCTCTCCGCTGCTTCTCGCAAAAGATTTTTGACGAAGGTTACGATCATTGGCAAAGAAAAGGAATTTGCGCACGGGATCCACGAATCCTCAATTCTGCCTCATGTAAACATGATAACCGCAATGGTAGTCTTTGGACACCTGCTTGACTTCATCGCTGTCCGGCACGGCATTGAATCCGCCGCGCTCAATAATGAGGAAGTCCCGCCCATTGACCGTCCTGACTTCCATCTTGAGAGCTTGGTCATCATTGACCCCGATGATCGTATCACCCGACCAGAAATATCCGCCGAAAAATTTCGACTTGGCGATCTTTCCACCATCAAGAATCTGGATCACATCCTTCGGATTTTCGATTTTGTCCGGTATTTTGCCATTCTTGGGATACATGTATGCGTGGATCTTGGCATCCACTTCTTTCGGGTTGCTGGGCTGAGGATAAATTGCCCATGCCCAAGTGCCGACAAGTGACTTGTTCGGTGTGAATTTACCGCTGTAATGATACATGTCGGATTCCTTGCCACTGATATACGAGGCCAGTGTGGTCTTGGGAATTCTCTCCACAAATTCACGCCCTCCCGGCAATTCCTGCACGATGTTTCCAACTCGCGAGCGGACGACTTTTGCTCCCCCACCCATCACAGCACCCGTATTGGGCTCTGCGAGCACATCGGGCATGCTTGTGTAAATCGTTTTTAACAAAGGATTGGCAAAGGTCTTCACCTCCGGAGCTGCGGTCTTCAACACATCCGCAATCGCTTTTGTAGACCGTCCGGAAGACGAATCAACGGTGAATGACGCCGCCTTTTTTAAAATCACAGGCAACACGGTTTGATATTGCGACGGCTCTGCGGCAATTTTGGCGAGAGCACAGACCGCAGCGGTTTGAAGCCAGATGCAGTCGTAATCCAGAAACTGAATCAAACGGTTCCGATATGTGGCAATCAGACTTTTATCGGCACGACCCAAAGCCTCGATGGCATGCAGAGCCACCCACCATGACTCATTCGGATCATTGAGCATTTTGCCGACCTCCTTATACATATCGGGCGTCACCTTGTCCGCCGGCAGCGGACTACCTTTGAACATCCCGGTCAATGCAAGCAATCCTGCCTGGCGGAGACGCGCGTCAGTGGACTTCAGCAAGGGCAGTACCATCCCGTCCTTGCCTCGTTTCACAACCTGATCCATCGCCATACTGCGCAAGTCATATTCAGGATGATGAATGTAGGTGAGCAACAACTCGTCGGTAACGGAGGGAGCGAGGAGTTTCGCAATCACTGCCGCTGATGCGTCCGTCTCAACTTTCTCTTTCATCAGCATTTCCAACTTCAGGGGACCGCCCGGAATCGGCTCAATGGAATGGAAAATGTCGTCCGCCGCATTACCCCATGGACGCGCCAATGGCATGGACTTCGCCCACTTGCTGCGCGGCGCACCAAAGAGTTGCAAATGCTTGCGGTGCAGAGTGTAGGTCAATGCGAAATAGGTTCCCCAGCCGTGACTGTCCTCGGTCTCGGACGTGTCATAGCGGTCGTCCATACCTGCGATTCCGATACTCCCATCAAAACGCCGCGAAAGATCCATGACCCAACGTCTGGTGTCCATGTAGGAACGGAAAGCTACGGGACGCTTCTCACGCACCTGATTGACCGCGGTATGGTGCCAGATTTCACCCATCCCGCCACCTGTATGGGCCGCATGGAACCAATTGGTTGCATAAAACGCCTTCATCGCGGTGTTGTCACGCGCCTTGGCAAAAACAGAAGCTTCACCCTCGGGGGCGATCATCGCTGCCGCGCCCAAACCAAAGGCCAGGCCACTGGACTTGCCGTTGTCACGGAATCCCCCTTCCGGAAGGTTGGTACCGTAAGGCACATTGCCGTGTCCGGCAAAACGATAAAACTGCGCGAAAGATTCCCTAAACATGTAGTCATCGACCTCCACGCCACACAATTTCGCCATGAGCAGGAACGACATGCAATTCACTCCTGAGGCGTGAACCTGACCCGTACCGACGGAATAGGTGAAAGCAGCAGGTGCGCCGCGTCCGCTCCAGCCACCATTGAACATGTTGACCCTGAGTTCCTCGGTCATCTGCTTGATCACTGGCAGCACACTCTGGTCACCTGTCCGCAAATAGTATTCGCAAAGACC
>JBIKNX010000078.1:0-11186 GCA_044358435.1 Luteolibacter sp.
CCTCTTGATTCCACATTCAACACAAGATTCTGACCCATGACGGCCAGTCCGATTAGTCCAAAGTCACTGTTGCTCATAATTATTTCGGGAGTTCCCTGCGCGGGGAAATAAGAGACTGGGCGATTCTGTGCAACACCTTGTTGCCTTTTCTCCATCAATTTCGCAAATTCCCCATGTGAACCTTCCGAACGCGATCACCCTCTCTCGTCTTATCCTGACAGCCGCTTTCATTATTTTCGTGGCTTGGGAAAGCACTTGGGGTCATGTGACCGCCCTGATCCTGTTCTTGGTCGCCGCCGCCAGCGATTACGTCGATGGCTGGCTGGCTCGGAAAATGAACCTTGTCACCCCCCTCGGCAAACTGCTCGATCCCCTCGCCGACAAGATCCTCGTTAGCGCGGCCTTCGTATTTCTCACCGCCAAAGGCATCTGCCCCGTCTGGATCACCGCCCTCATCATCGGCCGGGAATTCCTCGTCACCGGTCTCCGCCAAATCGCCATCGAGGCAGGTCAGGTTCTGGCTGCCGACAATTTGGGGAAATGGAAAACCACCTTCCAACTCATCTACCTCATCGCCGGCCTCATCTGGCTGACGTTTGAAACGATGACCAATATCCCCTCCTCGCTGGAATTTCTCCACACCCTCACCACCCCTTCGGGTGAGAACGCTTGGCTGATGCCGATCACTCTCGGCATCGCCGTCGCACTCACGGTAATCTCGGGTTGGAACTACCTTTGGTCTTCAAGGTATTTGTTGAAGGGGTGATTATTTCACCCCTAACAAATAAGCGAACAGATCCTTGAGCTCATCCGGATTCAGACGGTTGATCATGGCCGGAGGCATCGGTGACACTTTGGATGGCGCCATGCTCTTGATATCGCTGCGGCTGATTTCCAGTTGATTGGTGAAATCAAAGGGATTAATCCCCAAAATCAGAATCTCGTCCTTCTCATTGAGCACGCGACCCGTGATGGTCGTTCCGTCGTGCTTCACAATTTCGGTGAACTCGTATTGATCGGAAATCACTTGGCTAGGATCGACAATCGAGTGCGCGAGGTCCTCGACTTTGAAGCGACCTGAAAGATTGGTGAGATCGGGACCTTGGGCGCCACCTTCTGCTCCGAATTTGTGGCAGGACGCGCACAGCGAAGCCTCAAACATGGCTTTACCATTCTCCAGATTTCGGTTGGTCAGACCTTCGCTGGTGACTTTCTTGATTTCCTCCATTGTCCAGTCACGACCCGGACCTTTGACCGGGGGCAGGGCTTTCGGTTTTTTATCAGGAGCTTTAGCTTCGGCAGCAAAGATCTTTTGTTCTTCAGGTGTGCCGTTTTCATAGATCTGTTTACGGATCGCGGCGATGAATTTGGCGTAGCTGTTGCCACCGCTGCGGCTTTCAATTTCACGGAACCAGTTGAAAACACGTCTTCTCTCATCGCCTTTCCAAGGACCTTTGACAGCTCTCAAGCAATAGATGTAATGAATCTGAGCGGTCGGCGGGTGATTCTTGATCACACTGTTGATATCGCTGCCATAGCTAGAATTTCTCTCCACCAAAGTCTTCCAGTCATCCGCATCGGCCGCAGGAGCCTCGTCCATCAATTTCAAGGTTCGGGAAACCACGTTCGGCGCCTGAAGATAGCAAAGCATGCGGGCGAGTTCAAAATTCATCGAGCGATCCGTCGCGGGATAAGACGCGTCGATCTTGGCAAGCACTGCGGCTTTCTCCTCCGCCGTCGGTTCACCACTGCGGATGAATACCAGACCTGCCGCTCTCAACCAGTTGATCTGTTGCGGTTGGGAAAGCGACTTCCAGTCGACCTTCAACAAGGTTTCCAGGGCTGCGGTGCGATGTTTTTTACCATCCAGCCTAGCCAGAGCCATCGGTCCGAGAATCTGCGACCATGCGTCTTTCTGAGCGGAAATTGTACCGGTCCATCCGGCATCCGGTGAACGCTCCATGGCGGTGCGCGCCATGAAACGCAAGGTGCGTTCTTCTGAATTGAGGTGTTTGAGCGCGATTTCGGCATCAAATTTTTTCGGATCACGGATCATTTCGGCAAGCTTGTCCCTGTCCGCATGCTTGCCACCTTTGGCCAACTGGGGTGCGGTGGATTCCTTACCGGCATATACCACTCTCCAGAGATCGGATTTTCCACGGCGACCACCCGTCGCGAAATACATCGAGCCATCTTTTCCGATGACCGCATCGGTAAGTGGCAATCCGGCACCGGCGACAAATTCTTCTTTCTCCGCCTTGAAAGAGGAACCGTCCGGTGTGAGATGCACGGCGTAAATCGTCGCAAAGGTCCAATCGAACGCATACAGCGCTTGTTGATATTTCGCAGGAGCTTTGAAACCGCGACCCGCCAGCATCCCCGTCGGCGATCCCGGACCGATATTTAGAACCGGGGCCATGCTGTCTTCATAGTAAGCCGGCCATTTTCCTGTGCCATTCCGCCAACCCAGTTCGGTGCCCGGAACAATGTGGGAAATCCGTGTGGGACGATACCAAGGCATTCCGAAATCCCACTCCATATCCGCATCGTAGGCGAACAACTCGCCGTTATCGTGGAACGCGGCGTCATAGGTATTGCGTTGTCCCATCGAAACGAGCTGCCAATTTGAACCATCAAGTTGAAATCGTGCGATGAATCCACCTGGTGCCCAGACGTTCGCCGCATGGCCATTGCCATCCGGATTTCGCAACAGGAGCTGATCCTCGTTCCAGACCTTGGGAGCGAATGAATCGTTGACTTCCGGAACATGGGCGAAGTTTCCAGTGATCAAATAGACCCACTTCTTGTCGGGAGACAGAATCAAGGAATGCACCCCGTGCTCACCACCCGCTTTGATCGCCTTGACCAGCTCGGGCTGCTCCCAACCCGCTGCCGTTTCTTTCACTTTCCAAACACCCGTTTCCACTGGATTTTTTTGCGACCGCTCATTGACCGCAATATAGAGAACTCCCTCATGCCAGAGCAATCCGTGCGCTCCACCGATCGGAATATCCAATGCCTCAACCTTGGTCTCTCCCCCCGCTAGCGGCGGAACGGTGATGCGGAACAGTCCACCGTATTGATCTGCAGCAATCAGACGACCCTTGCCATCTTCGGTCAACGCCACCCAACTTCCCTCCTCTTTTTTCACCTCATAGATATGCTCAAGCTTGAATCCGGCAGCGACTTTGAAATCAGCCGTGCGATCGTTCACTTGAGCATGAAGCGCGGCAGAAAATAACGCGGCAACAGCAACTGGGAAGATTATGATTTTTTTCATCGGTGAGGAATACTCAACAGGGTATGGTCCGACTTTCAAACAGATTCGCAATATTATAGAAAAACTCAGTCCCGCCATGAATCTTCCCTCACCAGAGAAAATCACCGCCCTCGAACAGCGGATGCTGTCGCTTGGGATCGATCCGGCGGATCTTCTGGAAAAATTCGTCCGTGGCTCTGGAGCGGGAGGACAGAAAATCAACAAAACCTCCAATTGCGTCTTCCTCAAGCACCTGCCCAGCGGCATCGCGATCAAGTGCCAGATGGACCGATCCCGTGAAATGAACCGCTTCCTCGCCCGCCGCGAGCTGTGTGATCAATTCGACGCCATCGCCAACGGCAAAGCCTCCGCAAAAACTCAGGCGATTGAAAAAATGCGCCGTCAAAAGCGCCGCCGCTCGCGTCGTTCGAAACAGCAATCCGTGGCCGACAAACGCATCCTTTCCCAGAAAAAATCCCTACGCAAACCGCCGGAGTTTTAGACGAATTCCGAATTTGGGATATCCAAGGCCTTTTTAGATGGAATCAGCTCCCTGCCTCCTTTGTTCCTCCTCCCTCATTTTTAAAAAGCCCAAACCTTGTTTGACGCAAAGACACCAGAACCTTGGAGGACAAAGCAAATCATCTGTGGTTTCACTGATCCAATAAAATCCTGTGATGCACTTCTTGAGTCAGCACCTCGATCCGCTCGGCGAGCGTTTTCGTGATCTCTGTCAGCTCGGTATTTTGCTGGATGAGCTTCATCATCTGTTCCGCTTGCTCGGCAGCGAGAGCCATCCGTCTCTCTGTTGACCGGGCGAGTTCTTCCCGATGCATCGCATCGGCATCGGCATGCGCCTTGTCCCGATCCGCCTGACGGGTTTGAGCGAGAAGAATGAGTGGCGCCGCATAAGCCGCCTGCAAACTGAATGCCAGATTCAGAAGAATGAACGGATATAGATCGAAATGAAAAACGCCTGCGGTATTGAGCCCGATCCATATTGCCACAATAAACGTTTGACTCACGAGGAAGATAGGAGTGCCAAAAAAACGCGCGAAAGCCTCCGCCTTCAGCGCGAACCAGTCACCACCGAAAACCGGATCAAGGTGCCTGTGCTTCTCATGATGACGGAAATGATTACTGCTCCCGGTTGGCCTTGCGTCCTGTGTATCATTTTTCATAGCTGTACATTAGATACAAACTACGAAGACGTCGAGACGCTTCATGAGATCCGATGTGTCTCAGAAAATGCCCCTATGGCTACAGAAACGCTCAAACTTTTTCGATTACGATTCGGAATCCGTATGTCGGGGGATCCTGGGAAACAAGCTTGGCGATCAATTGCTCCCGCTGCTCCGGAGTATGTTTCTGAAGAATCAGGTCGGTATCATTGAGCTTTTCCCCGGGGAAATACATCTGCGTGGTCAATTCCATATAGCCCATCTTGGTGACCTTGAAATGGATATGTGGCGGTCTCGACCAATCCTTCGATGCGGGATAGGAACCGGGGACAATCGTTTTGAATTTCAACTTCCCTTCCTTCCCGCTCGGAACGATGGCCCAACCTTGGAAATCAGAATCGAGCGGGGCTGGGTTTTTATCATGCGGGTGATGATAACGACCCGCGGCGTTCGCCTGCCAGATCTCCACCGTGGCTTCTTCGACGGGTTTCCCATCCGTTCCCACAACCGAGCACTCAAGCTCAACCACCTTACCCTTCGCCACTCCATCCCTGCCCTCCACTTTCGTTAAATCGAAATCCTTGTCTTTCTGCTCCACGACGGGATGAAACGGACCCGATGTTTCGGATGCCGTTTTTGGAAGCTCCTCCGCCGAAACTCCGGTGATCCCAACCCAAGCACCAGTTACCACCCCGCCTTTGAAAAATTGCCTGCGTTTCATCATTTGATTCAAGCCCAAGAGATCGTTTACGCAAGGATTTAGGCAGGGACGCCTATCCTCAGGCGTCCATATCTTTGAGCGGTTATTACATAACGGATCCGATGGGGGTATTGCAGGCCGACAGATATGGACGTTTAAGAATAAACGTCCCTGCCCAATAAAAAAAGCCGGACAGGAGAACCTGTCCGGCTTTTTGAAAATCTCGGACCGTATAATTCACCCCGATGTGTCGGGGCTACGGCCCGGATGGAATTTACTTGTCGTCGCCCGGGCTCCACTCTTCGGAGGCAGCAGCAGCAAGATTGAAGGCTTGCTCGAGACCGACCATCTCGCTGGATGGGCGGAGGGACTCGAAGCTGGCGCTTTCTTTCTTGAGTTGCTCTTCGGAATAACCAACGGCCTTGATCGAGAGACCGATACGGCGCTCGACTTTGTCAACCTTGATGACACGGGCTTCGATTTCGTCGCCAACCTTAATGACATCTTTGACTTTTTCCACGTGGTCTTCGCTGAGTTGCGAAATGTGGATGAGACCGTCGATATCACCTTCGAGGGAAACGAACGCGCCGAACGATGCGATTTTGGCAACCGTACCTTTGACGAGGTCGCCGACCTTGAAGCGGTCGTCGATTGCGGACCATGGATCACCTTCGGTTTGTTTGATACCGAGTGAAACGCGCTGGTTTGCCTTGTCGATCGCAAGGACGATGGCTTCGATCTCGTCGTTCTTTTTGAGAACTTCGGATGGATGATTGATCTTACGTGTCCATGACATGTCGGAGACGTGGATCATACCGTCGATACCCTCTTCCAGTTCCACGAACGCGCCATAAGCGGTGAGGTTGCGGACAGGACCGGTGATCGTCGCACCAACCGGGTAACGGAGTTCGATCTCGTCCCACGGGTTGCCTTCGAGCTGACGAACACCGAGCGAGATTTTTTGTTCCTCGATGCTGATGCCAAGAACCACAGCGGTGATTTCCTGACCGATTTCGAGAACATCGGATGGACGGGTGATACGTTTGACCCAGCTGAGCTCGGAAACGTGCACGAGACCTTCGACACCGCGCTCGATTTCGATGAACGCGCCGTATGGGAGAAGCTTGGTGACTTGTCCTTTGACTTGCTGTCCGATGGGGTATTTGCGCTCGATGTCTTCCCATGGATTGTCCGACATTTGCTTGAGGCCAAGCGATACACGCTCTTTCTCACGGTCCACGTCGAGAATGACAACATCCACGGACTGCCCGATATGGAGCAACTCGGAAGGATGGTTGATACGACCCCATGACATGTCGGTGATGTGAAGCAATCCGTCCATACCTGCGAGGTCGACGAATGCGCCGAAGTCGGTGATATTCTTGATCGCACCGACAACTTTGTCGCCGATCTTGACGGTCTGCAGGAACGCCTGGCGTTGCTCGGAGCGCTCGGCTTCGATAACTTCCCGGCGGGAAAGAACGATGTTCTTGCGCTCGTCGTTGACTTTGACAATTTTGAATTCGTAGATATTGCCCACGTATTCGGAGAGATCTTTCGGCGGGATGATATCCACTTGCGAACCGGGAAGGAAAGCCTCGACGCCGACGTTGACGGTGAGTCCGCCTTTGACAACGGCTTTGACTTTGCCGCGAACGAGGCCGCCGTCTTGATAGACTTTGACGATCTTGTCCCAGTTTTGTTTGTAGGCGGCTTTCTCTTTGGAGAGAACGACCATGCCTTCGTCGTTTTCGAGACGCTCGAGGAGCACTTCGATTTCATCACCGATTTCAATTTCTTCATCCTCAAACTCGTTGGATGGGATGGCGCCCTCGGATTTGTAGCCGATGTCCACAAGGACGATCTGAGGGCGGATTTCAAGGATGGTGCCTTTGACGATGGAACCTTCACGGAATTCCGTGAACTTGGAGTCGATCAGGTCGCTCAATTCCTTATTGGTTGGTTCTGCGATTGCAGTACTCATATTTGGTTAATGGTTTGGTTAGTTTGTTTACGTTTCCCTTCCGACAATTGCCCCGGAAAAGATGCGTCTGACGGGCACCGGGGCTCCAACCGCTCGCCAGACAAAAGAAAAACGAACCGCGAAACTAGGAGGTCAGCCGCCCTTTGCAAGACTAAAGATGGATCATAAAAGCGGCAAAAACCGATAAATCTCAGGCCCGCGCGCGAAATCCCGCTCGTCCCACAGCGTCCGGCTGGCCGCTTTGCCGATGTCCGCATCGCCTTGCTTCTCTCCGAAAATCCCTCCCCGAGCCGATTCAAAGCCTTCAATCACCAAAATCCTGCCTCCGTTTCGACACTCAATGATGGTTCGTGAACGGGGTTCCAGCGCCAGGATGAGCAACCACGGCACATTTCAGCAGCTATCAAATCCGCATCGATGAATTCGAGAAAGTTATCCTACCCGGTCCGTTTGGCCCGCAATAATCGGAATTTTCTCCAGATCATTGAAGCCGCCATCAACCGTTTTCGGGTTAACCACCGATCAGATCTTTGACCGCATCTCTTTCTTCCTTGAGCTCGTTGATAGTCGCATCGATTTTCGATTGGGAAAACGCGCTGACCGGCACGCCTTGGACGACCTCCCAACTACCGTCGGCTTTGGTGCGGATGGGCATGGAAGCCATGAGACCTTTTTCGATTCCGTAAGATCCATCGGAACAGATGGCGACGGAATACCAATCGCCGGCCGGGGTCGGATGGATCAGACTTCTAACCGTATCCATCGCCGCATTTGCAGCGGATGCGGCGGAAGATGCGCCACGGGCTGCGATGATTGCCGCGCCGCGTTGTTGGACAGTCTTGATGAAATCGCCTTCCAACCACTCGCGATCCGTGATCACATCGGTGACAGGTTTGCCTTGGATTTTCGCGTTGGTGAAATCCGGATATTGGGTGGCAGAGTGATTTCCCCAAATGCAGAGATTGGTGACATCCGAGCAATGCACACCGGCTTTCATCGCAAGCTGGCTCTTCGCGCGGTTTTCATCCAAACGCGTCATCGCAAAGAAACGATCGTTCGGAACGCCCGCCGCATGGTTCATCGCGATCAACGCATTGGTGTTGCATGGATTGCCCACAACCAGAACCCGGATGTCTTTTGCCGCCGAACGCGCGATCGCTTGTCCCTGACCGGTGAAAATCTTACCGTTGATCCCCAACAAATCTGCACGTTCCATCCCTGCCTTACGCGGTACCGAGCCAATCAAAAACGCCCAGTTCGCGCCCTTGAAGCCTTCGTCCAAATCCGTGGTCGCCACCACTTCACGCAACAATGGAAAGGCGCAATCCTCGAGCTCCATCACCACGCCCCTGAGCGCGGGAAGGCCGGGCTCGATCTCAATCAAACGGAGATTTACCGGTTGATCGTCACCGAAGACAAATCCCGATGCGATGCGGAAAAGAATGGCGTAGCCGATTTGGCCGGCGGCTCCTGTGATGGAAACGGTAATGGGTGCTTTCATAGGGTCAAAATTAACAAGCCGGGATGCTAAACCTCCCCACTTTCGGCTGGCTAGTCCAATATGAGAAAATTCCAAGGAACGCCGCCTCTGATCGATGATGCCGGCGCCCAGCCTATACCGGTTTCACCGAAGCGGTTCGGTTGTCCCCGAAATTTCATGCAACAGGCATGCAGGCACAGGCGGAACAGAAACCCGTCTTACGGTCATACCTCCAATTACCAATCGCATTGCAAGCAAGGCGACTGAGATCATCAAACCCACACTTCGACGCAAAGGGATTCATGATGCCGCTGACTTTATTGGATCCGACGTTAGCAGTAAATTTTTGTTAGAAAAAAGGGAACGGTCCGATCGAACCCAAACATCGGAATCAGGTGAATGGAAATATCACCTAAACCGAATAGGCGAATTCCTGATGCTCAGCTCAGAAGAACGCGATCAATCTTCGCTATCGGTCAGGTCACATGAATGCTCATGCATTCGCAACGAACTTCTGTCGTTGGTTTCAAAAAAGAAATCACCGACATAAACCATTTTCCGTGGCTTGTCCTGACCGATTCAAAACCCGTCAGAGCCATCCTGCGAAAATCAAATCCATTACAACATGAATATTTTAATCACTGGCGGAGCGGGCTTCATCGGCACGAATTTGGCTGAATTTCACATCAACAGAGGCGATACGGTTGTTGCCGTTGACGATTTGAGCACGGGCAGCCTGAACAATATCAGTGAGCTGGTCGAGCATGAGCGGTTCACATTCTTCGAGGCGGATTTCCTGAAATGGAACCGGCTAACCGAAGAGGTCACCAAGGCGGACCGGATCTATCACCTGGCTGCCGTCGTCGGTATGTTCCGTGTTATCAAAGAGCCCACAACCGTGATCCGCGTCAACGTGTGTGGCACCGAGCGCTTGCTGGAGACCGCCGCCAACTGCAAGAGCAAGGCACAGATCATTGTTGCCTCGAGTTCTTCGGTATACGGCCACAAACATCATGCAAAGGAGCTGTGTGAGAACAACAATTTGACCTACTCGTCGGAAGAAGGAGGGCTGACAGGTTATGCATTGAGCAAACTTGTCAATGAAGTCCAGGCAAGGGCTTATGGTCATGAATATGGACTTCGGGTTATCATCCCGCGCTTTTTCAATGTCGTCGGTCCCCATCAAACCGGAACTTACGGTTTTGTCATTCCACGCTTCATTCAGCAGGCGGTAACCGGGCAGCCACTGACGGTGTTTGGAGATGGTAGTCAAATACGCTCGTTCTGTGATGTCCGTGACACGATCAAGATGCTGGACCAACTCGCCAATATCGGGACAGCACCCGATGCACCCGTGAGCGCTGAAGTGTTCAATGTCGGAAACACCCGCGAGATCCGTATTATTGATCTGGCAAAGCTTGTGATCAACCTCACCGGCAGCTCGTCAGAGATCATTTTCGTTCCATTTGATCAGGCTTACGGCGAGCATTTTGATCAAATAACCCAGCGCAAACCCAATGTGGACAAGCTGAAAAACCTCACCGGTTTCACTCCGGAATGGTCACTCGAAAAAACCATCGATGACTTGATCAAAAACAACCTAACCGGAGGAATACTCCAATGCGCCTGATCATGAATAAACAAACATCCCTGATCCTCCTGATCCTGATGGGTCTGATCGAAAACCATTACGGCCAATCTCCTGACAGCGTGTCATCAGCCGGAAACCTGAAACCCGAACCGACCCCGGGCGGGCAAGCCCATCCGTGGGCGCTCGTTCCCGCTTACAGCTGGAGCTTTTTCAACAAGGATCGCGACAGTTGGCAAAAGGAAAGCGTCGACCTCTATTACTATCTGAATGAGGAAAAACTCTTGCTTGGCGGCAGTGTCGACATGATGCATCGGCCTCCGGACGGAGATGATATCATGTATGCTTTCAACGCTTCATGGTATGCGGGCAGCGCACTCGAATTACACGGGGAAATCGCGCTGACTCAAGATGCCGACTTCTTGCCAAGCGAACGCTATTCCATCGGCCTGCAATACAGGCTGAACCCGCAGCTGGAATTGCTTTTCGATGTAGATGAAATGAATTTCGGATCCTATGCTCCCACGTGGCAGGATGGCATCACACAAATCAAACCCGGTATCTCTTATTGGTTCACGGAAAAAACATTCGCCACCTTGCGTTACAATCATGGCTGGATTCACAGTGAGACGGACTACGATTACTACAGCGCCTCGATCAACTTCGGTGATCTGCCTCGTGATGGCCAATTGAGTTTCGGCATTTCCTACGGCACGGATCCGGATCTCGATTTCGGAACAGGCAATGCAGCCCTTTCCGATGCCTACACTTTCAATATCTTTTACAAAGAACCCATCAACCCCGATCTGACTGTCTTTGCGGGATTGGAATATGTCTACCGCCTTCGCGCGGACAACAATGATGAATTGTATCACCCTAAAAAGGAAAATGGGCGTGTTTTTTAAGCCTCATTGGCTGAGGAGTTTGATTTTTCATTTTGTGCGTCGTTAAGCGTGGTGGTTTTATCCACTCAGGAGTAATTCAGCCTCTTCGG